>NZ_ACQA01000001.1:2350000-2604449 GCF_000182645.1 Brucella intermedia LMG 3301
GTGTGGCTCTATTTGCCGAAACGGCAGCACTCGGTCAGCTTTGGCTGTTCTGGGTTGCACCGCTCATCGGCGCCGCGATCGGCGCAATCATCTGGAAGGGTCTGCTCGGCAAGGATTGATCCGAAACGACAACCCTCAACAACAAGGAAAGGCCGGTTCAAACCGGCCTTTTCTGCTTTCAGGCCGCACCGCAATTTTCCGGTTCCTGCCTTACAAAATAGTTCACAAAAGTGGTTCCGATCATGGGAAGGATGCTGTAAGTAACGTCTATCTTCTTGTTGTCCCGCATTGTCCAACGCAAGATCGCTTCGCACTTTTGCTGGAAATGCTTCAGATGTTATGAGCAATGTCCCCCACAACCGACGCTTCTTCTGCTGATCGTTACGCAGCGTTCCGGCACTCTGCCTTCAAAAAATATTGGGGCGCCCGTTTCCTGAGCGCTTTTGCGGTACAGATCGTAAGTGTGTCTGTGGGCTGGCAGATCTATGATCTGACCCGCGACGCCTTCAATCTGGGCATGGTCGGGCTGGTGCAGTTTCTGCCGTCGCTGCTGCTCGTTCTGGTGACCGGCGCCGCCGCCGACCGTTTCGGCAGACGCTTCATCATGGGCCTTTCGCTCATCCTGGAAAGCATCGTGACGGCATTGCTGCTCGGTCTGACGCTCGCAGGCCTGTTTGAGCCCCTTACCGTCTTTGCGGCACTGACACTTTTTGGCGTGGCGCGTGCGTTTCTCGGACCATCCTCAGCTTCGCTCGTGGTCAACCTCGTGCCGACGGAGGATTTCGCCAACGCCGTTTCGTGGAACTCATCCGCATGGCAGGTGGCTACCATTGTCGGTCCGGTCGCAGGCGGCCTGCTTTACGGCATTTCGCCGGTGGCGGCCTACTCCGTCGCAACTGTCTTTCTGCTCATCGGTTCGGTCCTGATCTTCTCCATCCCCAAGCCAAAGCAGCACACGCTCGCCGAACAACGGTCGCTGACGAGCATGCTGGCCGGGTTCCGCTACATCTGGAAGGAAAAGATTGTCCTCGGCGCGATTTCCCTTGATCTCTTCGCCGTTCTCCTCGGCGGGACAGTGGCACTGCTGCCGATTTATGCGCGCGATATCCTCGATCTCGGGCCGTGGGGGCTTGGATTGCTGCGCTCCGCTCCCGGTATTGGCGCTGTTCTGACCGCCATCTGGCTGGCCGGACACCCGATCCGCGATCATGCTGGCCGCGTGATGTTCGTCTTTGTCGGCCTCTTCGGCTTCTTCAATATTATTTTCGGCGTTTCTACACTGACGTGGCTGTCGGTCGTTGCCCTTGCGCTTGCGGGCGCCGCTGACATGATCAGCGTCTATATCCGGGAAACGCTGATGCAGTTGTGGACGCCCGATCATGTGCGTGGCCGCGTCAATGCGGTCAATATGGTCTTCGTCGGCGCATCGAACGAACTGGGCGAATTCCGCGCCGGTCTGATGGCCGCGGCCATCGGCGCCGTTCCCGCCGTTGTCATCGGCGGACTGGGATCGATCGCCGTTGCCATCGCCTGGGCTGCCATGTTCCCGCAACTGCGTAAGGCCCGGCACCTGCAAGGCCGGACCTGATCATCTGGAATACCGGGGGTTTCAGGAGGCGGAGGTGCTCCGCTTCGCCTTGTCCATGCGATCCTCTATGGCATTCCGGTCATCTTGCCGGATGCCGACCAGTTCGGCCACCCGCCACATCACGTCTGCCTCGACTTCGCTCACCTTGCCGTCGGCATAAACCATTTCCCACATCAGGCCGATCAGGTCGAGACGAGCCTGATAGTCGAGCTGCCGCTTGAGGACAGACGTGAAATCCGACAGATCGATTGCTTCCTGATCGGCTTTTTCGGCTGCACGGATCAGCCGCTTCAGACTGTCGCCCTTCAGACCATACTTCAGCGACAACATTGAAGAGAGCTTCTTGCGCTCGCTTTCACGCGTTTCACCGTCAGCATCCATGATGTGATAAAGCAGGGCGGCGGCAGCCAGTCGCGGGTCGTCATTGGAAAATTTTTCATTCCGGTCACGAAAACCGCTGGCCGGAAGTTCTTTTAGAAAATCCAGAAGACGATCGAACATTCAACCTCGCTGCCACATTAGAGCTTGCCGGCCGTATCGGCGGCGTTGGCATATTTCATCAGCAAGATTGAAGGTAACGGGCTGGACACGCCGCGCAAGGCGCTAAACGGCCTATACAACCGTTTAGCGTCCAAGAGTTGCGCTGCGTTGTTTTTCGGCAACGATCAGCGGGGCAGAATCAGAATAGCCGCAATCCGCTCTGCGCCTTTTGAGCAGTTTGGCCTTCATCGACGCCCGGATCATCCACCACGATATGCGCGTGATGCTGCCCATCCTCTGAATCACTTGCGCCGGTAACATCAACAGGCACAGGCGGCTTCATCTCGTCGAGCTTGGGCACCGGAGGCATGGAGGGCCCCTTGACTGGCTCGGCTGCTGGCACGATGACCACAGCCTCCTCAACATCGCGAACGATCGGCTTGTTTCCGGCACGCACTGCGGCTGCCGTCACGTCGGCCTTTTCCCCAGGCTCTGCCAGAACGATCTGATTGATCGGTTTGGTTTCCACCGGCCCTTTGATTTCGGGCTTCTCCGCCTCGATGACTGGGGCCAGTTCCACCACAGGAACCTTCCACTCGAAACTGTTCAGCCGTCCGGTAACCGGCGATACCCGGCGACCATTGTTCGGAAACATAGCCATCGGCAGTCCAGGCGGGATCGCGCGGTGCCTTGACGGCACGCGCCAGCCATTCACGAACCTTGCCCTGATCACCGGTTTCAGCTTCTTCGATGTCAGCAAGCAGCAGATAGGCGCTTTCGCGCGGCGACGCACGCAGAACCTGCTCGGCATTGTCGCGGGCAAGGCGATAATCGCCCGCCTCGTAAGCCGCACGCGCCAGAGCAAGACTGCCCTCGGCATTGTTGGAGCGCAACGATACGAGATGCTTGGCACGCTTCAGGCGATCCTGTGCCGTATCACCGGATCGCGCATAGACATAGGTTGAGGCAATGTCAGGATGCGGAAACCGTTTCCAGGCCGCTTCCAGAATCTTCGAGCCTTTCCGGATATCACCATCGGAAAATAGCGCACGCGCAGCAACCACGGCGGCGGGAACCAGATCGGGTGCGAGCTTGTTCGCCTCCAGCGCAAGCGTCCGCGCCTGCGCATGGTCGACATCGACGACCGCCATTGCCTTGGCAGTCAAAAGCGCGGCGCGCTCCTTCTTCACCACATCCTTGCTATGGCTGAGCGCCTGCTTGCGTGCATCGACAAGCTTCAGTGCAGCGTCCCAGTCGCCCTCGGCACAAAACTGACCCATCACCGCTGACGAAGCCCATTCGAGTTGTGGGGCCTGGGCGGCGGCTTCGGCGGCATAGTGGCGGGCAGCATCGTGAGCGCCCACGCGCTGGGCTTCGATATAAAGTCCACGCAAGCCGAGCAGCCGGGTCTCGGGATCGTCCACCATCGCCTCGAAACCCTTGCGGGCATCTTCCGTGCGCCCTTCGAGCATGGCCGTCTGTGCTTCCAGAAGCTTTATCAGCGGCTCCTGATCGGAACTCAACAACTGGCCTGCCTGCTTCGTCATGCGGCGCGCGGCTTCCGCATCGCCTGCACCGGCTGCGATCAGTCCGGTCGAAAGCGATTGATAGCCCCGGTCACGCTTGCGCGCCCGAAAATGACGGCGCAGCGTGTAAGGGGACTGTATGATGCTCTTGACCAGCCACCACAGGATGAGGATTGCCGCGACGATGGCAACGATCCCCGCAACGGCGGTAATCAGCGGCACATTGTAGTGGTTGCCCGCGAAAGTGACATCGAGTTCGCCCGGACGGTCCGCAAGCCAGGCAAAGCCGAAGCCAAGGGCAGCAACGATGACGAGATAAAACAGGACCCGCAGCATCGGCTCGTCTCCTATTGGCCGGAAGAGGCCGGAGCCCCGCCGGTTTCATCTGCGGACGCCTTGGGTTTTAAGCTGTCGGCAACAAGTCGCTGCACAAGCGCGTCGGCATCACGCCGCGCCCGCATCTGATCGGCAAATTCCTGCGAAGTTGCCTTGGCATCGGCAGGCAACTGTTCCCACTCGGTGAGCGCGCGCTCCAGATCGCCAGCCTGAAGGGCAGCCTCCATACGGGCAGTGATCGGGCCGACGCCGGTGCCGCTGACATTGCCAGCAACAGGGGCGCACGCTGACCAATCCTCTGGCGCTGGCGACAAGCTGGTCCCAAATCCCGGCGTCTGGAGGCAGCTTGTTCTCTGTTACAACAATCCGGTTTGCGACGGCACCGAACCACGCATTCAGATCTGCAACAGTCGGGACGCCCTTGTCGGCGTGGGCACGCAACTGTTCGATGGAGGCTTCATCCGGTGCAATCGACGCATAGGTGTCGAGTTCCGCCTTGAACGAACCGCCGCGATCGATCGCCATTTTCAACGCGTTGGCTGCTATCAGCACCGTCGCATCCGGCTGTCGGGAAGCCTGAGTGACCTTTTCCTGCAAGGACGTCAGTTTCGATTCAAGCGATGAAATCGTGCCGGTATTTCCCGTAACTCCGGCTGTCGCCTCATCGGCCCTGTTTTGCGCTGCTGAAAGCTTGGTTTCCAGCGCATCAAGCCGCTCGGTCAAAGCAGACGTATCGGCTGCGGCTTGCTGGCCAGTTTCCTTCGGCAAGGCCGCTATCTGCTGCTGGAGATCGGCGAAGGAACCTGCAACCGCTTCCGCCTTGATTTCGGCTGCCTGCACGTTCTTTTCCAGAGCTGCAAGCTGCGCGCGGCTTGCATCGTCGAGTGGCGCCGGTGCCGGATTGCTCCGCAGATCGGCGATCTGCTGTTCCATATGCGCCAGCTGTTCCGTCGTCACTTTCGCGCCCGGAGACGGGATAACATTGCCCCATTGCAGGGCCAGCAGACCGCCAAGCCCGATCACGCCGCCCGCAATACCGGCAAGGAGGTGTGAGGCCCCCGCGCCGTTCTTTTGTGCAGGCTGATGGGGGTCTGGTTTCACACCCGACGTAAAGGGCGGTTTCGCATATGCCACACTTTCAGGCTTTTCCGTCTTCACGGTCTTTTCGGCGGTTGACGATTCCGCCTTGGGTGGGACGGGCTTTGCAGCTTCCGGCTTTGCGCTCTCGGATTTTGAAAAATTTCCCACCGGCTCCGCGTCTGGCGTTGCCTTCGCTGGTTCGTCAACCCGCTTCACATCCGAGGGATCGAGATTGATCGTCACGGGATTACGGGCCGATTTGGAATGTCGCGGAGTGCCGGGTTTCGCCATGGATCCTCTCGAAAGTGCCGATTGGTTGACTCAAACTCTAGCAGATAAAATCGCCAGATGAAGGAAGGTTGCGCCAAAATGAGTCAAAGTTTGGCAAACAGCCGGAAAAGTCCTTCTTCATCGGGATGGTCCGCAACAAGCGCATTTGCCCGCCAGACCGGCGGCAATCGGCCAGCTACACGGGCCGAAATGCACAGGAATCGTGTTTTCTCGTCAAAAGGCGGTTCGATTTCGCGCATCGCCGCCACAAGGCTCGTCGCTGCAACACCGGAATAGAGCATGACTGCGGCAAAAGGCGTGTCGCCCAGCGCATTTCGAAGTGCCGCACTCGTGTAAGCGATCGCCTCGGTGTCGTAGACATCGACGGCATGCATATCAAGTTTCGCAGCCTTCATTTCGTCTTCAAAAACCGGCTGGCGCACCCTTCCGGCGAGATAAAGGATACGGGCTTGTGCGGGAAGTTCGCGCTGCATGGTCGCCGCAAGCCGAACCGCATCGCCGCCGCCGTCGATCACGTGGCCGAAACCGGCCTTCCGTGCGGCCTGTGCCGTTCCCTGCCCCACGGCAAAGAGCGGCAAGCCAAGAAACAGCTTCAGCCGTTCCATATCCAGATGGCGGAAGGCATTGGCGCTCGTCACTGTCAAAGCCGCAAATGGGCCTTCGGGGAAAGCGAAGGAAAGCGCAATGGTCCGGCTCAGCGGAAGCAGAACCGGTTCATAGCCCCCAGACACCAGTCTTGCGGCGGTCTCAGAGCCAGCTGGCTGTGGCCGCGTCACCAGAACACGGCCGAGCGAAATGGCGTGCGCCCGCCCCGTCAAGTCTACTCCCAGCCTTCAAAGAATTGCGGACCCGCCTTGGCGCGTATCCGCTCTGCGGCTTCCCTACCCAGTGCGGCGGCATTCGATACCGGACCCTCAGCCCTTATCTCATGCGCCTCAGACCCGTCCGGCTTCAGGATCATGCCGTGGAATGAAACCCTATCGCCGTCCACGGTTGCAAGACCCGCTATCGGTGTGCGGCAGGAACCGTCAAGGGCAGCCAGAAACGCCCGTTCACAGGCAAGGGCTATGCCTGTTTCGCGATGTGCGAGAGGCGCCAGCAGCGCATCGATGCGTGTATCCCCGATACGAGTCTCGATCCCGATGGCGCCCTGTCCCGGTGCGGGCAGAAAGCTTTCCGGATCGACCAACTCGGTAATGACATCACCAAGGCCCAGACGCCGTAACCCCGCGCAGGCGAGAAATGTCCCGTCGACTTCGCCAGCTTCCAGCTTGCGCAGACGGGTATCGACATTGCCGCGAAAGATCACCACTTGTATGTCGGGTCGAAGGCGACGGATCAGGGCCTGACGACGCAATGATGACGATCCGACCGTCGCTCCTTGCGGCAGGTCGAGAAGCCGAGAGGCCGTGCGGCCGATAAAAGCATCGCGCGGATCTTCGCGCTCAAGGAAAACGGAAAGATGAAGACCGTCCGGCAGGACCGTCGGCATATCCTTGGTCGAATGGACGGCGAGATCGATTCGCCCGTCCGTCAGCGCCTGCTCGATTTCTTCGGTGAAAAGCCCCTTGCCGCCGATTTCGGAAAGCGCGCGATCCTGAATGCGGTCGCCCGCCGTCGACATGGGAACGATTTCTATGGCTTCTTCCGGAAGACCATGTGCCTCCATCAGGCGGCGACGCGTCTCGTAAGCCTGGGCGAGAGCAAGCTTGCTGCCCCGCGTGCCTATCTTCAACGTGCCATTCTTCAAGGATGCTGTTTGCATATTGCGTCGTCCATGGTACCGGATTTTTCAATGAATTATGAGACAGGCAGGGTCTAACCGCAAATGCGCATTCTTGGAATAGAAACAAGTTGCGACGAAACAGCCGCCGCGATCGTTGAACGCGACGACCGGGGCGAAGGACGGATTCTGTCCAACGTGGTTTTGAGCCAGATCGCCGAGCACGAGCCCTATGGCGGCGTGGTGCCGGAGATTGCTGCACGTGCCCATGTCGAGGCGCTGGATCGGCTGATTGAACGGGCGCTGGACGATGCCGGCATGAAGCTTGCCGATGTTGATGCAGTGGCAGCCACGGCGGGACCGGGACTGATCGGCGGGCTGATCGTCGGACTGATGACTGCCAAGGCGCTGGCCATGGCGGCGCAGAAGCCGTTTTATGCCGTCAACCATCTGGAAGGCCACGCCCTGACGGCGCGTCTCACCGATGGTCTGCCTTTCCCCTATCTGCTGCTGCTCGTTTCCGGCGGTCACACGCAGATGGTTCTGGTACGCGGCATTGGCGATTACGAACGCCTTGGCACCACGATTGATGACGCACTCGGCGAAGCCTTCGACAAGACGGCAAAGCTTCTGGGCCTGCCCTATCCCGGCGGCCCGGCAGTTGAACGCATGGCACTTCAGGGCGATCCGAAGCGATTCGCTCTGCCGCGACCGTTGAAAGGCGAAGCGCGGCTCGATTTTTCCTTTTCGGGCCTCAAGACTGCCGTGCGTCAGACGGCGACAGAGCTGGTGCCATTGTCGGACCAGGACGTGGCCGATATTTGCGCCTCTTTTCAGGCTGCGGTTGCCGACACGCTGTCCGACCGGGTGGGCCGATCGCTGGAACGTTTCAGAAATGAATTTCCCGATTGTGAAACACCGGCGCTCGTGGTCGCTGGCGGGGTTGCAGCCAACAAGACGTTGCGAGCCGCGCTGGAAAGTCTATGTGCCCGGCATGGTTTCAGCTTTGTCGCGCCGCCGCTCGATCTGTGCACCGACAATGCCGCGATGATCGCCTGGGCTGGTGCCGAGCGGGCAGCAACCGAAGCGCCCGATAGGCTTGATCTCGCGCCGCGCTCACGCTGGCCGCTTGATGAGAAATCAGCTCCGCTGATCGGCACCGGACGACGCGGAGCGAAGGCATGAGCGGGCGGGGCATGAGCGGTCAGGGCATGAGCGGAAAAACCAGCAAGATCGCCATTCTGGGCGGCGGCGCCTGGGGCACGGCCCTTGCGGCCATGGCAAGCAGCAGCGGCCACGACACTTGGCTTTATGCCCGCGACGACGAGACGGTCGAGGCCATCAACCGGACACAGCGCAATCCGCGCTATCTGGGCGAAATCGCGCTTCCCGTCGCTATTCAAGCAAGCACGGATGTTGCCGCGGTCGTAGATGGTGCGGATGCCGTTCTGGCGGTCATTCCTGCCCAGGCCATGCGTACCGGGCTTTCGCAATTGAGCAGCCTCATTCCGCAAACAGCGCCCGTCGTGCTTTGCGCCAAGGGGATAGAACGCGCCACCGGGCGGCTGATGTCGGAAGTGGTGGCCGAGGTTCTGCCGAACCACCGGATTGCCGCACTCTCCGGTCCAAGCTTTGCGACGGATGTTGCCCGAGGGCTGCCGACCGCCGTGACGGTTGCCTGCGAGGATGCGGCAACCGCCGATCAGCTTGCAGCGCTTCTATCCGGCCCGGCTTTCCGTTGCTATTCAACAACCGACCTTAAAGGCGTCGAAATCGGCGGTGCCTTGAAAAATGTCCTTGCCATTGCCGCCGGTGCTGCCGTCGGGCGCGGGTTTGGCGCAAGCGCGCAGGCCGCACTCGTCACGCGGGGTTTCGCGGAACTGCGCCGCATCGGACAGGCCATGGGGGCTAAGCCTGAAACGATCATGGGCCTTTCCGGCCTTGGCGATCTGATGCTGACCTGTTCCTCGTCGCAGTCGCGCAACTATTCCTACGGACTGGCACTTGGCCGCGGAGAAGACCTCACCAATCGCCCGCTCGCCGAAGGCGTGGCCACCGCGCCGATTGCCGCCGAATTATGCCGCAAACACGCCATCTCCGCCCCCATCATCGATGCGACGGGCGCACTGCTGGACGGGACCATCACCATTGACGAAGCCGTGACGGCTCTGCTCAACCGACCACTCAAGACCGAGGACTAAACAACTAGAGCATTTCCTTTTTTGATTGAATCATTGGAAATGCTCTATCTATTTGTTTTATCGCATGTCTTTGACACGAAACCGGTTCCCGCTTTCGGGAGACATGCTCTAGGGCGCATCCCGAAAAGTGTGAAACGGTTTTCGGACAAGACCATGCTCGAACGGAAAGGATGATTGACAATGCTTTTTGCTCTTCTGTGCAACGACAAACCGGACCATCTGCAAGTGCGCCTCGATACGCGCCCCGCCCATCTCGATTATCTCAAAGCTCTTGGTGACGGGCTGAAGTTCGCAGGCCCCTTCCTTGGGGAAGACGGCAAACCGAACGGCAGTCTGGTCGTTGTGGAAGCTGCCGACCAAGCCGCAGCGGAAAAGATCGCCACCAATGATCCCTATGCATTGGCAGGCCTGTTCGAGAACGTGACCGTGCGCCCGTGGAACTGGGCGATCAACAATCCGGCCAACGCTTGAGGCTCATGACTGATGGCTTACTGGCTGTTCAAATCCGAACCCTTCAAATGGTCATGGGATATGCAGAAGGCCCGTGGCGAAAAAGGCGAGCAATGGGATGGCGTGCGCAATTATCTGGCGCGCAACAACATGCGCGCCATGAAACTGGGCGACAAGGGCTTCTTCTATCATTCCAATGAAGGGCTGGAAGTCGTCGGCATCGTTGAGGTCTGTGCGCTGGCGCATCACGACAGCACAACGGACGATCCACGCTGGGAATGCGTGGATATCAGGGCTGTCCGCGACATGCCGAAGCCGGTAACGCTGAAAGACGTGAAGGCCAATCCGAAGCTGGAGAAGATGGCGCTCGTCACCTCGATGCGCCTTTCGGTGCAGCCGGTGACGGAAGACGAATGGATCGAAGTCTGCCGCATGGGCGGACTGGACCGAGAGGATGCTCTGGCATGAGCGTCTCATCTTCCAACCGGAACCCGCTTTGGAAAAGCATGTTCTGATGCTCGATCCGGCACATAGAACCGCGCGCGATTTCATTCTGGCCAATACCAGTCTGCAAGCGCCGCCGCATGTGCCGGAAATTCGCCTGCATCTGGCCGACGAAGCCCACGACCTCTGGCACAAGACGGAAGAAGAGCTTGCGACAATCGGCCTGCCGCCGCCCTTCTGGGCTTTCGCATGGGCGGGCGGTCAGGGTGTGGCGCGCTATATCCTCGATCATCCCGAAACAGTCAAAGGCAAGACCATTCTCGATTTCGCGTCGGGTTCCGGCCTTGTCGCCATCGCTGCCATGCAGGCGGGCGCTGCAAGCGTGCTGGCATCCGATATCGATCCCTTCGCGCTTCCCGCCATTGAGATCAATGCATCGGCCAATGGCGTGACGGTTTCCCCCACTCTGGATGACCTCATCGGGCAGGATGGCGGCTGGGATGTGGTCCTGGCAGGCGATGTCTTTTATGAAAAGCCGCTCGCCGAGCGGCTTATTCCCTGGTTTTCGAAGCTTAGCCAACGCGGCACCCGCATCATCGTGGGTGATCCGGGCCGCGCCTATCTGCCCAAAGAAAAGCTGCAACAGCTTGCCGTCTATACCGTGCCTGTCACCCGCGCCCTTGAAGATGCGGAGGTCAAGCACACGACCGTCTGGAGCTTTGGTTAAGCAAAACGCTTCGCGCCCGCCACGCAGACCACCACCACAGCAGCCGTCGCCACCATCCCCATGCTGACGGGTTCACCCGCGATACCGGCGGCCAGCATAAGCCCAAAGAACGGCTGGAGAAGCTGCAACTGGCCGACACTGGCGGCTCCGCCCTGCGCGAGACCACGATACCAGAAGAAAAAGCCGATCAGCATCGAGAACAGCGAGACATAGCCGAGGCTTATCCAGGCTGGCGTGCCGATGCCGACCCATGTCTCCGGACGCGTCATGACGCTCAGCGGCAGCATGACCGGCAGCGAGAACACCAGCGCCCAGCAGATCACCTGCCAGCCGCCGAGCCTGCGCGAAAGCTGCGCGCCTTCCGCATAGCCCAGCCCGCAGACGATAACGGCAGCGAGCATCAGCACGTCACCCAGAAGGGTAGACTGGCTCCCCTGCCCGTAGGCATAGGACGCGACGATGAGGCTCCCGACCACGGAAAACAGCCAGAACGTCGGACGCGGACGCTCCCCTCCGCGCAGGACAGCGAAGATTGCGGTGGCGAGCGGCAGCAATCCGATAAAGACAATCGCATGGGCGGAGGTCATGTGCTGGAGTGCCAACCCCGTGAGAAGCGGAAAGCCGACAACCACGCCGAGCGCCACCACGACCAGCGAAATCACGTCGTTGCGGCGAGGAAAAGGTTCCCGAAAGGCCAGCAGAAGCGCCAGTCCCAGCGCACCGGCAATGGATGCGCGCGCCATTGTCAGGAAGGTAGGATCGATATCGATAACGGCCAGTCGCGTTGCCGGCAGCGACCCGGAGAAAATCAATACACCCAGAAACCCGTTGATCCATCCCGCAGTTTTACTCCCAACATTTTTACGCATTGTGTCTTTTCGGCTTTCTCTAAAATCGTATAAGGATTCGCGAGACAATGCCGTGAAACTGCCGGATTAATCAGGGACAGTTTCTGGACAATTCTGACAAACTGTACTGGTACAAGGGATAGTACAGATGATTTCGACGGGCCTGCTGCGCAGCCTCGAAGCTGTAGAAGCCGCTTATGCAAGCGGCGAAATCGAGCGCGGCAAGGAGGACGCCGCCGTCGACAAAATCCCGCTCGTCGAAAGGGTGATGGGCATTATTCGCGGACGCATTACCGCGATGAGCCTCGCACCCGGCGCCAGACTGCCTTCCATCCGTCGCCTCGCCGAAACCATGAACGTGTCGAAATCCACCGTCGTCGAAGCTTATGATCGGCTGGTGGCGGAAGGGATCATCCAGTCGCGGCGCGGTGCCGGATTCTATGTTTCGGAGCGCGCGCGTCAGCCGTTTTCCCTCGCCGCCCATACACCGCACAAGGAACGCCAGATTGATCCGTTCTGGGTCATGCGCCAATCGCTGGAGGCAAACGAAGCCACCCTGAAGCCGGGATGTGGCTGGCTGCCCGATGCGTGGCTTCCGCAGGATGCGATCCGGCGCGCGATGCGCATGGTCGCCCGGGATGAAACAAGCAATCTGGCGACCTACGGCGAACCGCTGGGCTTCCGCCCCATGCGCCAGCATCTGGCACATCGGCTCGGCGAACAGGGGATCGACGTTTCGAGTGGAGAAATATTGCTGGCCGATTCCGGCACGCAGGCGCTCGATCTCATCTGCCGCTACCTTCTGCAGCCGGGAGATACGGTTCTGGTCGATGATCCCTGTTATTTCAACTTCCAGGCCGCGCTTCTGACGCACCGCGTCAAGATCGTCGGCGTCCCCTATACCACTACCGGTCCCGACCTCGAAGCCTTTGCGAGCGCTGCGAACGAACACACGCCGAAACTCTATATATCCAATGCAGGGCTGCATAATCCAACCGGCGGCTCAATGACACCGGCCACGGCGCACCGGCTGCTGAAGCTCGCCGAAGCGCACGGCATCACGCTGGTTGAAGACAATATCTTCGGTGACTTTCATCCTTCTCCTGCGCCGCTGCTTGCCGAACTCGACGGGTTCGATCGCGTTCTGCATATCGGCAGCTTCTCCAAGACGCTGTCGGCGGCCGCCCGCGTCGGCTATATCGCCGGGCGTCGCGACTGGATCGACGGGCTCACCGACCTGAAGCTCGCGACAAGCTTCGGCGGCAATGCAATGTCACCGCAGATCGTGCATGCACTCCTGACCGACGGCACCTATCGCCGCCATGTCGACAGCCTGCGCGCCAAGCTGGCCGACGCCATGACGCTGACAGCCAGCCGCCTGAAAGCCGAGGGCCTCACGCTTTGGACCGAACCACAGGGCGGCATGTTCCTTTGGGCAAAATTGCCGGATGGGCTGGACTCCGGACAGGTTGCCCGGCATGCTCTGGAAAAAGGTGTGCTTCTGGCACCGGGCGACGTCTTCAGTCCCTCGCGCACGGCAGGCGCCTTCCTGCGCTTCAACGTCGCGCAGTCGCTGGAACCATACGTCTTTGCGGTGCTCCGCGACGCAATGCGGGACGCCCGCAGCAAAGCCGACAGCTGAAAACCCCTCGGCATTAGCGCTCTCGCATCGAAAACAATTTCAACCAAAAGAAGCACAGTCATCCAGACGGCTCCGGTTATACTCCTGCGACATGTCTTTGGAGGAGACATCGCGCATTGCATCGTCGGTCTGGGCGTCGAATGACATGATGCCATGACGATCCAGCGCAGGGAGAACGGAGAGAGCAGGCTGGCGATGCGTTCGCGCCTGCTGGGAGGGAGTATCATTGAATACGCACCAGTCCGGGGCGGATACGCTTTCGCGTCCCGAAGATGAAAAACTATCTGTCACGGCCAATCTGGCTTACGGTTTCCAGCATGTGCTGACCATGTATGGAGGCATCGTGGCGGTTCCGCTGATCATTGGACAGGCGGCAGGCCTCAGCCCGGCCGAAATCGGTCTGCTGATCACTGCGTCGCTTTTTGCCGGCGGCGTTGCAACCGTCCTGCAAACCATCGGCATCCCCTTCTTCGGCTGCCAGCTGCCTCTGGTTCAGGGGGTCTCCTTTTCGGGCGTCGCAACGATGGTCGCCATCGTCACTTCGAGCCAGACCGGCGAGGCAGGCTTGCAGGTCGTGCTGGGTGCCGTCATCGCGGCAGCGGTGATCGGCCTTATCATCACGCCGATATTCTCGCGGATAACGCGTTTCTTTCCGCCGCTCGTCACCGGCATCGTCATCACCACCATCGGCCTGACGCTGATGCCGGTAGCAGCACGGTGGGCCATGGGCGGCGACAGCAACAGTCCCGAATTCGGCAGCATGGCCAATATCGGCCTTGCAGGCCTCACGCTGGTTATCGTTCTCATTCTCAGCAAGATGGGCAATGCCACGATTTCCCGGCTTTCGATCCTGCTCGCCATGGTCATCGGAACCTTTATCGCCTGGGCGCTCGGCATGACGGACTTTTCCCGGGTGGGCGAAGGTTCGATGATGGCGCTGCCTGAAATCTTTCATTTCGGCATGCCGGTATTCAGCCTTGCGGCAACGCTCTCGATGTTTATCGTGATCATGGTCACGCTCGTCGAGACTTCTGCGGACATTCTGGCCGTCGGTGAGATCATCGGCACGAAAGTGGATTCGCGGCGTCTGGCCAACGGCCTTCGTGCGGATATGCTGTCCAGCATCCTATCGCCCGTGGTGGGCTCGTTTACCCAAAGCGCTTTTGCTCAGAATGTCGGCCTTGTCGCGGTGACGGGTGTGAAAAGCCGCTATGTCGTGGCAACCGGCGGATTGATTCTCATCACACTCGGTCTCTTGCCGGTAATGGGCCGGGTGATTGCCTGCGTTCCTCCGGCTGTTCTGGGCGGAGCGGGCATCGTCCTGTTCGGCACGGTGGCTGCAAGCGGCATCCGCACGCTTGCCAAGGTGGACTACGAGAACAATATCAATCTCATCATCGTGGCAACCTCCATCGGGTTCGGCATGATCCCGATTGCCGCGCCGCAGTTCTATCACCACTTCCCGACCTGGTTTGAAACCATTTTCCATTCCGGCATCAGTTCGGCGGCGTTGATGGCTATTGCGCTTAACCTGATGTTCAATGAGATCAAGCTCGGCAACAGCAACCAGATGTCGGTCTTTGCGGAAGGTACGGAACGCATCATCCGCCATCACAACATCGCAGAGCTGCATGACGGGGATTATTTCCTGAACGGCAAGCTTTACGATGCCAATGGCAACGAGGTCAAAGTCGCCGCCATACACTAAAAAGCTATCTCAGGACGCGGATCACGGTCCGGTCCGTCAGGTGAGGCAGAAGGCGCGCCATGTCGGCGCGCCTCAATGCTATGCAGCCTTCGGTGGGTGTATAGCCGGGGCGCGCCAGATGAAAGAAGATCGCGCTGCCGCATCCGCGGCGGCGCGGCGCGATGTTCCAATCCATGACGATGCAGACATCGTAGAGATCGTCGCGTCGCCACATATCCTCATGACTTGCGGCATAAGGCAGCCGGACAGGCCGGTTGTAATTGGCATCCGACGGCGCATCGCACCAGCCGTCGAGACGGCGAACGCGACCAAGCGGCAACCGTGAGGAGGGCAGCAAACCCTTGTCGCCGCGACGGTATCCATAGAGCAGCCGCATCGTCGCCAGGGGCGTCGCGCCATCACCTTCGCGCTTGAAAGCGCTGATTCCCCCCTTGCCAAGAGCACATTCCAGCACCAGATTGCCCGCAACAAGCAAGCCGCGAGTCTTGTGGCCCGGTTTGGCCCGCACATCAATGACGCCAATTCCCCGGCTGATTTCGTATCTGGCCAAGCCCCCGCCTCCGTGACATGCATGTTTTAAAACCGTTGGCGGCGAGAGCAAAAACCTCTTTCGCGTTTCGCCGCTTCAACTTGTCTGCATTAAATGTCATAAAACACCAAGAGCCATTTAAATCAAAGAGTAACGAGGACAGGCATGACAGGCCGTACGATACTGATTGTGGACGATGACGAAGATCTCCGTTCCATCCTCGTCGAACAGCTGGAGCTGTGCGAAGAATTCCAGATTCTGCAGGAAGACAATGCCACCAAGGGCATTCAGACTGCGCGAAACGGCATTGTAGACCTCCTGATCATGGATGTCGGCTTGCCGGATATGGACGGACGTGAAGCTGTAAAGCTGCTCCGTAAAGGCGGCTTCAAGGCGCCGATCATCATGCTCACCGGTCACGATACGGAATCGGATACGATTCTCGGCCTCGAATCGGGTGCCAACGATTACGTCACCAAGCCGTTCAAATTTGCAGTGCTTCTGGCCCGCGTGCGTGCGCAGCTGCGCCAGCACGAACAGAGCGAGGATGCGACCTTCATCGTCGGCCCCTATACGTTCAAGCCCGGCCAGAAGCTGCTGATCGACGAGAAGGGCAGCAAGATTCGCCTCACCGAAAAGGAAGCGGCGATCATCAAGTACCTCTATCGCGCCGGAGACAAGGTTATCGGCCGCGATGTCCTGCTGGAAGAAGTGTGGGGTTACAATTCGGGCGTCACCACGCACACGCTGGAAACCCATGTCTATCGTCTGCGCCAGAAAATAGAAAAAGACCCGTCCAATGCGGCGCTTCTGGTCACAGAAAGCGGGGGATACAAGCTTGTCCCATGATGGACAACGCCTGATGCAGGTGTATTGACGATCCATGGCGCTTGATGACGATATTCGCATTCTCGGCACGGTGGGCCTGTTCGAGTCTTTCACGGCCGAACAGCTGCGGTTGCTTGCCTTCGGTGCCGAACGCCTTGTTCTCAGAGCCGGTCGCGAGCTTTTCCGGGAAGGGCAAAGCGCCGACTGCGCCTATATCGTCGTATCGGGCAGCATTACCCTGTTTCACGAACAAAACGAGGGGCGGGTTGCCATCCGCCCCGTCGGCCCCGGCGCCATGATCGGAGAAATGGCCCTCATCGCCCAGACCTCGCGTCTAACCGGTGCTGTCGCCGAAGCCGAAACCGAAGTCATCCGCATCAGCCGCGCAATCTTTCGGCGTATTCTGGAAGAATATCCGGAAGCGGCAGCCGCGCTTCATTCCCACATCAGCCGCAACCTGCTGGAATTGATCGGCGAAATCGAAAAGGTCGCGCCGCGGCTCAACGACGATTGACCTTTTTCACAGCTCAATCACCCTTTTCGTGCCGATGGCGTCCAGGAAAGCCTGATCGTGACTCACAACGATGAGCGCCCCTTCATATGCATTGAGCGCGGTTTCAAGCGCTTCGATGGAATCGAGGTCCAGATGATTGGTCGGCTCATCGAGGATCAGGAGTTCGGGAAGTTCGGTTCCGCCCAGGACGCAGGCAAGTGCCGCGCGTAACAGCTCGCCGCCGCTGAGCCCCCCGGCAAATCGCGAGGCTCCCTCGCCACGGAAGGAAAACCGCGCCAGCGCGGCGCGCGCTTCATTGTCGTTGGATCCGGGATTGAGACGACGATAATTTTCATAAAGGGTCTGACCGCGATCCATGAGACTCATCTGCTGGTCGAACATCGCCGTTCGCGCGGGACGTATGACGGTCCCAGCCACCGGCTGAAGCTCTCCCGTCATCAGCCGCAGCAGACTGGTCTTGCCCGCGCCGTTCGGCCCCGAGACGACCACCCGCTCGGCGCCCACGATCTTCAACGACAGATTACAGATGACCGGGCGGTCGGCCCGTGGACCACCAGAGACATTCTGCATATCCAGCATCACGCGACCGGAAGGTGGAACCGCGCCCGCCACATCGAAATGCATCGGCTTCACGCGCTCGACTTTTGCCTCGGCCTCCCGCAGTTGCTCGCTGGCACGGCTGGACTGACGTTCCGCCAGCGCAGCACCCCGGCCTTTCGACTGTTGCGCACGATCTTCCCGTGCGTCGAGCAAAAGCTTGCTCATGCCCGCGTCAGCGCGCGACTTGTGACCGCGCGCGTCGCTGCGAGCCTGTCTTTCGGCTGCGGCCTGAGCCTTGCGTTCGACCTGCCTGACCTCGCGCCGCGCTGTAGCTAGATCGCGTGCCGCCGTCTCACGCTCCTCTGCCCTCTTCCCCTGATAGAAATCCCAGTTGCCGCCGTAAAGCCGGAGCCCGTCGGGGGACAATTCCGCGATCATATCCAAAGACTGCAACAGCTCGCGATCGTGGCTGACCACGACGGCCGCGCCCCGCCAGGCGGTCAGCAAGTCGGCCACAGCCAGGCGACCGGCGCGATCGAGATTATTGGTCGGCTCATCCAGGAGAATGAGATCGGGCTTATGAAAGATGAGGGCGGCGAGCGCCGCCCGCGTTTGCTGGCCTCCGCTCAAGGCTGAAAGTGGAGTGTCGGGAGTCATATCGGGCAGGCCAAGCCCCTGCAGCGCGTCCGTAAAGCGCTGCGGCAAGAGCCAGTCGGCCTCGTCCAGATCGCTCTCGCTGGCCACGCCCTGTTCGACGCGTGCCAGAATATCGAAACCGGTCCGTGCCACGAAAAGACCCGCCAGCGTCTCGGCATCGCCACCGCCGATGTTCTGCCGCAGCATGCCGATGCTTCCGGTTGCGGTCACACTTCCATTTGTCGGAAGCAGTATCCCGCTCATGATGCGCAATAGCGTTGATTTACCGACACCATTGCGTCCGACCAGACCGATGCGGCCTGCGGTTACACTGAAATTGACGGATTCGAAAAGAGTACGGCCATCAGCCGTGACGAAGGAAACACCCTGAAGTGTCAGAAGAGAGGACATAGCGAGCCATGGATTGGTTGAACACACTGGTCATTTGAAACAGTGCTGCATAATCCATTGCTCTTGGCTCCTTGTCTGAACTCGCCTCTATATAGAGGCTGCTGACCCGTTAATCCAGATTAAATGTCGCGATAACCGGAACGTGGTCGGACGGGCGATCCCAACCGCGCGCGTCCCGGAGAATTTGCAGGCCCTGAATGTGCTGCTCCAGGTCACCCGAACCCCAGACGTGATCCAGCCTGCGGCCACGATCAGATTCGGCCCAGTCCTTGGCGCGATAGCTCCACCAGGTGAAGATTTTCTGGTCTGCCGGAATAAGCTGCCGCATCAGGTCGCTCCATCCGCCTTTCACACGCAGGTCTTCCAGCGTCTCGGTTTCGATCGGCGTATGGCTGACGATCTTGAGCAATTGCTTATGCGACCAGACATCGTTTTCGAGCGGGGCGATATTGAGATCGCCAACGAGAACCGATGAATGTCCGTCCTGCCGGTCGGCGACAATGGCGCGCATTTCCTCGAGAAAAGCCAGCTTGTGCGCGAACTTCGGATTGATCTGCGGGTCCGGCTCATCGCCCCCCGCCGGAACATAGAAATTGTGGATGCGGAGCTTTTTGCCGCCTGCCTCCACCACAGCGCTCAGGTGCCGACAATCGCCCATGTCGCAAAAGCCGATCTTTTCCACGCCCGTCAACGGACGTTTGGATACCGTCGCCACGCCATGATAACCCTTCTGGCCGCTGATCGCGATATGTTCATAGCCGAGCGCGCGAAATCCCTTCGACGGAAACAGATTGTCGGGGCATTTCGTTTCCTGAAGACACAGAACATCGGGCTGATAATCGCGCAGAAACTGTTCGACCAGCGGCATGCGCAGACGAACGGAATTGATGTTCCAGGTAGCAACGGAAAAGGCCATGAAGATAGGACTCGCAGCAACGAAAGAGATGCCGCGAACCTAATCATTTATCCGGCAAATGCAAACGGATTGCCTGTCACAAACTGACGATTACTGACCTTTGCGCTTCATCGCGATGCGCTGATAATCGATCTTGAACATATCGTCGGTGAAACGCACGCCGCTGCGCACATTGAAGATCATGACTGTCGTATCGAGCTTCTGGGCGTCGGTAATGGTCCACTGCTTCAGCTCATAGGATTTGGGATCGAACATCATGGTGATTTTCGAATCGCCGAAGATCGACTTGTCGCCCAGCACGAGCGTGGTCATGTCCGGCTCCTGCTTCACATTCTGAAGACGTCCCCCACCCAGATCAATCCGATCTGCCAGCAGAAGCTTCAAGGGCGTCTTGGAAAGCGGATAGAGGTCCCAGGTGTCCAGCTTGCGATTATTGATGACGACCGATTCGCCATCCGAAATCACGCGGATCGGGGAATTGTTATAGTTGAAGCGGATCTTGCCCGGGCGCTCGATATAGAAAGTGCCGCCAGTCTGCTCACCCTTCGGGCCGAACTGCACGAACTCGCCGGTCATGGTGCGTACCGATGAGAAATGGTCGGCAATCTGCTGTGCAGCCGCACCGCCGCCAGCGCCCTGCGCCATCGCGGCGACCGGCGCCAGAACCAGCGATGTCATGCCAAGGCCAAGCGCTCCCATTCCCAGCACGGCTGCAACACGACCAGCTTTCGCGAAGACGGAGAAACGGGAGAACATCATCGACAAACTTTCTCTTTTCATCATTCTGTTTAACTACGCCGCCAGTTGGGCGCGAGTATGGCCATCAGAAATCATCGTCGCCAGTGGGAACCAAAATTTCGCGCTTGCCCGCATGGTTGGCCGGGCCGACGATACCCTCATCTTCCATGCGTTCGATGATTGAAGCCGCACGGTTATAGCCGATGCCAAGGCGGCGCTGGATATAGGAAGTAGACGCTTTCTTGTCGCGCAGCACCACGGCCACCGCCTGATCGTAAGGATCGTCGGAATCCTCCAGATTGCCGGTTCCAGCCGGGCTGCTGCCGCCTTCGTCGTCATCTTCATCCTCGGTGATCGCGTCGAGATATTCCGGCACGCCCTGAAGCTTTAGATGCTGCACGATGCGTTCCACCTCGTCGTCGCCGACGAAAGGCCCGTGCACACGCTGGATGCGTCCGCCGCCAGCCATGAACAGCATATCGCCCTGGCCGAGAAGCTGTTCGGCGCCCTGCTCGCCCAGAATGGTGCGGCTGTCGATCTTCGACGTCACTTGGAAGGAAATGCGGGTCGGGAAGTTCGCCTTGATCGTGCCGGTAATGACATCGACCGACGGGCGCTGCGTCGCCATGATGACGTGGATTCCCCGCCGCACGCGCCATCTGCGCCAGACGCTGTACGGCGCCTTCGATATCCTTGCCAGCGACCATCATGAGGTCTGCCATTTCGTCGATAATCACGACGATATAGGGCATCGGCGCCAGATCGAGTTCTTCTGTCTCGTAGATCGCCTCGCCTGTATTGCGGTCGAAGCCGGTCTGCACGGTGCGCGCGATCGGCTCACCCTTTTTCTGCGCAAGGCCGACACGCTGATTGAAACCGTCGATATTGCGCACGCCGACCTTGGACATCTTGCGATATCGGTCTTCCATTTCGCGCACGGTCCATTTGAGCGCGACGACCGCCTTCTTCGGATCGGTCACGACCGGCGTCAGCAGGTGCGGAATGCCGTCATAGACGGAAAGCTCCAGCATCTTCGGATCGATCATGATCAGGCGGCATTCCTGCGGCGTCATGCGATAAAGCAGCGACAGGATCATGGTGTTGATCGCCACCGATTTGCCCGAGCCGGTCGTACCGGCCACGAGAACGTGCGGCATCTTGGCAATGTCGGCTATGACCGGCTCGCCATTGATGGTCTTGCCGAGCGCGAGCGCAAGCTTCGCCTTCGACTGTTCAAAGTCGCGGCTCGCCAGCATTTCGCGCAAGTACACCATTTCGCGCTTCGGGTTCGGCAGTTCGATGCCGATGGCATTGCGGCCGGGAATGACGGCAACGCGCGCTGCAATCGCGCTCATCGAGCGGGCGATATCGTCGGCAAGGCCGATGACGCGCGAGGACTTGATGCCAGGCGCAGGCTCAAGTTCGTAGAGCGTGACCACCGGGCCGGGCTTCACATTGATGATCTCGCCGCGCACGCCGAAATCTTCCAGCACGCCTTCCAGCAGCCGGGCGTTCTGTTCCAGCGCATCCTTGGAAAGCGCCGGATCACGCTGGACGAGCTTCGGTTCGGCCAGGAAATGCAGCGACGGCATTTCGAAAACGCCATTGTCCTTGAGGAAGGACGGTTGCGCTTCGCGCTGAGCGCGCGCGCCAGGCTTCGGCGAAGGAGCGGCCTGTTCCACGCGGGCCTTGCGGGCGCGGGGCGGCGGCGCATCGTGCCATTCCTGACCGGCCAGCGGCGCGCCGCCGTCCATGTCGTCCATATCGAAAGGCGGCTCGTCTTCAATCGGGGCAGGTGCCCCGAAACCGGGCTCGCGGCGCGGCGCATTGCGTGTTTCGGCATTGCGGCGCACCACGCGCATATCCTCGAAATCTTCGTCGCGCGGACGGCGACGGCCAAGGCCCGTCAGGCGTTTGAAGTTCGCGGTCGTGGTCAGCGCCAGATGGGTGAGAGCCCCCATAAGCTGGAAACCGCCACCCGTTGATGCTTCATCGTCCTCGTCTGCCGCAAAATCATCTTCTTCCGCACCACGACGCGCTGACGGCTGGGCCGGGTTGACTATCCCTGCGCCCCGCCCGACGATGCCGCTGGCAAAAAGGCAGAGCCAGAAAGCCGGTACTGCAAGGATGAGCGCAATGCCCGATGCAATAGCGCCTTGCGGGAAACTGCCGAGGAACAGCCCTGGGAATTTCAGGATCATGTCTCCGAAGACGCCGCCGAGGCCGATCGGCATCGGCCAGCTTGCCGGCACTGCGAAGCAACTCGCGATGGCGGCGAACAACAATGCCGCGCCGAGCCATGCGAAGCTGCGCTTGGCCACGCGCCCGATGCCGCCGCGCGTCATCAGCAGCAGCGACCAGACAGCAAGCGGAAGCAGGGCAGGAACGCTCGCCAGCCCGAAAAACTGCATGGCAATGTCGGAGAATACGGCGCCCGGATACCCAAGCGCATTCGTTACCGGATTGTCGGTCGCATGGCTGAAACTCGGGTCAGCCACATTCCATGTCGCCAGCGCGCCAACAGCCATGCCGGTGAGAGCCAGAAGCCCCAGACCGAACAGGATATAGAACTGCCTGCGGAAGAGATTGGCCAGTTTCAGCCGGTCTTCCGTAATCCGCTCGTCACGCAGCGGGTATGAGGGCGAATATCCTTGCCGCATATAGCCTGTCCCGAACCGAATATCTTTGCTGGCCCGTGAGCGGAAATGCTTCGGGCACATTGAATCGGTCCGATCCTAATCGCCGGATGGTTAATTCCTCATTAACCATGCAGGAGCAGCGAACAAAACCGGTGGATGAAATGAAAAAGGCGCGGTTTCCCGCGCCTTTTTCCGCTTGAGACAATCCCGTTCTATTGAACGGATTCGCCGTGCAACGCGATGTCGAGGCCTTCGATCTCTGCCTGCTTGCTGGGCCGCAGGCCCATGATGGCCTTGACCACATAGAGAATGATGGCGGTGGCAATCGCAGTGTAGACGATGGTGATGGCCGCGCCGAAGAACTGCTTGCTGATGGTAGCCCCCTCGCCCGCCGGGTTGATCGCCGCATCGGCAAAGAGACCGGTCAGCACCGCACCGACGAAGCCGCCCACACCATGGACGCCGAATGCATCGAGCGAATCGTCATAGCCGAGCGCGTGCTTGATCTTGACGGCTGCCACATAGCAGACCGCACCGGCAACGACGCCGATGATAAGCGCGCCCATCGGATTGACGAAACCGGCGGCAGGCGTGACGGCCACAAGGCCTGCAACGGCGCCTGAAATGATGCCGAGCACGCTTGGCCTGCCCGCGACCGCCCATTCGACGAACATCCACGCCAGAGCAGCACCTGCGGTCGCAACCTGCGTGTTGAGCATGGCGACCCCGGCAAGCGCGTTGGCCCCGACAGCAGAGCCTGCATTGAAACCGAACCAGCCTACCCACAGAAGGGCAGCACCGATGACCGACAGGACGAGATTGTGCGGCGCCATATTGGTATGGCCGTAACCATCGCGCTTGCCGATGATGAGCGCCGCAACCAGACCGGCGACACCGGCATTGATATGGACAACCGTGCCGCCGGCAAAATCAAGCACGCCATCCGACGCCATGAAGCCGCCGCCCCAGACCCAGTGCGCGACCGGGATATAGACGATGAACAGCCATAGGGTCAGGAAGACCAGCATGGAGGAGAACTTCATGCGCTCGGCAAACGAACCGGCGATGAGTGCGGGTGTGATGACGGCGAAAGTCATCTGGAAGGTGATGAACACATATTCCGGAATGGTTCCCGTCAGCGATTGCATCGTGACGCCCGAGAAGAACGCCTTGGAAAGACCGCCAATATAGGAATTGAGCGAGCCGCCATCGGTGAAGGCCAGCGAATAGCCTGCGATCATCCACAGAATGGACATGAGACAGGTGATGGCAAAGCTCTGCATCACCGTGGACAGCACGTTCTTCTTGCGCACCATGCCGCCATAGAACAGCGCCAGACCCGGTATGGTCATCATCAACACCAGCGCGGTTGAAGTCAGCATCCAAGCCGTATCGCCCGTATCGAGGGTTGGTGTCGGTGCCGCGTCCTGCGCCATTGCCGTTCCGGCCATGGCGACGAGCGCAGGCAAGGTAGCCAGAAGGGCCGTTTGCTTGTTTCTTCCTGTTATGAGCATCGAATATCTCCGTCGAAGGGCGGCTTCAAACGCGGCTGCGCTGGAAAGACCGGTTCAAACAGAGAGAAACAAAATTCATGCCAGTTGACCGAGGCCGGCAAATTAACTTCAAATTTTGTGGCATCGGCGCGGCTTACGGCGAAATTCCGGGCCGAGGATAAGCGTGGTTTCAGACCGAATGAATGACTTAAACGATTCATTCGATTCGCTTTTTACGCATTGGCAGCTCGCAAACGATCAGCGAAATGCCTTATATTTAACCACACCCCTATCCTCTGATTAAAAAATAATCACTCCTTTTCCTCGTGAACGCGGATCAAGCCTTCCTGCGCCACGGATGCGATCAGCACACCATCGCGCGTATATAGCGCGCCACGGTTGAACCCCCGGGCGCCGGAGGCGCTCGGCGTGTCCTGTGTATAGAGCAGCCAGTCATCGAGCCTGCACGGGCGATGGAACCACATGGCGTGATCGAGGCTCGCAACCTGCAGATCGCGATCGAATATGGTGCGGCCATGCGGATGAAGCGAGGTGTCGAGCAGCGTCATATCGGAGAGGTAGGCGAGAATGGCTGCCTGCAGCGCCCGGTCGTCCGGCACGATGCCGCGCGCCCTGACCCAGACATGCTGGACGGGTTCAAGCTTCTCGCGGGAGAAATAGTGGGTGAGTGAGACAGGCTTGATCTCTATGGGCCGTTCCCGCTCCCAGTATTTGCGGACATTGGGTGGCGCCATGTGAAGATATTGTTCCTTGATGTCGCGATCCCCGACGAGCTGTTCAGGCATCGGCAGCCCCTCCGGCATCGGCATCTGATGATCAAGCCCGCCTTCATCGATCTGGAACGACGCGGACAGCGAGAAAATAGCCTTGCCATGCTGCTTGGCCAGAACGCGCCGGGTGGTGAAGCTGGAACCGTCGCGGATACGGTCCACTTCATAGACGATGGGAATGGCCGGGTCGCCGGGGCGCACGAAATAGGCATGGAGCGAATGTACATGGCGCTCGGGCTCGACTGTGCGTTGCGCGGCAATCAGCGCCTGCCCGATGACCTGGCCGCCGAACACCCGCTGCCAGCCCACTTGCGGGCTGTTGCCGCGGAAAAGATCCACCTCGAGGTTTTCCAGATCGAGGATGGAAAGAAGCTCACGCATTGCCGCCGTCTGCTCGACCCCGGACTTTTCTTTCTCAGACATGGACAGCCTGCCTTCCGCAACCATATATGCTTTACAAACTTGGAGAGGCATGTTTGAGCCTGCGCATCCATGCCTGTCAAGAAGCGGGCAGCCCAAGGGAAATGCAATCCCGTGCCAATGGTTGGGCCGGGGCCGGCGGCGCGGCAAAATATCGGGTTTCATGCGCGGCGATATGTGCCAAAACACTGCGCGAAAGACGGATTCTGGAAAGGAACGACAATGGCTGGCCAGAAAAAAGTGGACGCGCCGCGCAATAACGATGTGGTGATTGCAGGCGGCGGCTATGTCGGGCTTGTCACGGCGGTTGCGATCAAATCGGCAGCGCCGCATCTTGTCCTCACCGTGATCGACGGCGCACCGGCGGGGAGCCTGGAAGAACGACCCGCGTGCTTCCTCCATCGCCGCCGCTGCCTCACGCATGCTGGACCAGCTCGGCTGCTGGCAGGAAATCCTTCCCGAGGCACAGCCCATAACGGAAATGGTCATCACCGATTCGCGCACTTCCGATCCCGTGCGCCCGGTGTTCCTGACTTTTGAAGGCGAAGTCGAGCCCGGCGAACCCTTTGCACATATGGTGGAAAACCGCGTTCTCAACACTGCCCTTCACAACAAGGCTGAAACGCTCGGCATCACCTTCCTCGAAGCCACCAGCGTGGATAATTTCAATACGCTCCCCGAAGGGGTGACCGTCACGCTTTCAAATGGAGATACGCTAGAAACGCGCCTGTTGATCGCCGCAGATGGCGCGCGCTCCCGCCTGCGCGACCTGGCAGGCATCAAGACGGTGAACTGGGATTACGGCCAGTCCGGGATCGTCTGCAATGTCGCGCATGAACTGCCGCATGGCGGCCGGGCCGATGAGCATTTTCTCCCGGCCGGACCTTTTGCGATCCTTCCGTTGAAGGGAAATCGCAGTTCCCTCGTCTGGACCGAGCGTACCTCGGATGCCGAGCGCCTCATTCGCGAAGACGACTTCGTATTCGAAGCCGAACTGGAACAGCGCTTCGGTCATCGTCTGGGCGCCCTGCATGTCGAAGGTCCGCGCCGCGCCTTCCCGCTCGGCCTGACGCTGGCGCGTGAATTCGTGAAGCCGCGCTTCGTGCTGGTGGGCGATGCAGCTCACCGCATCCACCCCATCGCCGGTCAGGGGCTTAATCTCGGTTTCCGCGATGCTGCCGCAATCGCGGAGGTCGTGGTCGAAACCGACAGGCTCGGCCTCGACATCGGTTCATTTGCCGCTCTGGAACGTTACCAGTCCTGGCGCCGCTTCGACACTGTCCAGATGGGCGTGACGACAGATATCCTGACCCGACTTTTCTCCAACGACCATCCAGCCGTCCGCTCGATCCGCGATATCGGCCTGGGTCTCGTCGACCGGGTTCCGGTCCTGAAATCCTTCTTCATCAAGCAGGCAGCCGGTCTTTCCGGCGATACGCCGCGCCTGTTGAAGGGCCAGTCCATCTGAGCGCTGGACCCGCTCCCCTGCCGCCCTATATCGGAAGCGGAAACCCCAACCGAGAGGAGAGCTTCCCATGGACAGAAAAGCAACCGCCGTCTGGCAAGGCACGCTGAAGGAAGGCAAGGGCACCCTCAACACGCAAAGCGGCGCGTTGAAGGATCTGCCTTATGATTTCAAGGCCCGTTTTCAGGACGAAAGCGGTCGCTCCGGCACCAACCCGGAAGAACTTCTGGGAGCAGCGCATGCAGGCTGCTTCGCCATGCAGCTTTCCGCACTCCTGACCGAACACGGCACCCCACCGGAAAAACTGGAAGCGACTGCCGCCGTCACGGTCGGCCCCGCAGCCGGTGGCGGTTTTGAAATCAGCCGCAGCGCGCTGACGCTCAATGCCACGATCCCCGGAATCTCGGCGGAGGATTTTGAAGCGCTTGCCACCAAGGCCAAGCAGTCCTGCCCTCTCTCGAAAGCGCTGGGCGCTATCGAGGTGACGCTGGACGCAAAACTCGTCTGAACAGGTATAAGACACGCCAACGAAGAGCGGGCGCAAGCCCGCTTCTTTATTCGGGCAGGTGGCAGACGGCCTCGATATTGTGGCCGTCCGGATCGATGACGAAGGCGGCGTAATAATCGGGGTGATAATCGGCCCTCAGGCCGGGCTTGCCATTGTCCTTGCCGCCCGCGGCTATGGCTGCTTCATAAAAGCGGTCAACCTCGGAACGGGTGCCAGCCGAAAATGCGACATGAAGCACGCCCTCAAGCTTCGCGCCTTTCTGCTTGCCGATCCAGAATTCCGGCTTGCCATTGCGGCCATACCCCACCCAATCGCCGAACTCCATGGCGCGGCCTATGCCGAGCGGTGCCAGCGCCGCATCATAGAAAGCCCGCGACTTGGGCATGCTGGAAATGTTGAAGCCGATATGATCGAGCATGATTGCCCTGTCTCCGATGGATATCCCTAATGAGATATCGGCGCCGCTATAAAGATCAAGCCTTCGGCAAAGATGTACCAAAGTTCAGGTAAAGAAAAAGGGGAAGGTTGGACCTTCCCCTTTTGGTTCGTGGAACGAGCTCGCAACTACACGCGGCGCTCTACCATCATCTTCTTGATCTCGGCACAAGAGGCGCGGAGGCCGTAGGCCGACAGGGAGTAAAAAGACAGGCGATTGCCGCGATTACACGCGGCGCTCAACCATCATCTTCTTGATCTCGGCACAAGAGGCGCGGAGGCCGTAGGCCGACAGGGAGTAAAAAGACAGGCGATTGCCGCGATTACACGCGGCGCTCGACCATCATCTTCTTGATCTCGGCAATCGCCTTGGCAGGGTTCAGGCCCTTCGGGCAGGTCTGTGCGCAGTTCATGATCGTGTGGCAGCGATAGAGCCGGAACGGGTCCTCGAGATTGTCGAGGCGTTCGCCCTTGGCTTCGTCGCGGCTATCGATCAGCCAGCGATAGGCCTGAAGCAGCACGGCGGGGCCGAGATAACGGTCGCCGTTCCACCAGTAGCTCGGGCACGAGGTCGAGCAGCAGGCGCACAGGATGCACTCATAAAGACCGTCGAGCTTCTGGCGGTCCTCATGGCTCTGCAGCCACTCCTTCTGCGGCTCCGGCGAAACCGTCTTGAGCCAGGGCTCGATGGAACGGTGCTGGGCGTAGAAATTGTTGAGGTCCGGCACGAGGTCCTTCACCACCGGCATATGCGGCAGCGGGTAAACCTTGATAGCGCCCTTGATGTCGTCCATGCCCTTGGTGCAGGCAAGCGTGTTCGCGCCGTCGATATTCATGGCGCAGGAACCGCAAATGCCTTCGCGGCAGGAACGGCGCAGCGTCAGCGTCGGATCGATCTTGTTCTTGATATAGAGAAGACCGTCCAGAACCATCGGCCCGCAATCGTCGCGATCGACATAATAGGTGTCAATGCTCGGATTGGCGTCGTCGTCCGGCGACCAGCGATAGATACGGAATTCCGTGACGCGCTTGGCGCCATCAGGCCGGGGCCAGGTCTTGCCCTCCTGAATGCGGGAATTCTTGGGAAGTGCGAGTTCAACCATTGCTCTTTCCCTTGATTAGTAAACGCGCTTCTTCGGCGCAATCTTGGCGAGGCTGATGCCGCCTTCCTCTTCCGTCGTCAACGGATCGAGGTGGACCGGGCGATAGTCAAGCTTGACCTTGCCATCCGGCGACAGCCAGGACAGGGTGTGCTTGCGCCACTCGGCATCGTTGCGATCCGGGAAATCCTCATGCGCATGGGCGCCGCGGCTTTCCTGACGCGCTTCCGCCGAAACAACCGTGGTCAGCGCATTGGCCATCAGGTTTTCCAGCTCCAGCGTTTCCACCAGATCGGAGTTCCAGATCATCGAACGGTCCGTGACCTTGATGTCCGGCAGTTCATGCCAGAGCTTTTCCATGCGCTCGACGCCCTGCTTGAGCGATTCCGACGTGCGGAACACGGCGGCATCTTCCTGCATGGTGCGCTGCATCTTTTCGCGCAGTTCCGCGGTCGGCTGGGAGCCGTTGGCAAAACGCAGGCGATCAAAGCGCTCCATGATCCTGTCGCAGGCAGCGAGGTCGAGATCGGGAATCTTCGACTTGCGATCGATCACCTGACCGGCGCGGATTGCAGCCGCACGGCCGAACACCACCAGATCGATCAGCGAGTTGGAGCCGAGACGGTTCGCCCCATGCACCGAAGCGCAGCCCGCTTCGCCGACGGCCATCAGGCCCGGCTGTACGCGGTCCGGATCGTCGGCGGTCGGGTTCAGCACTTCACCCCAGTAATTGGTCGGGATGCCGCCCATATTGTAGTGAACAGTCGGCAGAACCGGGATAGGTTCCTTGGTCACATCCACGCCTGCGAAAATCTTGGCCGATTCCGAAATACCCGGCAGGCGTTCATGCAGAACAGCCGGATCGAGATGGTCGAGATGCAGGAAGATGTGATCCTTGTTCTTGCCGACGCCGCGACCAGCACGGATTTCCATGGTCATGCAGCGCGAAACAACGTCACGCGAGGCAAGGTCCTTGGCCGATGGCGCATAGCGCTCCATGAAGCGCTCGCCTTCGGAATTGACCAGATAGCCACCTTCGCCGCGCGCGCCTTCAGTGATAAGGCAGCCAGCGCCATAAATGCCGGTCGGATGGAACTGCACGAATTCCATGTCCTGCAGCGGCAGGCCGGCGCGCGCCACCATGCCGCCACCGTCGCCGGTGCAGGTATGCGCGGAGGTTGCCGAGAAATAGGCGCGGCCATAACCGCCCGTCGCCAGAACCACCATCTTGGCGGAGAAGCGATGGATGGTGCCGTCATCGAGGTTCCACGCGACGACGCCGGTGCACACACCGTCGGTCATGATGAGATCGAGCGCGAAATATTCGATGAAGAACTGCGCGTTGTTTTTCAGGCTTTGGCCGTAGAGCGTGTGCAGGATCGCGTGGCCGGTACGGTCGGCGGCGGCGCAGGTGCGCTGGACCGGAGGACCGTCGCCGAAATTCTGCATGTGACCGCCGAACGGGCGCTGATAGATCTTGCCTTCTTCGGTACGCGAGAACGGCACGCCGTAGTGCTCAAGCTCATAGACGGCGGCAGGCGCTTCACGCGCCAGATATTCCATCGCGTCGGTATCGCCGAGCCAGTCCGATCCCTTGACGGTATCGTACATGTGCCACTGCCAGCTGTCCGGGCCCATGTTCTTGAGCGAGGCGGCGATGCCGCCCTGCGCGGCGACAGTATGCGATCGGGTCGGGAAAACCTTGGTGATGCAAGCCGTCTTCAGGCCCTGCTCGGCCATGCCGAGCGTTGCGCGCAAGCCCGCACCACCAGCCCCGACGACCACCACGTCGAACTTGTGATCGACATAGGTGTACTTGCTTGCAGCGGCAGGCGCCGCATTGTTTACTGCACTAGCCATCGGGCTATCAACCTCCGAAGCTCAGCTTGAGGATCGCAAAAATGCAGGCGAAGCCGACAACAGCCGTAAAGAAGCTGTTCAGCATCACCAGCACGACCTTCATGCCTTCGCCATGCACATAATCTTCGATAATGACCTGCATGCCCAAACGCATGTGATAAACGCCGGTCAGAACAAACAGCGCCATCACGATTGCAGTGAATGGATGCGACAATGCAGCCCGGACTTCCGCAAAGCTTGCGCCATTGAGCGAAACGACCAGACCGATGAAAAACATGACCAGCGGCACGAGGGCGACCGCGCTCAGGCGCTGATACCAGAAATGGCCGGTGCCTTCCTTGGCCGATCCCAGACCCCGGACCTTGCCGAGCGGGGTGCGCATATCCTTGTTCATACCGTTCATGAAACCAGCTCCCCTTAGCGCACCGAATAGGCGACGACCCAGACGAGGATCGTGGCGATGACGGAGAATACGACGGTCGTCCAGGCGATCCTGGAAGCGGTGTGCTTTTCAAGGCCTGCGCCCGTATCCCAGATCAGGTGGCGGACACCGCCGGCCAGATGGTGCAGAAGCGCCCAGGTATAGCCGAACAGGATCAGGCGGCCGATCCAGGACGAGAACAATGCATTGACGGTGTTGAAGCACTCTTCGCTGACCGCAGCCGAAATCAGCCAGGCCGCCAGCAGCAGGGTGCCGAAGTAAAGTGCGCCGCCTGTGATGCGATGGACGATGGACATCGTCATCGTAATGACCGGCTTGTAGATAGACAGGTGCGGCGACAAAGGACGCTGGCGCGTTACAGTCGGTTGTGTCATGGCTCTGTAGGCTTCCCTGACGTTTCTCTCCGGCCACACCCGGCTGACGATCATCAGCAAGGCAGCCGGGTTGCGGGTTCTCCCGAACCCTGGTTCGATGCCGTCCGAGGCACAGGGAACCGGACTTTACGATCCCGCGCCGGTACGACCCAAGAAAATATGGCTGGACCGTGGCGTACGGCCCTATGTGGCGCTTTCTACTGCGCTTTTACCATCACGTCAAAGAAGCTTTTTCACGAAAAGACTAACAATTGGTCGCACCTGGGCGACACATTCGCGTGATTGCGGCATTCAAACGATTGAAGACCGCAACCGGCAAAAACATGTGTAAATTCATCAACTTTCAGGTAATCGATCAGTTGCCGAATCGAATCACATAGCTCGACCAGTCGGCAGCCGTGGCGATCTGTTCATAGAGCTTGCGCCCGTCTTCCGGAACGCGCGGGGCATTCAGCACCAGCTTGGACCAGCTGCGCTCCTCGGCCTTGTCGGCAAGGACGTCGATCAACGCCTTGGCGATACCCTTCCCGCGATGATCGTGGTGGACATAGATATGATCGACCTGTCCTGCACGCAGGCCCGTCACCGGTTCGGGCAGATCGTAGAAGATCACGAAGCCGACCAGATTTCCGTCGACCCGGGCCCCCAGCGTTTCAGCGGCGCGGTCCTGAAGCAGGTGCTCGGCATAAAAATCATCGGGGCGGCGTGGCGCACCGCGCTTCAGCGCCTGCGCGTAGCTTGCCAGCAGCGGCGCGAACTCATGGGCATCCCGCAGATGGAGGAGCGCAATATCGACGGCATGATCTTTGGTCATTGGACGTTCCTTGGCGTTTCCAGTTCTTCCATGCGCCGCCTGCGAAGCAGCAGCGCACCGGAAGACCGGTTCGATTGTAGCCAGCACGGATGACAAAGGTAAAGAAAGAGTTAAGATAGTCCTCATTCTCTTGGTGGTCACGGACGATGAGGCTCGAACAACGATGGCAAAACGCAGACCGGCAATGCTTGGCGTGGTTGTCGTCGGGGCGCTTGCACTGACCAGCCCCACGCTGGCCAGCGATGCGATGCGTTCCATCGATGCATCGGGGAACCTCGTCATCCAGATGCCGGATAATGGTGCCAGAATCATCCGGGTCGGAACCGTGCAGCCTGTTTCTGCGCCGCCGCAGCACTTGCGGATAATTTCTGCGCCACGCGATAATGCCATCGCCCACATCGTGGCCAAGCCCAACAGCAATTGCGAAAGCGCGGTCGTGCTGCGTGGACGCTCTTTCATGTATGGGATCGACCGCGGGGAAACGCCGGTTCTGGATCATCCGGGTTGCCGCTACGAACAGCGTCGTTCAGCGCCCGGTCATTGAACGAAGTTCCAGAACGTTTTCATCCACCAGTATCGGAAGCGCGCTGCGGACGCAGTTGCGCCCTCCCTTCTTCGCCTCATAAAGCGCACCATCCGCGCGCTTGTAGAGATCGGAAAACACGTCATCGAATTCCATTTCCGCGATGCCGAAGCTCGCGGTAAAGACAATTGCGCCATTTCGCCCGGGAATATGGATATCGCGGCAGACAAGCCGGGCCTTTTCCGCGAATCGCCATGCTGACTGGATCGTGTTTCCCGGCAGGATGATCGCAAATTCCTCACCGCCTATGCGGGCCGAAATTCCGTTCTTACCGTTCGCTGCCTTGCGCAGTTCGGCAGAGAACGCCGCAATGACGCGATCTCCCAGCGCATGGCCATGCGTATCGTTGATCGCCTTGAAATGATCGATGTCGCACAGGACCAGCGACAGGGCCTGCCGCATGCGCTTCGACTTTTCAATTGCGGCTTCGGCGCGAAACTCGAAACCGCGCCGGTTGAGCAATCCCGACAGCTGGTCCGTCTCGGAGCGTATCAGCATATTGGCGATCAGTTCCCGCATCAGGCTCAACAGCAGGAGCAAACCACCAGCAACGGAAAGAGCCGCCCCGATGGACTGCGAAAACATCGCATAGGTCGTATCGATGTAATCTCTCGGTTCTACGCCTGTCCCTCCCGCCAGCATGGCGATGACCGGCTTGAACAGAAAATGGAGGGCGCTGATGCTGAACAGCACCACCATCAAGGTATCTACGCCGTTGCGATCCACCCGCAGGATCACCCACACCGCTAGAAGCAGAATGAGGAAATAAGGCGTCTGATAGAGAAGCATGCCGAGCATCTGGCTGCGGGCGACGTCATATATGCCGTAAACCATCGCGAGCGATGCAACAGTCAGAACTCCGAGCGCGATCCACGGCACGGGCCGGGCATACATGCGTGCCAGACCGATGACCAGACAGGACAATGCCAGATAGTAGGTCGTGAAGGCGAGCATATAGCCCACGCGGGGATTGGGAATGGAAGGCATGGCAAGCTCTGTGAGGAAATAGAGCATTGCGAAAATAAAGCCGAAGGCAAAGACGGGCGCCGCCGCATTATCCCGCGCGTATACGGCTATGCCGAGGAACGCGAAAGCAAACAGACCTGAAACGGTCATGTTAATCAGAAGGATAAAGTCGGCTCCATTCATCGATTCTCTTCCCATGCCGGCTGTCAAAGTCTTCCCAGACGCCAGCCACCCCACCCCTCCATACAATCAAAGCGTGAAAAACATGCTAATATACATCTAAAGAAAAACCGCCGGGGATGAACCGGCGGTTTGATCAGTTGAAAGCCTGCGGGGGAACCTTAGTTCCACTCGCGAATGTCGACGAAATGTCCGGCAATCGCGGCAGCGGCTGCCATGGCTGGCGACACGAGATGCGTGCGGCCCTTGAAGCCCTGGCGTCCTTCGAAATTGCGGTTCGAGGTCGATGCGCAACGCTCGCCCGGCTTCAGGCGGTCGTCATTCATGGCAAGGCACATCGAGCAGCCCGGCTCGCGCCAGTCGAAACCGGCTTCGATGAAGATCTTGTCCAGACCTTCGGCTTCCGCCTGTTCCTTTACCAGACCAGAGCCCGGTACGATCATGGCGCTTACGCCGGCGGCAACCTTCTTGCCAGCGGCCATGCGGGCGGCATCGCGCAGGTCTTCGATGCGGCCATTGGTGCAGGAGCCGATGAACACGCGGTCGATCTTGATGTCGGTCATCTTGATGCCCGGCTTCAGGCCCATATAGTCAAGCGCACGCCACTTCGATGCGCGCTTGGTCTCATCCTTGATCTCGTCGGGATTCGGAACGATGTCGGTGACGAAGACCACGTCTTCCGGCGAGGAACCCCAGGAAACGACCGGCGAAATCTTGGCGGCGTCCAGTTCGACGATCTTGTCGAAATGCGCCCCTTCATCCGAATGCAGCGTCTTCCAGTAGGAAATCGCCTGTTCCAGCGCTTCGCCCTTCGGCGCGCGCGGCTTGTCCTTGATATAGGCGAAGGTCGTTTCGTCCGGCGCGATCAGGCCGGCGCGTGCGCCGCCTTCGATCGACATGTTGCAGACGGTCATGCGGCCTTCCATCGACAGGGAGCGAATGGCATCGCCCGCATATTCGATCACATAGCCGGTACCGCCCGCGGTGCCGATTTCACCAATGATGGCGAGCGTGATGTCCTTGGCGGTGACGCCGGGCGCCAGCTTGCCATTCACACGCACCAGCATGTTCTTGGCTTTCTTCTGGATCAGCGTCTGGGTTGCCAGAACGTGCTCCACCTCGGACGTGCCGATACCGTGCGCCAGCGAACCGAAAGCGCCGTGCGTGGACGTGTGGCTGTCGCCGCAGACGATGGTCATGCCCGGCAGGGTGAAGCCCTGCTCCGGACCGACGATGTGCACCACGCCCTGACGCTTGTCGCGCTCGGAATAATATTCAACGCCGAAATCGGCGGCATTCTTCGCCAGAGCCTCGACCTGAATGCGGCTTTCCTCGTTCTTGATGCCGTTGATGCGGTCCGGCGAGGTCGGCACGTTGTGATCGACAACGGCCAGCGTCTTTTCAGGATGGCGCACCTTGCGGCCAGCCATGCGCAGGCCTTCGAAAGCCTGCGGGCTCGTCACTTCGTGCACAAGATGGCGATCAATATAAAGGAGGCAGGTTCCGTCTTCCTGCTGATCCACTACATGGTCGTCCCAGATCTTGTCATAAAGTGTACGCGGCGCGCTCATTGCGGGAGGTCCTTTGATTAGTTCGAGAGCATTTCCAGCAAAATGTGAAACGGGTTTTGCATGGGCCAATGCGTGAAAAAAACAGCCAGAGCGATTCCGGCACTTCAAGCCTTGACTGGAACCGCTCTAACTTCCTGTCATATGCACCCGCCGTCACGCTTCGTCAAGAAAGTGAAACCGCAACAGGGTGTCGCAGTAACAATCTTGCGAGATGTTGGCGGAATTATGCGATATGTTACGCAACCCTTTGCTTTTGGCAAATAAAAAAGGCGACCCAAAGGCCGCCTTTTTCAAACAGATCGCTGTGAAACTTATTCAGCAGCAGCCTTGGCAGCTTCGGCCTTGGCAGCGGCAGCCTTGTCGGCTTCGCGCTCGGCCTTGGTGCGGTTGTCTTTCTTTTCAGCAATACGGGCAGCCTTGCCCGTGAGGCCGCGCAGGTAGTAAAGCTTTGCGCGACGAACCTTGCCGCGGCGAACCAGTTCAACGCCTTCTACGATCGGCGAGTAAACCGGGAATACGCGCTCCACGCCTTCGCCGTAGGAAATCTTGCGAACGGTGAAGTTTTCGTTGAGGCCAGCGCCGGAACGGGCAATGCAGACGCCTTCATAGGCCTGCACGCGGGTACGCGTACCTTCGGTAACGCGAACCTGAACGCGAACGGTGTCACCTGGCTGGAAATCCGGAAGCTTGCGCTTTTCTTCGATCTTTGCTGCCTGTTCGGCTTCAAGCTGACGAATGATATCGGTCATCGTCTTTCTCCTTCTGAATTCTTCTCAAACAGTCAGAGCGCTCTGCACTTGCCACCAAGCAATCCTTGGCCCTGTGGCTATGCCTTCAAATTCAGGCAGGAGCGGTACACCATTTATTGGTTTAGGACGTAACGGGCTTTGCCCGAACGGGATATTACAATGTCGGGACTAGCCCGAACTGGCGCGGCAATACACCATTGCTGGCGATGAATCAATATCAGGACGCCAAAATCCCCTCAGATGCGGCCCAGATGCGTATCCTTGAAACCCGATCCATATTTGAGGCCGAAACCGAGTGCGCGGTCGACGCCGATATGCACGGCCCAGATCAGCGCAATTGCAAAGCAGAGCGGCCAGTTCATGGCCCAGCCGAACACCGCCACAAACACGACGCCGATCCAGCTATGGGCGATATTGTAGATGACCGCGCCGGTACGCGGCCCCTTCATATAGCCGAAGAATGAAAGATCGGGCGCAAGGATGAGGATGGCGAACAACCACCAGCTCGCGCCGCTGACCCAATAGGCTCCGAGCGCCAGCAGTGCGAGAGAAAGACTTTCGAGCCGCTGGATCAGATTCATTTGCGCTTGCCCTCGCCATAGGCTTCCCAAAGATCAGGACGCCGCTCCCTGGTGATCCGTTCCGCCTGCTCGTGTCGCCATTTATCGATGGCGCCATGATTGCCCGACGTCAGGATTTCCGGGATCGATCTTCCTTCCCATACCTGCGGGCGGGTATAATGCGGATGTTCGAGCAGGCCGGTCTCGAAGCTTTCCGTCTCGCCGGATTCACGATTGCCCATCACGCCCGGCAAGAGCCGCACAACGGCATCGAGCAGTACGATGGCCGCAGTCTCTCCGCCCGACAGGATGTAATCGCCAATCGAAACTTCCTCGAGATTGCGCGCTTCAATGACGCGTTCGTCCACCCCTTCGAAACGACCGCAGAGAATGATCGCGCCCGGCCCGTCGGCCAGCTCGCGCACGCGCTTCTGTGTCAGCGGTTTTCCGCGCGGGCTCATCAGAAGCATCGGGCGGCGACCGTCGGCGACTGAATCCAGTGCGCGGGCGATAACATCCGGCTTCATCACCATGCCAGCGCCGCCGCCAGATGGCGTGTCATCCACCATACGGTGCCGCCCTTCCGCAAAGTCGCGAATCTGCACCGCGTCCAGCCGCCATTTCGCTTCGGCGAGCGCCTTGCCGGCAAGCGAAGCGCCAAGCGGTCCGGGGAACATTTCCGGATAAAGCGTCAGCACGGAGGCATGAAAGAAACCGGCCTCCTCCGCGACCTTTGAAACTTCGGTCATCACTTCTTCGGCTTTTTCTTTTCGCCCTGCGGGCGCTCGTCCTCATCCTCGGCGATCAATCCGGCGGCATGGGGTTCGACCAGCAATATGCCCTTGTCGAAGTCGATCTCCGGTACGGCCGCTTCCGTGAACGGAATGAGCATGGGACGCTTGCCCTTTTCGGAAAGCTCGATGAGATCGCCGCCGCCGAAATCGAACAGGGCGCTCACCACGCCATAGGGCTTGCCTTCCGCATCGACCGCCAGCAAGCCGATCAGATCGGTCTGGTAGAATTCGTCTTCGTCCAGTTCGTCATCCGGCAGCTGTGAGCGATCGATGAAAAGCTCGGTCCCGTTCAGCGCCTCGGCCGCATTGCGGTCGTTGATGCCCTTGAAACGCACGACCACGACCGTCTTGGCCGGGCGCGCTTCCAGAACTTCGTAGCTCTTGCCCTGTTCGTCATAAAGCAGGCCGTAATCGGCGATGGCCAGCGGATCGCCGGTAAAGGTCTTCACTCGCACTTCACCGCGCGTGCCATGGGCGGCACCGATGACGGCGAGCTGGATCGGGTTTTCTGGACGCGGCATTGCCAACCTTGTTTTTTGCTGCACGGAGAGAACTATTTTTCGTTCAATAGCTCTTTCGTTGGCCTTTTTCACGTCATTTCGTCACAAAAGCGCTCTTCAACCCACGAAAACCAGCCGGTAACCTATCGCTGGCAGACTGCCTTGCGAATCCAGAGTGAACGATCGGCCCGATTATGACGACGAACAGCGAATTTCTGATCCCTGCCCGCGCCGACCTCGCAGCCGCCAGGGAAGAATGGCTGAAGACGCTGAAAGATGCGCGGCGCCTGTCGGAAAATACGCTTGATGCCTATGAGCGCGATACGCGCCAGTTTCTCAATTTCCTGACCGGCCATCTGGGCGAACCGCCGTCGCTGAAGGATGTCGGCAATCTGCGGATCGCCGATCTGCGCTCGTTCCTGGCCAGCCGCCGCAACGAAGGCGTCGGCGCGCGAACGCTGGGGCGCGGACTTGCGGGCGTGCGCTCGCTGCTGCGTCATCTGGAAAAACGCGGTCTTGCCAATGCCGCAGGCGCGAGCGCGATGCGCGCGCCGCGACAGCCGAAATCACTGCCCAAGCCACTGACCGCCGAAGATGCCCGCCGCGTGGTTGCCGCCGACGGGCAACTGGCGGAGGAGCCATGGATTGCCGCGCGCAACGCCGCCGTTCTGACCTTGCTCTATGGTTGCGGCCTGCGCATCTCCGAGGCGCTCGGCCTGACGGGTGACGCATTATCCGACAGCACCGCCCTTTCCATCACCATTACCGGCAAGGGCAACAAAGCCCGCCTCGTGCCGTTGCTGCCGGTGGTGCATCGCGCTGTAGCGCAGTATCGGACGCTTTGCCCATTCGATCTTTCGGCCGACAAACCGCTGTTTCGCGGCGCCAAGGGCGGCATTCTTCATGCGGCGATCATCCAGCGTGAAATGCAGAAACTGCGCGCTGGCCTTGGCCTGCCGGACAGCGCGACGCCGCATGCGCTGCGCCATTCCTTTGCAACGCACCTTCTGGGACGCGGCGGCGATCTGCGCACCATTCAGGAACTGCTTGGCCACGCCAGCCTTTCCACGACACAGGTCTATACCGGCGTGGATACAGAGCGATTGCTGGAAGTTTACGACAAGGCGCACCCGCGCGCTTGATATTGGTCTGGCATCCGTGAAAACCGGCTCTATATTGCCCTCATGAAAAAGCTGTTTCTGACCCTTCTCCTTGCCTGTCTTGCAGGCTCCATCGCCGCTCGCGCCGACAATGCCCCTGCCGCGGCTACCTGTACCCCACACGGCGTCAACCTCATGGAAGGACTTGAGGCGAAAGACCCGGTTAGCTGGCAGGAATTGCAGCGCGAAGCCGATAAGGTTCCCAATCGCACGGGGCTCCTCTGGAAAATCGAGAAAGAGGGCATCGAGCCATCCTATCTCTTCGGCACGATACATTTTTCCGATCCCCGCGTCATGACATTGCCGAAAGCGACCGACACGGCCTATCGATCGGCGAACACGGTTGTCGTGGAAACGACGGATATGCTGGACCCGAAGTTTTTCCTGCGTGTCAGGCTCGAACATCCCGACCTGCTGCTCTTCACCGATGGCACCACGCTCAAATCCCATCTTCCCGCAGAGCAGCGTGACGAGATCGAACGGAAGCTTGCAGAACGCGGCATCATTCTCGACGCGGTCGCCACAATGAAACCCTGGGTCCTATCCAGCCTGCTGACGTTTCCCAAATGCGAGAGACAGCGCAAAAGCGAGGGCGAGAAATCGCTCGATGAAAAGCTTGCTCTCGACGCGCAGGCCGAGGGCCGCGATGTTCAGGGCCTTGAAAGTGCGGAAGAACAGCTCCTGGCGATGAGCCGGATGCCGCTCGATTTCCATGTCCGCAGCCTTGTGGCTACCATCGATTATGGTGACGGGATCGAGAATGCCATGGAGACAATGACTGCACTTTATCTCAAGGGCGAGATCGGGATGATCATGCCGACGCTCCGGAAGATTGTTCCCGACAACCTTTCCGACGAGGACTATAATTTGTTTCTAAAATATCTCATTTCGGACCGCAATCACGTCATGGCTGATCGCGCCGTCCCGATCATCGACAAGGGAAATGCCTTTATTGCCGTTGGCGCGCTGCATCTGCCGGGCGCGGATGGGGTAATCGAATTGCTGCGTGCAAAGGGTTATCGGGTGGTTCCGCTATAATCGTCGATAGAGCATTTCCGGTGTTGCAGGAAATGCTCTAGCCGGCTTTCAGGTCCGTGATGCTGTTCTCGATGGCGGTTATATTGAGTTCGAGTTCGGCAATCTGTCTCAATATGGATTTTCCCGGAAGCGCTTCTTCCCGAGCCGCCTCATCCAGAAGCTTGAACTGTTCATCGCGCAGAAGCGACGAAAGTTTCTCGAAGCGTTCAATGGTTTTCAGGTTTTCTTTCGACGGCATAATGTCATTCCTCAAAATTTCGGCGTCGTCTCTGATCGCTTGTAACGATCCTGCCTTATCAGTGCTTTACAGTGATAAAGCCCGGATAGCCAGTTGATCGATCATATTTTCGATCAGCAGATCGCATCCGTGATTGAATATACATAAATGATGCGCAGTTTCTCTTGCGTTAACACCAGCGCCGCCGCCCCGCTCCGCACGTCTATTCGTACTGGCTCGTACGCATATTAGCGCTTCTGGAACTATCCGCTCTTTTTCGCATTGATATACACCGGGTTTGTTATTGCAGCGCATGACGGCACGCATTCGAGGCGGTCGGAACATCGATTGCCCGAGGACCACACGCAATGCCCGGCCAACTGTCACTTCCCGACTGTCGTTTCGATGGCGGAAGGGACCATTGGAGGACCCGATATGGTTGACCCCCTCGACCCGCGAAACAATGACCCGCGGAACAACGACCCGCGCACGACAACCGACCCCAGGCTTTCGGCCCCATCCGGGATGCCGCCGCCACCGCCCGCGCGCGGCGGAAGCGGCTATCTGCTTGGCGCGGTGCTGCTGGCGGCGATAGTCATCCTGGCTTATTTCTTTTACCGCAACGGCAGCGGGACAGACACAGCCGCTCCACCTTCGCCTCCCCCTGCGACGCAGAGCGAGCCTGCAACACCTGCTCCGGCTCCCCCGGCCAGCCCGCCAGCGCAAAACTAGAGCGGTTCCTGTTCTGACAGAATCGTCGGAAATGCTCTAGACATCGAAAAAAGGCCCGCATCTGCGGGCCTTTTGCAGTTCCATATAATGGCCGATCACATATGGATCGGCTTGGCGAAGGTCGCCAGGGCGGATTCGCGCACGGCTTCCGACATAGTCGGATGCGCGTGGCAGGTGCGGGCCAGGTCTTCCGACGATCCGCCGAACTCCATCAGAACAGCCAGTTCGTGGATCATTTCGCCGGCATTGTAGCCGAGGATATGAGCGCCCAGGACGCGGTCCGTCGCCTTGTCGGCGAGGATCTTCACGAACCCGTCCGTGTGCAGCATGGCGCGTGCGCGACCATTGGCCGTGAACGGGAACTTGCCGATCTTGTATTCGATACCGGCAGCTTTTAGCTCTTCTTCGGTCTTGCCGACGGAAGCCACTTCCGGCTGCGTGTAAACGACGCTCGGAATGACATCGAAATTCACGTGACCGGCCTGACCGGCAATGATTTCGGCAACCGCAATGCCTTCGTCTTCGGCCTTGTGCGCCAGCATCGGACCCTGCACCACGTCGCCAATGGCATAGATGCCTTCGACATTGGTACGCCAGTGACCGTCGATGGCAACGCGGCCGCGATCATCGACATTCACGCCAGCTTCCTGCAGGCCGAGACCGTCCGTGTAAGGACGGCGGCCGGTCGCAATCAGAACGGCATCGGCTTCAAGCGTTTCAGCCGCGCCACCCTTTACCGGTTCAAAGGTCACTTTCGCGCCCTTACCTGCCTTCTCCACGCCGGTCACCTTGGCGCCGAGCTTGAAGGCAATGCCCTGCTTTTCGAGGAGACGCTGGAACTGCTTCGACACTTCGCCGTCCATGGGCCCGAGCACCTTGTCGAGATATTCCACGACCGTGACCTTGGCGCCGAGACGCGCCCAGACGGAACCAAGTTCGAGGCCGATCACGCCGCCGCCGACGACGATCAGGCTGCCCGGAACCTTGTCGAAGGAAAGCGCGCCGGTCGAGGAAACAATGACTTTCTCGTCAATATCGACCTTGACGCCGGGAATGCCGGCAACGTCGGAGCCGGTGGCGATGATGATGTTCTTTGCTTCGATTTCCTCGACCTTGCCGTCTTCGGCGGTCACGGAAACCTTGCCCTTGGCCACGATCTTGCCGGTGCCGATGAAGGACGTGATCTTGTTCTTCTTGAACAGGAATTCAACGCCGGTGACGTTGGACTTCACGGTCGCATCCTTGTGCGCCAGCATCTTGCCCAGATTGAGCTTCGGCGTCACTTCCACGCCGAGCGTATCGAAGGAATGACCGGCTTCGGCAAAAACTTCCGATGCATGCAGCAGCGCCTTGGAGGGAATGCAGCCGATATTCAGGCAGGTGCCACCGAAGGTCTTGCGCTTCTCCACAACAGCAACGGAAAGACCAAGCTGTGCAGCCTTGATCGCGGCGACATAACCGCCGGGGCCCGTACCGATGACAACCACATCGTATGACATTGAACTATCCTTCTTCAGTCTGTCCTGAACGCTTTCGGGCGACCCGGTTCATCCGGCGATGCCCTTCATCCGCAATTATTCACATGCAACCGGCATTTTTCAGGAGCCGGTCATTCCTGGTCGGGCGTGCATCCCTGAAAGCGGAACACTTCCCACTGCAGCGGCTTTTCGGGTTTTGCCGCTCCAAAATCATAACCATCGAGCGCCGTTACCAGATCGGGCAGCAGGATCGCCTGCGCCGCCGGTTCTTCCGCCTTGGGCAGCACCTCGGCTTCCGCGCCTTCCTTCAAGGCATAGATGACGCTCTGCCAGATGCTGCAATCGTCGAGGTCTTCCGGATTGGAACCATCGCCCTTGCAGTTGAAGGTCAGCAAGGCATAGGGGCGCGCCACGCCCTCCTCCGGCCAGATCACCATGCCGCTCAGCTTGAACTCCGGCTTGTCGTTGGCCGTGATGGTGAACTCATTGGTCGGCGCCGGGGTCATTTTCAGATCATTCGGCTGCTCCGGACGGAAGGTCAGCGTGTAGGCATCGTCGCGATCGCGATAAATCGCGCGGTTCTGCGTGCAAGCCGCCTGAACGGCGGTGGAGAACACCGAAAGCGCGAGCGCGGCAAAGGCGGTGGTCCTGAAAAGCTTTTGTGCAACATGCATCTGTCGGTTCTCCCTGGGTGTTCCGGCTGAGCTTTTCCGGCAGCGAATCCTCGGCTTGCGAAGATAAGGATTACATAGCCTTTTCGGTGGCAAGTTTAAGCCCCAACGCGATGAACACAACTCCGCTGGCGCGATCGATCCACTTCGAGGCGCGCGAGAAGGCCGCGCGCATCTTCGGTGTCGTCATGAAAAGGCTGACGCCGACGAACCAGGAGATCAGCGCGGTCGCCATCACGACGCCATAACCGAGCTTCACCTCGGTCGGCGTATGGGCATGAACGACCGTGGAGAAAATCGACAGAAAGAAGAACACCGCCTTGGGGTTCAGCGCATTGGCGGCAAAGCCGAGGCCGAAGGCCCTGGCGAAGCTCTGCTGCTTGCGCGGCTCCTTTGGCGAAGCCTCCACGTCGATCTTCGTCGTACCAGCCCGCAGCGCCTTGATGCCGATATAGACCAGATAGGCCACGCCGCACCATTTGACGATGTTGAACAGGTAGATCGACTTGGAAATGATGAGCCCGAGCCCGAGCACCGTATAGGTGACATGCATCATCAGGGCGGCGCCGATACCGAAGCTCGTGATGATCGCTTCACGGCGGCCATGCAGCAGCGATTGCCGGATGACCATCGCAAGATCAGCGCCGGGGGAAACGATGGCAAAGACGAAGATCGCCATCAGGGATGCAAGTTCGAAAAGATAGGGATGCATCGTGTTTCCTTCGTTGCGCGTGTTTCACGTGCAGGCTGTCATCACAGAACCAAAGCCAGAAGCATGATACCGAGCCCCACCAGGCTGATGAGCCAGACGAAGGAACGGAAATAGGGAATGCCCGCCAGATAAAGCGGGATATAGACGATGCGGCCCAGCAACCAGAGCCACGCCCCGAGGATACCCCACCCGGACGGGTCGCCTTTCAGCACGAGCGCCAGCGCCAGACCGATGAAGGCCGGATAGGTCTCGCGGAAATTGGCGGAGGCCCGTTCCGCGCGACCGGCAAACTTGCCGGAGGGTTTCAGCCCCTCGTCGCGCGGACCGGCATTCCACCGGGGAGCCGAGTTCCTTCGTTGCCGCAAAGCCCTGCAGGAGGATATGAACCACCAGCAGGACGACGCTCCCGCCGATCAGCGGCAGGAACGGGGATGCGGAGAAGAGGCCCGGCTCCATCGTTCTTCCTTAGAGATCGAGAACCAGACGTTCCGGATCTTCCAGGCTTTCCTTGACGCGCACGAGGAAGGTCACGGCTTCCTTGCCGTCCACGATGCGGTGATCGTAGGAAAGCGCCAGATACATCATCGGGCGGATCACGATCTGGCCACCGACGACAACCGGACGTTCCTGGATCTTGTGCATGCCAAGGATGCCCGACTGCGGAGCGTTCAGGATCGGCGAGGACATCAGCGAACCGTACACGCCGCCATTGGTGATGGTGAACGTGCCGCCCTGCATGTCGGCCATGGACAGCGAACCCTCGCGAGCCGCCTTGGCCAGACGTCCCAGTTCCTTTTCGATTTCCGCGATCGACATGCTGTCGGCGTCACGGATGACCGGAACCACGAGACCCTTGTCGGTGCCGACGGCCATGCCGACATGGGCGAAGTTCTTGTAGATGATGTCGGTGCCGTCGATCTCGGCGTTGACCGCCGGGATTTCCTTCAGCGCATGGGTCACGGCCTTGGTGAAGAAGCCCATGAAGCCGAGCTTCACGCCATGCTTCTTTTCGAAGATGTCCTTGTACTTGGTGCGCAGTTCCATGACCGCTGACATGTCGACTTCGTTGTAGGTCGTCAGCATGGCGGCAGTGTTCTGGGCGTCCTTCAGACGCTTGGCGATCGTCTGGCGCAGGCGGGTCATCTTCACGCGCTCTTCGCGCGATGCGTCGTCAGCTGGCGATGCCGGGCGGGCAGCAGCCGGTGCGGCGGCGGCAGGAGCAACCGAAACACCTTTTGCAATAGCGTCAAGCACATCGCCCTTCAGCACCTGGCCGCGCTTGCCCGAACCTTCCACCTGATCGGCGGAAAGGTTGTTTTCATTAAGCAGCTTGGAAGCTGCCGGAGCAGGCTGCATGGCCGGGCCGGACGAGGCGGAAGCGACCGGCGCCGCAGCAGCGGGAGCGGCAGGCTTGGCTTCTTCCTTCTTCGCAGCCGGGGCCGCAGCGGCGGCAGCGCCGTCACCGGAAATCTGGCCGAGAAGCGCGTTGACTTCGACCGTGTCGCCTTCCTTGGCCACGATCTCGGCCAGCACGCCAGCAGCAGCAGCCGGAACTTCCACTGTCACCTTGTCGGTTTCCAGTTCCACCAGCGGTTCGTCGACAGCGACGGCATCGCCAACCTTCTTGAACCACTTTCCGATGGTTGCCTCGGTAACGGACTCCCCAAGCGTGGGAACGCGAATTTCGGTAGCCATGGTTTCTTCTTCCGTTGATCTTCAGTCTTTAAAGTTCGTTCGATGTGAATTGCCGGGCGGCGCTCAGCCGAGCGCATCCTCAAGGAAAGCGGCAAGCTGTGCAAGATGCTTCGACATCAGGCCCGTTGCAGGCGACGCTGCGGCCGGACGGCCCGCATAGCGCACGCGCTGATGCTTGGCGTCGATATGAGCGAGCACCCATTCCAGATACGGGTCGATGAACGACCATGCACCCATGTTCTTCGGCTCTTCCTGGCACCAGACCATTTCCGCCTGACGGAACCGCGACAGCTCGTTGATGAGCGCCTTGGCCGGGAACGGATAGAGCTGTTCCACGCGCAGCAGGTAGACGTCGTCGATGCCGCGCTTTTCGCGCTCTTCGTAAAGGTCGTAATAGACCTTGCCCGAGCAGAGAACGACGCGACGGATCTTTGCATCCTTCTGGAGCTTGATGCCTTCGTCCTTGTTGTACTGCGCATCATCCCACAGCAGGCGGTGGAACGAGGATTCGCCCGACATTTCGGCCAGCGTCGAAACGGCGCGCTTGTGGCGCAGCAGCGACTTCGGCGTCATCATGATGAGCGGCTTGCGGAAGTCGCGCTTCATCTGGCGGCGCAGGATGTGGAAGTAGTTGGCCGGCGTCGTGACGTTCGCCACCTGCATGTTGTCTTCGGCGCAGAGCTGGAGATAGCGTTCCAAACGAGCGGAAGAGTGTTCCGGACCCTGGCCTTCATAGCCGTGCGGCAGGAGGCAGACGAGGCCGGACATGCGCAGCCACTTGCGTTCGCCCGACGAGATGAACTGGTCGAACACGACCTGTGCACCATTGGCGAAATCGCCGAACTGGGCTTCCCACAGGACCAGAGCGCGCGGATCGGACAGCGAATAGCCGTATTCATAGCCGAGCACCGCTTCTTCGGAGAGCATCGAATTGATGGCCTCGTAGATAGCCTGACCCTTCTGGATATTGTTGAGCGGGATGTAGCGGTTCTGGGTTTCCTGATCGTAGAGAACCGTATGGCGCTGCGAGAAGGTGCCGCGCTCGACGTCCTGACCCGACAGGCGGATCGGGCTGCCTTCGGCAACCAGCGAACCGAACGCCAGCGATTCCGCCGTCGCCCAGTCGATTCCCTCGCCCGTTTCCATCATCTTGGCGCGGTTGTCGAGGAAGCGCTGGATCGTGCGGTGGACATGGAAGTCCTTCGGCACTTCAACCAGCTTCTTGCCGATTTCCTTGAGCGTCTTCATCGGCACGGCGGTCTTGCCGCGGCGCTGTTCGTCGGCGTTGTCGGCAGTACGCAGACCAGCCCATGCGCCGTCCAGCCAGTCGGCCTTGTTCGGCTTGTAGCTCTGTCCGGCTTCGAATTCGGCTTCCAGATTTTCGCGCCACTGCGCTTTCATCTGGTCGATTTCTTCCTGCTTGATCAGGCCTTCGGCGATCAGCTTTTCGCTGTAGAGCTGAACCGTGGTCTTGTGCCCGCGGATCGCCTTGTACATCAGCGGCTGGGTGAAGGACGGCTCGTCGCCTTCGTTGTGACCGAAGCGGCGATAGCAGAACATGTCGATGACCACCGGCTTGTGGAAGGTCATGCGGAACTCGGTGGCAACCTTGGCTGCAAACACCACGGCTTCCGGATCGTCGCCATTGACGTGGAAGATCGGCGCTTCGATCATCTTCGCCACATCCGACGGATAAGGCGACGAACGCGAGAAGGCCGGATTGGTGGTGAAACCGATCTGGTTGTTGATGATGAAATGGACCGTACCGGCAACGCGGTGGCCCTTCAGGCCCGAAAGGCCGAGGCACTCGGCCACGACGCCCTGACCGGCAAAGGCGGCATCGCCGTGCAGCAGAAGCGGCAGAACCTTGGCGCGGGTTGCAAGCGGAACCATGTCGTCGCGGGTGCGACCGGCCAGCAGATCCTGCTTGGCGCGGGCCTTGCCCATGACGACCGGATTGACGATTTCAAGGTGCGACGGGTTGGCGGTCAGCGACAGGTGAACCTTGTTGCCGTCGAACTCACGGTCCGACGAAGCGCCCAGATGGTACTTCACGTCGCCCGAACCTTCCACGTCGTCCGGCGCATAGGAGCCGCCCTTGAACTCGTGGAAGATGGCGCGATGCGGCTTGCCCATGACCTGGCTGAGCACGTTCAGACGGCCACGGTGGGCCATGCCGAAGATGATTTCCTTGACGCCCATGGCGCCGCCGCGCTTGACGATCTGTTCCAGCGCCGGGATCAGCGATTCACCGCCATCGAGGCCAAAACGCTTGGTGCCCTTGTACTTGACGTCGATGAACTGCTCGAAGCCTTCCGCTTCGATAAGCTTCGACAGGATGGCCTTCTTGCCTTCCGGCGTGAAAGCAACCTTTTTGTCCGGGCCTTCGATGCGTTCCTGAATCCAGGCCTTTTCAGCCGGATCGGAGATATGCATGAATTCAACGCCGATCGTGCCGCAATAGGTGCGCTTCAGGATGTCGAGCATTTCCGGCACGGTCGCATATTCGAGGCCGAGCACGTTGTCGATGAAGATCTTGCGGTTGTAGTCGGCAGGCGTGAAACCGTAGTTTTCGGGTTCCAGCTCGTTGTAATCGTTCGGCTTTTCGGAGAGACCGAGCGGATCGAGATTGGCGTGCAGATGGCCGCGCATGCGATAGGCGCGGATCATCATGATGGCGCGAACGCTGTCGCGTGCAGCCTGCGTGATCTCTTCGCTGGTCAGCGCTGCGCCGGTCGCGCCCTTCGCTTCGCCCTTTGCCGCCTTGCCCTTCAGCTTGTCGGTGACGTGCTTCTCGACTTCGGCCCAGTTGCCATCGAGCGCGGAAATCAGTTCGCCATTGGCGGCAATCGGCCAGTTCTTTCTGGTCCAGGACGCGCCTTCAGCGTTCTTCTTCACATCGTCGGCATTATCGCCCAGCTTCGCGAAGAAATCGCGCCACTGCGGATCGACCGAATTCGGATCGTCCTCATACTTGGCGTACAGCTCCTCGATATAGTCGGCATTGCCGCCATAGAGGAATGAGGTAAGGGCGAAAACGTCGTTGGCTTGTTCTTGCCTTGCCATAGCCTATCCGGAGCAGCGCTCCGTCTCCTTGTCAGTGGCTCATCTTGCGCGGGCCGGAAGTTTGAAACTTCATCCCTCACGCCGCCGGGGAGGAACCGCTACAGACCCCGGCATGACTAAACTCTACGCGTCGGAACGGATATCCGTCCCTCTAAACGGATCACATGACCCGCTGTTATGCCAAACCCGGCAGCGGCTTTCGCCGCAGCCGGGATATTCAGATCGTTACGCGATCTCAGCCCTTGAGGACTTCGACCAGCGTCTTGCCGAGCTGCGCCGGCGACGGCGACACGCGAATGCCAGCCGATTCCATGGCTGCAATCTTGTCTTCCGCGCCGCCCTTGCCGCCGGAGATCACGGCGCCGGCATGGCCCATGGTGCGTCCGGCAGGAGCCGTACGGCCAGCGATGAAGCCGACCATCGGCTTCTTGCGGCCGCGCTTGGCCTCGTCCTTGAGGAACTGCGCCGCATCTTCTTCAGCCGAACCGCCGATTTCACCGATCATGACGATCGACTTGGTTTCGTCGTCGGCCAGGAACATTTCCAGCACGTCGATGAACTCGGTGCCCTTGACCGGATCGCCGCCGATACCGACAGCGGTGGTCTGGCCGAGGCCTTCGTTGGAGGTCTGGAACACTGCTTCATAGGTAAGCGTTCCGGAGCGGGAAACAACGCCCACCGAACCCTTCTTGAAGATATTGCCCGGCATGATGCCGATCTTGCATTCTTCAGGGGTCAGGATGCCCGGGCAGTTCGGTCCGAGCAGGCGCGACTTCGAGCGTTCCAGACGCTCCTTGACGCGAACCATGTCCATGACCGGAATGCCTTCGGTGATGCAGACGATGAACGGGATTTCAGCTTCGATGGCTTCGATGATCGCGTCTGCTGCGCCTGCTGGCGGAACATAGATCACGGATGCGTCGGCACCGGTGCGTTCCTTGGCTTCGGCAACGGTTGCGAAGATCGGCAGCTTTTCGCCCTTGGCGCCTTCCCAGGTTTCGCCACCCTTCTTCGGATGGATGCCACCGACCATCTGCGTGCCGTAATAGGCAAGCGCCTGTTCGGTGTGGAAGGTGCCGGTCTTGCCGGTCAGGCCCTGCACGAGAACCTTGGTGTCCTTGTTGACGAGAATGGACATGCCTTAATTCCCCTTCACTGCAGCGACGATCTTCTGCGCCGCATCGTCGAGATCGTCGGCCGAAATGACGTTGAGGCCGCTCTCGTTGATGATCTTCTTGCCGAGTTCGACATTGGTGCCTTCGAGACGGACAACCAGCGGAACCTTGAGGCCGACTTCCTTGACCGCGGCGATCACGCCTTCAGCGATGACGTCGCACTTCATGATGCCGCCAAAGATGTTGACCAGAATGCCCTGGACAGCCGGATCGGCGGTGATGATCTTGAACGCAGCCGTCACCTTCTCCTTGGAAGCGCCGCCGCCAACGTCGAGGAAGTTGGCAGGTTCTGCGCCGTAGAGCTTGATGATGTCCATCGTTGCCATGGCAAGGCCTGCGCCGTTGACCATGCAGCCGATATTGCCATCGAGAGCGACATAGGCGAGGTCGTACTTGGAAGCTTCGATTTCTTTTTCGTCTTCTTCCGACAGATCGCGCAGTTCCTGGATGTCGGGATGACGGAACAGGGCGTTGCCGTCGAACGACACCTTGGCGTCGAGAACGCGCACGCGGCCATCGGTCATAACGATCAGCGGATTGATTTCCAGAAGGCTCATGTCCTTCTCGGTGAAGGCCTTGTAGAGGATCGGGAACAGCTTGACGCCGTCTTCGCGAGCCTGGCCTTCAAGCTTCAGCGCATCGGCGAGCTTGTTGGCGTCCTCATCCGTCACGCCCTTGGCAGGGTCGATGGCGACGGTGACGATCTTTTCAGGGGTTTCCTCGGCAACAGCTTCGATGTCCATGCCGCCTTCGGTCGAAACGACGAAAGCCGGACGGCCAACGGTGCGGTCGATCAGGATCGAGAGATAAAGCTCGCGATCGATGTCGGCACCGTCTTCGATGTAGAGACGGTTGACCTGCTTGCCGGCAGGGCCGGTCTGCTTGGTGACGAGCGTGTTGCCGAGCATTTCCTTCGCATTGGCAACCACTTCCTCGACAGACTTGGCGAGGCGCACGCCGCCCTTTGCATCGGCTGGCAGTTCCTTGAACTTGCCCTTGCCGCGTCCGCCAGCATGGATCTGGCTTTTGACGACATAAAGCGGTCCGGGAAGCGTCTTTGCCCATTCTTCCGCCTGTTCGACGGAATAGACAGCCACACCATTGGCGATCGGCGCGCCGTAGGTGTGAAGCAGGCGCTTGGCCTGGTATTCGTGAATATTCATCTGGTTGTCCTCTGCGGATTCCCGGTCCGTTGCATATTGGGATTGAACGGAACCGGTACGGATTGACAGCCGGAAAAGGCCGGAGCCGCAGGCAAGCGACAATCCGGCCTTGTCTGGAATTTACTTCAGCGACGGAGCGATGGCGATGCAGGCTTCGCAAAGACCGGCGACGGAAGCCACCGACTTGTCGAACTGCGCCTTCTCGTCCTTGTCGAGATCGATTTCGATGATGCGCTCGACGCCATTGGCGCCGATCACGGTCGGCACGCCGACATACATGTCCTTGACGCCATACTGGCCGGAAAGCTGGGCAGCGACCGGCAGGACGCGCTTCTTGTCCTTGAGGTAGGATTCAGCCATCTGAATGGCCGACGAGGCCGGAGCGTAGAAAGCCGAACCGGTCTTGAGGAGGCCGACGATTTCCGCGCCGCCGTCACGGGTGCGCTGGATGATCTTGTCGAGCTTGTCCTGGCTGGTCCAGCCCATCTTGACGAGGTCTGGCAGCGGGATGCCGGCAACGGTCGAGTAACGGGCGAGCGGAACCATGCTGTCGCCGTGGCCGCCCAGCACGAATGCCGTGACGTCTTCAACCGACACGTTGAATTCTTCCGAGAGGAAATAGCGGAAGCGGGCGCTGTCGAGAACGCCGGCCATACCGACGACCTTGTGCGCCGGAAGACCGGAGAACTTCTGCAGCGCCCAGACCATGGCGTCGAGCGGGTTGGTGATGCAGATGACGAAAGCTTCAGGGGCATATTTCTTGATGCCCGCGCCAACCTGCTCCATCACCTTGAGGTTGATGCCCAGAAGGTCGTCGCGGCTCATGCCCGGCTTGCGCGGCACGCCTGCGGTCACGATGACAACGTCTGCGCCTTCGATTGCAGCGTAGTCGTTGGCGCCGGTGTACTTCGCATCAAAACCGTCAACGGGCGAAGATTCGGCAATGTCCAGTCCCTTACCCTGCGGGATGCCTTCCGCAATGTCGAAAAGGACGACGTCGCCGAGTTCCTTCAGACCGGCCAGATGAGCGAGCGTGCCGCCGATCATGCCGGAGCCGATGAGGGCAATCTTGTTGCGTGCCATGATTGTTTCTTTCCTCACTTTTGATCCAGAAACGCATCAAGCCATCCGGAATCCTCCCCGGAAACGCTCAAGCGTTGGAACTGCGAGATAGGACTCTTTGGCGATAAACTCAACTCATTATTTTGCGACCAATGTTTTCAATCGGTTAGATTTATCGGTTCTTACGTAAAGGTAAGATAATTTGTCAATATCAAGGCAAAAACACCCTTCCCGCCGTCGCGGACCATCCCCGACGAAGCGGCGAGGGAGCGAGCGGCAAGCTGCCAATTCCAACAGCGTCGCGCACCCGTCCGAAACCGGTTCAGGATTCCAGACAGGCGCCGCATCGGAAGTTCCGCGCAAACGCGCCCCGCCTCCGCATGAATTGCGTGAGCAACATAGCCCACCCGGCTTATAAGTCCAGTCTGTGGCAGTCTGATGATGGGGCCGCCTGACGAGGAGGGACGCGGAAGGCCTCAACCGGCCTTGCCGGGGGGCTCGGCCAGATATTCCGCGCTCTGCATCTCGAAAAGGCGGGAAGCGGTGCGGTCGAACTCGAAGGCCTCCGTGCCCTTGCTGGCAAGATAGAGCTTTTCCGGCTGCGCTTCGGCGGAAATGAACACCCGCGCATGATGATCGTAAAGCACGTCTATCAGCAGGATGAAGCGCTTCGCCTCGTTGCGGCGCGCATAGTCCAGCACCGGCACATCCTCGATGAACAGCGTCGGATAATGCTTGACGATGGCGATATAGTCCGATGCGCCGAGCGGCTTCGTGCAGAGCGCATCGAAAGTGAAGCGTGCCGCGCCATGCACGGAACGGGCGATCTCGATGTCGCGCCCCTTGATGCGGATGACGTCCGGTTTTTCAGGCGCGCCATCCTTTTGTGCCGCCCAGGCCGCATCCATGCGCCTGGTGGTTTCCGCACCGAGCGGCGACAGATAGACCGGCTGGCGGTCCAGCTTTTCAAGGCGGTAATCGGTGCGGGAATCCAGATTGATCACATCGACATGGTTCTTGAGAATATCAATGAAGGGCAGGAAGAGCTGCCGGTTCAGGCCGTCGCGGTAAAGATTGTCCGGCGCGACGTTGGATGTCGCCACCAGCACCACGCCACGAGCGAAGAGCGCGCTGAACAGGCGCGACAGGATCATCGCATCGGCAATGTCGGTCACGGTGAATTCATCGAAGCAAAGCACCCAGGCCTGCTGGCTGAGCGCGTCCGCCACCGGCGGTATCGGATCGTCCTGCTTGGTCTCGCCGCGCTTCAGCGCCTGACGGTGCGCATAGATGCGCTCATGCACATCGGCCATGAAATCGTTAAAATGGGCACGGCGCTTGCGTTCGACCGGCAGAAGCGAAAAGAACATGTCCATCAGCATGGTCTTGCCGCGTCCGACCTCGCCGTGCACGTAAAGCCCCTTGATGACGCTCGTCGCCTCCTTGCGCTTGCCGAACAGCCAGCCGAGCGCGCTCGACTTGCGTGACAGGCGCCGGGTGCAGATTTCCTCGATCAGCCGGTCGTAACGGACGGTAAGTTCGAGTTGAGCGGGATCGGCGTCCACATCGCCCGCCGCGACCATCGCATCGTAATGTTCGCGGACGGAGGGGAAGGCTTTCAGATTACCGTCGAAAGACATGATTGCTTCCGTTCAACCTTTCAATTGCAAAAACGGCGGACCATCTTGCGATGATCCGCCTGTCTCCAGAGCGCATCCCGAAAAGGGCGAAGCGGTTTTCGGGCAAGATGCGCGGCAAAACAAACAATTGGAGCGCCGATCTGATTCAATCAGATCGAAATGGGCTCCAAACGAAAGAATGTCTTAGCGCGAGAGCGATACGGCCTGACCGCCCGAGGTCTGTCCATCGAAGCGGCTCGCCCCCGAGGAATAGAGCGAGGCGACGGTGCCGCCATTCGCATCATAGAGAACGAGCTGCTTGCCGTTGACGGCCCAGGAAGCGAGATTGCCGAGTTCACCGGGGCAGCGCAGCGGACCGGCGCGGAAGCCCTGGCCATATTTGGTCTGCGGCGTCGCGATCTTGCAGCTCTGGCCGCCAAGCGATGCGTTCCACACACCGGCGACGGAGCCGGGCGTCAGATCGGGCGCGGAAGCCGGCGGCAGGCTTGCAACCTGCGTGCCCGGCTGCGCGTTCGGGTTCGTGGTCGGAGCCGTCGGGAACTGCGAAGCATTGGGAGAAGAAAGATTGCCCTTCTGCACCGTGCCGGCCGGAGCGGCGGCTACGGGTGGCGGCGGCGGCGGTGGCGAAACCGTATCGAGATTGCCGAACCGGGAGCTCTGGCACCCGGCCAGGACAATGCCAGCCGCCGCGAGGCTGAGCAGACTTGCTTTCGAAATTCCCATCTGGTTCTCCATTTCCGCATTTCTCATCAGGGGTGGGGATGCCCCGGGCTTCCTACCGAAGCCCTGCAATGTGACAATATTGGACCGATAAAATGGCTATATGGTTAAAAAAGCAACACCGAATACTGTCATTTTTCCCCTCCAAACCCTTCAAGATCGCTTGAAACCGCATGATAATCCTGAAACTGGGACAGGAAGGCCACAGTTTCTCCGATATTGGGGGCTGTTCTGCAGAAACCTCCGGGCCGCAACTTTTCCCAATCTCATCCGGGTACTGGCAATTTGCGGGCTTTTCCGCCATATAGACCCTAATTGTCCCATAGGCTTCATGAGCATAAGCCGCAGGAAAACGGAACCACGATAGTTATGGCCACCAGGGCAGCCTTCGCCAAGATGAACGGGCTCGGCAATCAGATCATCGTTGCCGACATGCGCGGTCGCGCGGACCGGATCACGCCTGAAGCCGCGATCCGTCTTGCAAGCGACAGCGAGACCGCCTTCGATCAGATCATGGCGATCCATGATCCACGTACAGCGGGAACCGACAACTATATCGCGATCATCAATTGCGACGGCACACAAGCACAGGCTTGCGGCAATGGCACGCGCTGCGTGGTGCAGGCGCTGGCCGCCGAAACGGGCAGGCAGGCCTTCACCTTCGAGACCCGCGCCGGAATTCTGACCGCAACAGAACACGAAGATGGCCTGATTTCGGTCGACATGGGCAAGCCGCGCTTCGACTGGCAGGACATTCCGCTTGCCGAAGAGTTTCGCGATACGCGCATGATCGAACTGCAGGTCGGCCCCATCGACGCGCCGGTGCTGCATTCGCCGTCGGTTGCATCCATGGGCAATCCGCACGCCATATTCTGGGTCGACCGCGATGTCTGGTCCTATGAGCTGGAAAAGTTCGGACCGCTTCTGGAACATCATCCGATCTTCCCGGAACGCGCCAATATCTCCATTGCCGAGGTCACATCGCCCGAGACGATGAACCTGCGCACATGGGAGCGTGGCGCGGGCCTCACCCGCGCCTGCGGTTCCGCCGCCTGCGCCGCAGCCGTCTCCGCAGCGCGCACGCGCCGCACGGGGCGAACTGTCACCGTCAATGTTCCGGGCGGTCCTCTCCTGATCGAATGGCGTGACGACGATCACGTCATCATGACCGGGCCGGCCGAATGGGAGTTTTCCGGCATTTTCGATCCGGCAACCGGTGAATGGAGCCGCGACGCCCAGTCTCACAAGCCATCTGACAGGGGTGCAGCCTGATGTCGGTGGAAGTCGTCACATTCGGATGCCGCCTCAACACCTATGAATCGGAGGTGATGAAGCGCGAAGCCGACGCCGCCGGACTGGGCGAGTTGAAGGACGGGGCGATCATCTTCAATACCTGCGCCGTGACGGCGGAAGCCGTGCGTCAGGCGCGTCAGGCGATCCGCAAGGCACGCCGTGAAAATCCGGAAGCGCGCATCATCGTCACCGGCTGCGCTGCGCAGACGGAAGCGGACAATTTCGCCGCCATGGATGAAGTGGACCTCATTCTCGGCAATGAGGAAAAGCTCAAATCCAACTCCTACCGGATGCTGCCGGATTTCGGCGTCAATCAGTTCGAGAAAGTACGCGTCAACGACATCATGGAAGTGCGCGAAACCGCAAGCCATATGGTCGATGCCATCGAGGGCCGCGCGCGCGCCTTCGTGCAGGTGCAGAACGGCTGCGACCATCGATGCACCTTCTGCATTATTCCCTATGGTCGCGGCAATTCCCGCTCGGTTCCGATGGGTGCTGTGGTGGACCAGGTCAAGCGTCTCGTCGGCAATGGCTATGCCGAAGTGGTGCTGACCGGCGTGGACATGACCTCCTACGGTCCCGATCTTCCCGGCAATCTGCGCCTCGGCAAATTGGTGAAGACTGTTCTCAATCAGGTGCCGGATTTGCAGCGCCTGCGTCTTTCCTCCATCGATTCCATCGAGGCCGATGACGATCTGATGGATGCGATTGCCAATGAAAAGCGGCTGATGCCGCATTTGCACCTGTCGCTGCAGGCGGGCGACGACATGATCCTGAAGCGCATGAAGCGCCGCCACTTGCGCGACGATTCGATCCGCTTCTGCGAAACAGTGCGCGGGCTTCGTCCCGATATCGTCTTCGGCGCTGACATCATCGCCGGTTTCCCGACCGAAACCGAGGAGATGTTCCAGAACTCGCTGAAAATCGTCGAGGAATGCGGCCTCTCCCACCTGCACGTCTTCCCCTACAGCGCGCGCGAAGGCACGCCTGCCGCCCGCATGCCGCAGGTGCGGCGCGAAATCGTCAAGGAACGCGCGGCACGCCTGCGCGCGGAAGGCGACCGTGCCTATAAAAAGCATCTTGGCGCGCTGAATGGCACCATGCAGCGCCTTCTGGTCGAGAAGGAAGGCATTGCCCGCACGGAAGGCTTTACGCTGGCATCGGTCGACGGCGGCGCACCGGGCGAAATCATCGAACGTATCGTGACAGGCCATGACGGTGAAAAACTCCTCACCCGTCAGGCAGAGCCGCAAGCGGCTTGAAGCTTAAGGGCATCAGAATTCATGGCAATGGGTTTCATCAAGAAAATGTTCTCCTTCGGCAAGAAGGAGGTCGAGGAAAAACCGGTCGAACAACCGGCCCCCGATGCCGTGGAAGCGGCTTTGGAAACAGAACCTCCTGAAACCGCCGCAGCGCCTGAAGAAACGCAAGACACCGCCGTTGAAGTGGTCGTTTCCGAACGGGAAATGCCGGTTATCGCCCACGAGCCCGAGCCGATGGAAGAGCCTGCCTCTGAAACGGTTGAGGAGGAAAAGGCGAAACCGGAACATCCGGTCGCCGAGATCGAAATCCCGATCGAACAGCCTCCGGTGATGGAACCCATCGCGGTCGAGGCACCTGCGCCAGAACCGGTTGTTGAGCCTGTTGTCGAGCCTGGGCCGGAACCGGTTTCCGAACCCGAGCAGCCCGAAGTCGCAAAAGCTCCTGATGCAGCTGTAGTAAAGGAAGCGGTCGAACCCGCAACTCAGCCGGAGCCGGTGAAGCCCAAGAAGGTTAAGGTCGCCAGGGCCGTCGAGGAACACAAGGAAGAAGCGCCGGTTGAGGCGGCGCCTGAACCCAAGCTGTCCTGGTTCGAGCGGCTGCGTCGCGGCCTGCTCCGTTCATCGAATTCACTCAGCGAATCCATCGGCGGCATTTTCACCAAGCGCAAGCTCGATGACGATACGCTGCAGGATCTCGAAGACGTGCTGATCCAGGCCGATCTCGGGCTTGAAACCGCCATGCGCGTCACCGACGCGCTTGCCTCGGGGCGCTACGGCAAGGACGTGACGGGCGAGGAAGTGCGCACCATCATGGGCGCGGAAATCGAAAAGGTTCTGGGCCCGGTGGCAAAGCCGCTGGAACTTGACCTGTCGCACAAGCCGCATGTGATCCTCGTCGTCGGCGTCAACGGCACCGGCAAGACGACGACCATCGGCAAGCTTGCGGCAAAGCTCACCGCTGGCGGCCTCAAGGTCATGCTCGCGGCAGGCGATACGTTCCGCGCAGCCGCGATCGAGCAACTGCATATATGGGGCGAGCGTACCGGCTCGCCGGTCGTCTCCTCCAAGCTCGGCGCCGACGCGGCGGGGCTTGCCTATGATGCATGGGAAAAGGCCAAGGAAGCGGGCAGCGATGTGCTGATCATCGATACGGCGGGACGCTTGCAGAACAAGGCCGAACTGATGGACGAGCTTGCCAAGATCGTGCGCGTTCTGGGCAAGCATGACCCGGAAGCGCCGCATACGGTGTTGCAGACGCTCGACGCCACCACCGGCCAGAACGCGCTTAATCAGGTCGAGATTTTCAAGAATATCGCGGGCGTCAACGGCCTCGTCATGACCAAGCTTGACGGAACCGCGCGCGGCGGCATTCTGGTAGCCATTTCGGCCAAGCATAAACTGCCGATCTATTTCATCGGCGTCGGCGAAGGCGTCGACGATCTGGAACCCTTTGCGGCCAAGGATTTTGCCCGCGCCATCGCAGGAGTTGCCTGATGGAGCATCCCGTTTTCGAGCGCGACCCGTCGCAGAAAAGTGAAGTCGAGCGCCGGGAAGTCCCGCCGCTCCTGAAGCTGGCGCTGGAACTGGGGCCGCTTCTGGTCTTCTTCTTCGCCAATGCGCGCGGTGAAATGCTGATCGAGCGCTTTCCGGTGCTGGCGTCCATCGGCGCGCCTATCTTTCTGGCGACAGCCCTTTTCATGGCGGCAACCGTGATCGCGCTTGCCATTTCATGGTCGATGACGCGCACGCTGCCCATCATGCCGCTCGTCTCCGGCATTGTTGTGCTGGTGTTCGGCGCGCTGACGCTCTGGCTGCACAATGACACCTTCATCAAGATGAAGCCCACCATCGTCAACACGCTGTTCGGCGCAATCCTGCTGGGGCGGGCTTTTCTTCGGCAAATCCCTGCTCGGCTATGTCTTCGATTCTGCCTTCCGTCTCGATGCCGAGGGCTGGAGAAAACTGACGCTGCGCTGGGGCCTGTTCTTCATCTTCCTCGCCGTGGTCAACGAACTTGTCTGGCGGAATTTTTCGACCGATGCCTGGGTATCGTTCAAGGTCTGGGGCATTATGCCCATCACCGTTGTCTTCACGCTTTTACAAATGCCGCTTATCCAGAAGCATTCACTGACGGAAGACAACAAGACCGCGTCGTAACGGGAGGACGGACACCATGAACGACATCGCACCACGGCTTGAAATCGAACAGTTCATCTGCCGCAGCGACAATTACGGCGTCCTCATCCACGATCCGCAAAGCGCGCTCACCGCTTCCATCGATGCGCCCGACGCGGCGGCTGTCGAGGCGGCGCTGAAACGGCGCGGCTGGACACTCGACTTCATCTTCACCACCCATCACCACCTCGACCATGTGGAAGGCAATGAAGCGCTGAAGGCGAAATACGGGGTCGGCATCATCGGTCCCAAGGCCGAGGAAACGAAGATTCCGGGCATCGACCGGACCGTGAAGGATGGCGACGAGTTCACCTTCGGTCTCTTCCGGGTGAAGGCCATTGCCACACCGGGGCATACGGCGGGCGAGATCTCCTACTATATTCCCGACGCGAAAGCCGTCTTCACGGGCGACACGCTGTTCGCGCTCGGTTGCGGGCGGCTTTTCGAGGGAACGCCGCTCACCATGTTCCAGTCGCTGCTGAAGCTGATTGCGCTTCCGGGCGACACGGCGGTCTATTGCGGCCATGAATATACCGAAAGCAATGCCCGCTTTGCCCTTACCATCGACCCGGCCAATTCCGCACTCAAGGAGCGTGCCGCAGAGATTGCGCGCCTGCGTGCCGCCGATCGCATGACATTGCCGTCGAGCATCGCGCTTGAAATGGCGACGAACCCTTTCCTGCGCTGGCACGATGCAGGCATTCGCAGCCGCCTCGGCTTGCAGGATGCGCCCGACGAAGCCGTGTTTGCCGAAATCCGCAAGCGCAAGGATATGTTCTGACATATGGTATTGAGCGCGAATCGTTCCACAGTTCGAGGATAGAAGAATGACGGTGTTATCCCGTTTCAAGATTGCAGGCTGCGCCGTTTTCCTCGGCCTCTCGCTTGTCGCCCTGCCCGGTTCGATGACTGCCGCGTTTGCCGATGACCTGCTGCTCGACGTCGCACCGAAGCAGACGCCTGCCGAGATCAATAATTTCAAGCTGAGCGAAGATTTCCTCTCGCGCATGGAAAAGGTGCAGGAACAGCTGGGCGGCATGGAACTTTCGGCGACGGAAGAGGAAGGACAGGACGCCACGCCTTCTTTCGACAAGATGGTGAAGAGCGTCGAATCCCGCCCGCAGGTCGTGGAAGTGCTCAAGGCCCAGAACATAACGCCCAGCGATTATATCCTGGGCTATTTCGCCCTGATGAGCAGCCTTGCGGCGGCTGATGCGGAGAGCGAGCCGCAGCTGGTGGACGAGTTGAAGGACATCAATCCCGAACATCTCGCCTTCGGCAAGCAGTATAGCGAGCGCATCCGCGTCCTGATCGGCGAGTAAGTTTTCCGCGATTGCCAATCTCCTCATCTTGAGGAGGTATCTTGAGCTTGCGAAGGATACCGTCTCGAAAGATCGGAGATGGACCCTTCGAGACGCGGCCCTCGAATTCTCGGGCCGCTCCTCAGGATGAGGGACGGAGCGCAGGCAACTGGAGCGTTTCCAGTTGAAACAGAGCAGTGGGAACCGCTCTAAGTATTTTCTTCATCGCATTATCCACGGCATCGAAGCGGGAATAGAAATCAGTCCAGTGGACTGATTTCTCCGCGTAGACGCTTCGCACTTTTGCTGGAAATGCTCTATTTTACCGCACAGGTTGCCTCAAAAGCCGCAATGCGTTGATCGTCACAAGAACGGTCGCGCCCGTATCGGCCAGAATGGCGGGCCAGAGGCCGGTGATGCCCAGCACCGTGGTCACCAGAAAGACAGCCTTCAATCCAAGCGCTATGGCAATGTTTTGATGGATATTGCGCATGGTCCGCTTGGAAAGGTCGACCATTTCCTCCACATCGCCAACCCGACCGTGCAGGACGGCGGCGTCCGCCGTTTCCAGCGCCACATCGGTGCCGCCGCCCATGGCGATGCCGACATCGGCGGCGGCAAGCGCTGGCGCGTCGTTGATGCCGTCGCCAATCTTGGCGACGATCAGCCCTTCCTTGCGCAATTCGCCAACAATACGCTGCTTGTCTTGCGGCAGAAGCTCGGCCCGCACCTCGATCCCGAGATCGCGCCCGATGGCTTCCGCCGTGCGGCGATTGTCGCCGGTCAGCATGACGGTGCGAATATTGGCCGCTTTCAATTCCTGCAAACCGGCAATGGCATCGGCGCGCGGTTCGTCGCGCATGGCGATTGCACCGGCGATCCTGCCATTGGCAACCAGCACAGAAACCGTCTTGCCTTCGTCGTTGCAGGCGGCAATGCGGTTGGCCAGCGCATCCGGAATAGCCGCAATATCATCGGCGGCGCGACGGGAACCCAGAAACAGGTCCTTCTCGCCCACCATGCCCGACACGCCCTTGCCGCCATGGGCCTTTCCTCCCGTCACCGGGGCAAGTTTCAGCCCGCGCTGTTCTGCGGCACCGACAATCGCCAGCGCCAGCGGGTGGCTTGAGCCCGCATCCAGCGACGCGGCAAGACGCAGCACTTCATCTTCGGGCAGGTCGCCCGCCAGCACATCGGTCACCTTCGGCTTGCCTTCGGTCAGCGTGCCAGTCTTGTCGAAGCACGCCGCCGTGATCTTGCCGATGGTTTCCAGCACCGCGCCACCCTTCATCAGAAGACCGCGCCGGGCGCCCGACGAGAGCGCGGCTGCAATTGCCGCAGGCGTGGAAATGACCAGCGCGCAGGGGCAACCGATCAGGAGGATCGCAAGTCCCTTGTAGATCCATTCGTTCCAGTCGCCGCCCGCAAGAAGCGGCGGCAGGATGGCGACGAGCGCCGCCACCACAACCACGCCCGGCGTGTAATAGGTCGAAAAACGATTGATGAAACGCTCGGTCGGCGCCTTGGCTTCCTGCGCTTCCTCGACCAGCCGCACGACGCGGGCGATGGTGTTATCCTGCGCGGCAGCCGTGACCCGCACCCGCAGTACGCCGTCGCCATTGATCGTGCCGGCAAAAACCGTGTCGCCTTCAGCCTTGCCGACCGGCGTGCTTTCACCAGTGACGGGCGCTTCATCGACCGCGCTTTCACCCGTGAGGATTTCACCATCGGCAGGCATGCGGTCGCCGGGGCGCACGGAAATCACATCGCCAACCGCCAGGCTGTCAGCCGCAACTTCCGAAGTCGTCCCGTTCTTCTCGAGAAACGCAGTCTTCGGCACCAGCGCGGTGAGCGACTGGATGCTGGCGCGCGCCTTTCCGGCGGCCACCCCTTCCAGAAGCTCGCCGACCAGGAACAGAAACACGACGGCTGCCGCTTCCTCGGTCGCGCCAATGAACATGGCACCTATGGCGGCAATCGTCATCAGCATCTCGATGGAAAATGGCGTACCGTTGATCGCCGCCATATAGGCGCGCCTGGCAATCGGCACGAGACCGATCAGCATCGCCGCCGTGAAAGCCCACAGCTCGATCGCCGGGTAGAGATGCCCGGCTATATAGGCGGCGACCAGCCCGCCGCCGCAGGCCAGCATCATCTGGCCCTTCTTCGAGCGCCACCACGGCAGCGGTTTTGCAGGCGCGCTTGCCTTTGGCGCAGCCCTGCCGCCGCTGGCAGCGGGAGCGGTGTCGGCAAGCGTGGTCCTGTAGCCCAGAGCCGTCACCTTGGCGGCGATTTCATCGCTCCTTGCTGTCCCGTCATGATTGACGTTCATCGCGCCATTGGTCACGGAGACAGACACGTCCGTCACGCCGGGCAGGCGGCGCACGGCGGTATCGATCTTGGCCGCGCAGGATGCGCAATCCATGCCATCGACCCGAAAGCGCAGACTGTCCGGCGTTGCCGCAATCTCGCTGTGGCCGTCCTGATCGTGCTCATGCCCATGATCATGCGCATGATCGTGGCTGCCGCCGCACGCCCCGTGGTCATGATCATGGTCATGGTCATGGTGAGAATGATCGTGCGAATGTTCGCCCTTTGCCGGGGCTTTTTCCGACGCGACCGGCTCCGCACCATATCCGAGGCTGCGAACCTTGGCGGCAATCTTGTCGAGATCGCCCGTTCCATCATGGCTGACGGTCATCGTGCCTCCCGCAACCGAAACGGAGACATCCTTGATCCCGCGCACGCGCCGCACGGCAGTTTCGATCTTGGCTGCGCAGGACGCGCAATCCATACCGTCGATGCGAAAGCGAATCTGGTTCAGTGTTTCACTCATGATCTGCTCTTTTCAGGACTGCTCTTGAATTGTCTTGAGCAAGGTCTACATCCTCTAGTGACTAGAGGAGCAAGCGGAAAATGATCACGAATGTGCCCATCGGCGAAGCATCGAAGGCGAGCGGCGTCAAAGTGCCGACCATCCGTTATTACGAGCAGATCGGCCTGCTGCCTTCTCCGCCGCGCAGTGACGGCAATCGCCGCCTCTATGACCGGAGCGACATCCAGCGGCTTCTCTTCATCCGCCATGCCCGCGATCTGGGGTTTGAGGTGGATGCGATCCGCACGCTTCTCGATCTTCAGGACAATCCCGACCAGTCATGCGCGGCAGCCGACGCCATTGCACGCGCGCGCCTCAGCGATGTGGAGCATCGCATCGCCAAACTGCTTTCGCTCAAGACGGAGTTGCAGCGCATGCTGGAATGCACCGCGCATGGCCGCATCGACCAGTGCCGCGTGATCGAGATTCTCGGAAACCACGAGGAATGCGTGCACCCGAAGCATTAATTGGACTCGAGCGCATCCCGAAAAGGGAAATTAGTCCACTGGACCGATTTCTGATCCTGCTTCGATCAGATGAGATGCGCGATAAAACAAAAGACAGAGCATTTCCAACGATTCATGAAAAACAGGAAATGCTCTGGCTGTCGGTCAATTCACTTTTGAAAAACGGGTCGCCTGAATCTTGAGCGTGCCGATCTGGGTGCCGATCCGGGCCACGACGGGCGCATAGATGCCCGAATTGCCAAGCGATGCGAAGGAAATCGTCATCCGGCTGCGATTGCTCAGGTAATCGATGGCCTTCTTGCCCTTCTGATAACCGGAAATCGGAATGAATTTCGCCGAGCAGATGACCGATTCGCCGGTAAAGCCATCGGTCGTGAACGATTCGGTGCCGTTGAAGGAAAGCCTGATCTCGGCTCGCGTCTGGCCGTCGAAGACGCTCAGCGAACGATCGCAGACTGCCCGGCCATTCTTGGCCGGAATCATGAGGGCGCTCAGCGGATCGCTGACACTCAGCAGATCCTGCGGCGATGTTTCCACCCAGGGGTCGCGCTTTTTCACCGGAGGCTGGTTTTCCGCCGCCACGACATTGCCATTGGCGAAGCGGATCGTGGTGCTCTTGTTCTTGCGGCCATGCTTGTAGGCGAGATCGAAGCTCTTCGGCACGACCTTGCCGCCGACGGCGCTGCCGGTAACGTGCACGGTGCCGTCCGTATCGTCGAACACCCGCGCCAGACCGGAGGTCAGGAAACGGCCATTGAGGTTGTAATTCGCGCCATTGACCGTGGTTTCTATGGCGGACCGCGCAATGGAAAGCCCGAAAATGGAAATATCGTATTCCGTCCGGTAAAGATCATCGGCCCGGGCCGCGCCGCTGGCCATCGTCAGTGCCCCCAAGCTCAGGCCCGCGAAGGCCAGTCCTGCCGCAGCCGCCACACCATACTGCGCCAGCCGGTGCCGGACGGGCTTCAACACATGCGACGGTTCGATCATACTCGGCATTCCTTTCGCCTGCTTTTCCAATGAAGGTTTTCAACCACATTGGACCGCCAGAAAGTTGCGTGGGATTCTTCGATACAGTATCTGTGCAACAGGCAAAACCGGCGAAGTTATGATTGCAAGCTTTCGTGAAGACCGTTCGGAAGCCGGAAAACCGCGTCTTTGCGCGATGGATACGGAATCTCACTTGACTGCAACGGCTGCTGTCACTATAGAAACGCGACTTTCCCAATAGGCCGCCTGTCCGAGATCGCGCGCCAGCAGCATCAAACTGCGTTGATTGCTTGAATTCGGACATTCGGGTCGGGGCCTGAAGAACGTAATTGAAGGTGAGACCAAAATGTCCCGCGCTTGTGAATTGACCGGCAAGTCGGTCCAGTACGGCAACAATGTCAGCCACGCGAACAACAAGACGCGTCGCCGCTTTCTGCCGAACCTCTGCAATGTTACGCTGATGTCCGAAACCCTCGGCCAGAGCTATCGTCTGCGCGTTTCCGCCAACGCCCTGCGTTCGGTCGAACATCGCGGCGGTCTGGATGCGTTCCTCGTCAAGTCCGACGACAAGGAACTGTCGCAGCGCGCTCGCCTGCTGAAGCGTCAGATCGCAAAGAAGCAGGCTGAAGCAGTCGCTGCCTAAGCTTTCGGCCAAATGATTTGACAAAAAAGGCCGGCTCTCGTCGGCCTTTTTTGCTGGTTCCATCACCCAGGATAAAAAAATGTCAATCGAGACACCCACTTTTTCCCGGCTTATGCCAGCGATACTGGCCATGTGCGTGGCGGTTGCCGCGTCGAATATTCTCGTCCAGTATCCGTTCCAGCATTTCGGCCTCGGTGAAGTTCTGACCTACGGTGCCTTCACCTATCCTGTCGCCTTTCTGGTCAATGACCTGACGAATCGCCGCTTCGGCCCTGCCGCCGCGCGCAAGGTGGTCTATGCCGGTTTCGTGCTGGGCGTCGTCATGTCGATCTGGCTGGCAACCCCGCGCATCGCGATTGCCTCGGGCTCGGCCTTTCTTTTCGCACAGCTGATGGACATCACCGTCTTCGACCGCCTGCGCCGCAAGACCTGGTGGAAGGCGCCCTTTGCCGCCGCCATGTTCGGCTCTGTGCTCGATACGGTCCTGTTCTTCTCGATTGCCTTCGCAGCCGGATTTGCGTGGATCGACACGCTCACGGGAATGCCCGATTCGTCGCTTGCCGAACCGGCGTCCTTCCTCGGCCTCGGCGTGCCGCTCTGGGCATCGCTGGCTTTTGGCGACTTCTTTGTGAAGGTCATCATGGGGACGCTTATGCTGATCCCCTATGGGGCAATCCTCGCCGTCTTCGCCCCGTCGCTTTATGCGCCGAGCCGGACAACGGCGGAAGAGGCATGACAAAGGGCGCCTGAAGCATTTCCAGCAAAAGCGTGAAGCGCCTTTGCGTTCGGAAATGCATCACAATGAACTTCAAGCCCCTTTGCTTTACCTTCTGCCAGCCCGGCGCCTGCCCTTGGCCGGAGCCGCGGCCCCCTGCTCCTCGAAAAGCGAGGCAAGCTGTTCGGTCATGGCGCCAGCCAGTTCTTCCGCATCGACGATGGTGACGGCGCGCTGATAATAGCGCGTGACGTCATGGCCGATGCCGATGGCGATCAGTTCCACCGGCGAACGCGTTTCGATTTCCTCGATTACGGCGCGCAGGTGCCTCTCCAGATAGTTGCCGGGATTGACGGAAAGCGTCGAGTCGTCGACCGGCGCGCCATCCGAAATCATCATCAGGATCTTGCGCTGTTCAGGCCGTCCAAGCAGGCGCTGATGCGCCCAGATCAGCGCCTCGCCGTCGATGTTTTCCTTCAGCAGCCCTTCGCGCATCATCAGGCCGAGATTGCGCCGGGCGCGCCGCCAGGGCGCATCGGCGCTCTTGTAGACGATGTGGCGCAGATCGTTGAGGCGACCTGGATTGGCGGGCTTGCCGCGTCCAAGCCACGCTTCGCGCGACTGGCCGCCCTTCCACGCCTTGGTGGTGAAGCCCAGGATTTCCACCTTCACGCCGCAACGCTCCAGCGTGCGGGCGAGAATATCCGCGCAGGTCGCGGCAACCGTGATCGGGCGACCGCGCATGGAGCCGGAATTGTCCAGCACCAGCGTGACGACCGTATCGCGGAAATCCGTATCGCGCTCCTGCTTGTAGGAAAGCGGCTGCGTCGGGTCGATGACGATACGCACCAGACGCGCCGAATCGAGATAGCCCTCTTCCAGATCGAAATCCCACGAGCGGTTCTGCTGCGCCATCAGGCGGCGCTGCAGGCGGTTGGCGAGACGCCCCACCACGCCCTGCAGATTGGCAAGCTGCTTGTCGAGGAAACCGCGCAGACGATCGAGTTCCGCCTCGTCACAAAGATCGGTCGCTTCGACCTCTTCATCGAACTCGCGCGTGAAGACCTTGTAATCGACATGCTCGGCAAAATTGGCGAAAGGCTGGTTCGGACGGCGTGTATCGCCCGGCGTTTCCGCGTCGATATCCTCGCTGTCGTCCATGTCGTCGGCGGAAGCGTCGGCGGCATCCATTTCGCCCTGCTCGCCTTCATCGCTCGAACTGTCGGATTCCTCGCTTTCAGCCGAATCGGAACCTTCCTGGCTCTCGTCGCCGCCTTCCTCGTTCTCGTCGGAATCCGGCGTCTGTTCGTCGTTCTGTTCTTCTTCGTCGCTCGGTTCTTCCTGCGACAGCTCTTCCGCCATGTCCATGGAAGCGAGCATGTCGCGCACCGTGCGCGCAAAGGCCTGCTGGTCTTCGAGATTGTCGCCAAGCCGCGCAATGTCGGCTGCAGCCTTCTGTTCGATCCAGTCGCGCCACAGTTCCAGCACCTGCCCAGCTTCCGCAGGGGCGGCCCGCCCGGTCAGCTTCTCACGCAGCAGAAGCGACACGGCTTCCTCGAGCGGCGCATCTTCCCTCTCGGTGACGGTGGAGAAATTGGCTTTCGAATATTTATCCGCAAGCATGGTGGAAAGATTGTCCGCCATGCCCGCCATGGCGCGCGCGCCGATGGCTTCAACACGCGCCTGCTCCACAGCATCGTAAATGGCGCGCGCCTGCTTTCCTTCTGGAGCAAGGCTCGCATGAATGCGTGGGTTATGGCGCGCCTGGCGCAGCGCCATGGAATCGCCAAGGCCGCGCGTGACGGCAATATCATGCGCGGTCGGACGTTTCGGCAGGTCGGGAAGGCGGGCACGATTGGCGCTCAGGGCCGGGCGGTCGTTGGTAAACGCCACTTCCAGCTCATGCTCGCCGGAAATGGCGCGGACGCAAGCCGTTATCGCACGCTTGAACGGTTCGGAATCCACCGGTCCCGGTTTACGCTCGCGCGAATTATCGCCTATTCCTGACTTCTGGCCCGACATATGCCTATCCTGACTTCGCTTTCAAGCAAGGGCGAAGCTCATCGCCCCCGCACCAGACAGTGCACTGCCGCCGGATGATCGGGCGGCAGGCTTCCTCCGCATCAAGCGAGAACGATGTTGGCCGCCGATTCCGGCAGTTCAACGCCGAAAGCACGCTGATAGAACTCAGCCACGGTCGCGCGTTCCAGCTCGTCGCACTTGTTGAGGAAGGTCAGGCGGAATGCAAAGCCGACATCGTTGAAGATCGCGGCATTTTCGGCCCAGGTGATGACCGTGCGCGGGCTCATGACGGTCGAGAGATCGCCATTGATGAAGGCCTGACGGGTCATGTCGGCCACGCGCACCATCTTGTTCACGATCTCGCGGCCTTCGGCATTCTGGTAATGCTTGGCCTTGGCGAGAACGATGTTCACTTCATTGTCGTGCGGCAGATAGTTCAGCGTCGTCACGATGGACCAGCGGTCCATCTGCGCCTGGTTGATCTGCTGGGTGCCGTGATAAAGGCCGGTCGTGTCGCCGAGACCGACGGTGTTGGCGGTCGCGAACAGGCGGAATGCCGGGTGCGGACGGATGACGCGGCTCTGGTCGAGAAGCGTCAGGCGGCCGGAGGATTCCAGAACGCGCTGGATGACGAACATCACGTCAGGGCGGCCGGCGTCGTATTCGTCGAACACCAGCGCCACATTGTGCTGATAGGCCCAGGGCAGGATGCCGTCCTTGAATTCGGTGACCTGCACGCCTTCCTTGACCACGATGGCGTCCTTGCCGACGAGATCGATACGGCTGACATGGCTGTCGAGGTTGACGCGCACGCAAGGCCAGTTGAGGCGGGCCGCGACCTGCTCGATATGGGTCGACTTGCCGGTGCCGTGATAGCCCGAAACCATCACGCGACGGTTATAGGCAAAGCCTGCGAGGATCGCGAGCGTCGTCTGACGGTCGAAAAGATAATCCGGATCAAGCTCCGGCACATAGGAATCGCCTGCCGCATAGGCCGGCACCGTCATGTCGGAATCGATCCCGAACACTTCGCGCACCGAAACCGTCGTATCCGGCAAATTGGCTATATCCCGCTCAACCTTGTTCATCATGCCTCCAGAGCGGCAGGCAGCGACCGGCCGCGAATTAATACCGGCAAGCTGCCGACCGGCAACTTTCATCCGCGGGCATGTTTTTCCGGCGAGCCGGACGGTATGCCCCTTCCGTAATTCGTTGCGGGCATCCGTGCTTGCATCCACGCCTTGGCGCGGCAGAAGAATGTCCGTCGGAGCCGTCGGCGACCGCTCCATAGTCAGCTTTCAGTCCCAAACAGGCTTTAGCAAAAACCTGCCTGCTTGAGCAATTGATAAGCCTGAATAACATCGCGAAATCTCTCTTCCGATCCGCGATCACCACCATTCGCATCCGGATGGTGCTGCTTTACCAACTCTTTATAGCGCGCCTTGATCTTATCGCCAGTCGAATTTGGTTCAAGACCGAGGGTGGCCAGCGCCTTTATTTCCAGCGTGCGGGGTTTGCGCTGCGCCTTCTGGCCCGGCGCATGTCCCTTCGCTTCCTTGAAAAGATTGAAGGGATCGCGGATGCGGTTGTGATAGGAGGCCGAACCTGACCGCATCTTGGCCACGTCGGGCGAGGTGCGCGCCTTGGCGGTGGAATTCGCCGTCGTCGACCAGGTCGGGCGGTGGCCGGTGATCGCATCCTTCTGGAATTTCGCGATGTCGCCATCGGAAAGACCGGAGAAGTAATTGAAATTCTTGTTATATTCCCGCACATGGTCGATGCAGAAGCGGAAATATTCGCCTTCACGCATCCGCCCCACAGGGCGCGCGATGCGTGCCCGGCTTGTCGCAACCATCCCACTGGCAGCAGGGTGCTGAAGACTTCGCTTCCGCGGTCTTCTTGGGCTTGATGCGGATACTGTCGAAAAATTTTGAGTTCGTTGTCATCGAATCGAATTATGCGGATTATCAGTTGCTGAACAAGAATTGACATTTCGTCCGGTCGGGCTTTTGGCCATTTCAACTGGGCGAAATTTTGAAGCGGAGTGCTTTCCTGTGCGGATTTGCCCCACCTTTGCCGCCGAAGCAGCGTTATATGAGGCACAGCGTCTATATGGGGAGAAGTGGCTCAAATGTCCATTCACAATAGCAAACAAAGCGCGATGGAAGCGAAACTGACCACGGCTTTCGCTCCCCAGCGCCTTGAAGTCATTAACGAAAGCCACCTCCACGCCGGCCATCACCATGAGGATCGCGGTCATCATGAAGTCTATGACGGCACCGGCGAAACGCATTTCCGCATCCGCATCGTTGCCGACGCCTTTGCCGGAATGAGTCGCATCGAGCGCCACCGCGCCATCAACGCGCTGTTGAAGGAAGAACTGGAGAGCGGCGTCCACGCGCTGGCGCTTGAGCCTTCCGCCCCCGGGGAAGCAACGCGGCGCTGAAGATTTTTCGGAACAGGGCATGTCTTCCGAAAGCGGAAATCGTTTCGGGTAAAGCCAGGCGCAAAGCCGGTCGGATGGAGCATCTCCGCGTTTCAATCGAAACGGAAATACTCTGGAGCCGGACCCTTCGGCTGTGCCTAGCAGCCGGGACCGGGAGGGCAACTTATCGCTGAGCCCTATCAGGAAACAGGCTATCCAGAGCCCGCCCCAAAACATGCAAAGCGCCCTTTCGGGCGCTTTTGCTATGCATCCAATGCCATGCGATCAAATCGATCGAACTTCGCGGAGAAAAGCAATTTCAGAATAGCATCCGATGTTGGCACAAATAGAGAAGGCTGTATCTATCTCATTATAAAGCATGTGATATGAAATTTCTCCGCAGTTTTCGTATCAGAACATAAGCTATCTACAATGAACGGTATCGCATGCTTATAGATGAACATGCCTGCCGCAATACAACCCTAGTAATACATAAATCCGGCGCTATTTCAAATGAAATATTCTATGCTTAAATAGAGCACGACCAGCGTTTATTAGTAATATTTGTTATTACTGTCTTCCTGCTGCCATTTCGTCTTCTATCGGCGCGGCACCGCCGCGACGATGGGGGCCGGTTTTCCATCGGCGTCGAGCGGCACGATGCGCAACCGCGTCAGGCGGTTCCTTTCCTTCTTGAGCACAGAAAAGCGTTTCCCGTAAAAGGTGAAGGCCTGCTTCACTTCCGGGATTGTCTGCGTCTCATGAATGACCAGACCGGCGATTGTGGTCGCCTCCTCATCCGGCAGGTGCCAGTCGAGCGCGCGGTTGATATCGCGAATCGGCAGCGAGCCGTCGACGATCACCGAACCGTCAGGCTGCAGACGAACGCCCTGCATGTCGATATCGTGCTCGTCGGCAATATCGCCGACGATTTCCTCCAGGATATCCTCGAGCGTCACCAAGCCCTGCACATCGCCATATTCGTCGACAACGATGGCAATGTGGGCCTTGCGGCGGAGAAAAGCGTCGAGCTGGTCCTGCAATGTCGTTGTGTCGGGCACGAACCACGGCTTGCGCGCGACCTTCATGATGTCGATGCGGGTGAAATCATTGTCGACGTCGTAAAGTGCGCGCAACAGGTCCTTGGTATGGATGATGCCGACGATATTGTCGATATCGTCGCGCCAGAGCGGCATGCGCGTGTGCGGGCTGGCCAGAATATCGCGCACGATCTCTTCCGCCGCGGCATCGGCATTGACGGTGCCCATCGAGGTCCGGTGCACCATCACGTCGCTGACTTCCAGCTCCTTGAGGTCGAGGAGGCCGCCAAGCTGATCGCGGTCTTCCTTGATGAGCGACTTGTCGCGATGCAGCACCTCGACCGCGCCGCGCAATTCCTCCTGCGGGCTCAACATGGACCGGCCCGCGGCAAGATTGACGCCGCAGAGCCTCAGGATCGCGCGCACGATCCAGTTCACTGCGGCAGAAACCGGCCCGAGGATCAGCACCACCAGCGAAACGCTGCGCGCAACGACAAGCGAAAACCGGTCGGGACCGGAGATCGCCCAGGATTTCGGCAGCACTTCAGCGAAGATGACCAGAATGACCGTCATCGCGAGCGTCGCATAGGCGACGCCCGCATCGCCGAACAGGTTGAGGAAAATGCTGGTGGCAATCGAGGAGGCCAGAATATTGGCGAGGTTGTTGCCGATCAGAAGCACGCCGATCAAGCGGTCGCGACGGCTGATGAGCCGCTGGACCAGTCCCGCGCGCTCGTCGCCATTATGCTCGAGCGTGAGCATTCTGGCCCGCGATGCCGCCGTCAGCGCCGTTTCGGAGCCTGAAAAGAATCCGGAAAGAATGACGCAGAGCAGGATAATGCCGCACAGAACCCAGAGCTCGAAAGCCATTCGCCTTGTCCTCTTGCTTCGTATCTAGTGGATTTTCGAATTTGACCTTTGAAACAGCATCGCATTCAGGCGGCATTCAAATGTCGAATTTAGTCCACCAGACGGTCTTTCAAAAATTCCAGCACGGCTGCCGGCGGAACATCCTTGGCAATGAAGGACTGGCCGATACCGCGTGTCAGGATGAAGGTGAGCGCGCCGCGCGCCACTTTCTTGTCCTGCGCAATATAATCCATCAGTTTTTCCGCAGACGGCAAGCCGCCTGGCACATCCGACAGGCGGTATGGCAGGCCGACGGCTTTCAGATGCCTCTCGACGCGCTCCGCATCCTCGATGCCGCACAGATTCATCTTGACGGAGAAGCGATGGGCCAGCGCCATGCCGATGGCGACACCTTCGCCATGCACGAGGCGGGTTGAATCGTAGCCCGTCGCCGTTTCCAGCGCGTGGCCGAAAGTATGGCCGAGATTGAGCAGCGCCCGGTCGCCGGTCTCGCGCTCGTCGCGCGCAACGACAGCCGCCTTGCAGCGGCAGGATTCGGCGATGGCTTGCGTCCGCGCCGCGCCGCCGGAGAAAACCTCCTGCCAGTTCCGTTCCAGCCATTCGAAGAAGTCAGGGCGGTCGATCAGGCCATATTTCGCGACCTCCGCATAACCGGCGCGGAACTCGCGCGGGCTCAGCGTATCGAGGACTTCCGTATCGGCCAGAACCCAGTTGCGGCTGATAGAAGACGCCGACGAGGTTCTTGCCGTGCGCCGTGTTGATCCCCGTCTTGCCGCCGACCGAGGAATCGACCTGCGACAGGAGCGAGGTCGGCATCTGCACGAAATTCATGCCGCGCCGAACGATACCGGCAACGAAACCGGACAGGTCGCCAACCACGCCGCCGCCGAAAGCCACGACCGCATCGCCGCGTTCCAGCCGCGCCGCCAGCACGGCATTGGTGACCGTTTCAAGCGTGCCGAATGACTTGGATTTCTCGCCCGGCGCAACGATCACCGGCGTTACATCGATACCGGCCCTGACGAAGCTTTCGGTGAGGCGCTCCAGATGCGCTCTCGCGACATTCTCGTCCGTCACCACCGCCACGCGCACGCCTTTCAGACGCTTCGCCAGTTCCTCGCCCGCCCGGTCAACCAGTCCCTTGCCGATCAATATGTCGTAGGAACGGTCGCCAAGCGACACGGGAACGGTGGTGACACCGGCGATGGAAGGCGCGTTCATGCATAGTCTCCGATACATATAGCGAGGCAGGCAGCCGTTAAGCCTCTAATCCTTCGAGATGACCGGCCAGAACATCGAGCAGTTCGGCGGCGATCACTTCCTTCTTGTCGTCACGCGTCATGAGCTGGAGATCGGCCAGCGCATAGACCGGATAGCGCTCGTTCATCAGCCGCAGCATGACACCGCGCGGATCGCTGTTCTTCAAAAGCGGGCGGTTCTGGCGGCGCGATACGCGCTCCATAAGAATATCGATTTCCGCATTGAGCCAGATGGAAACGCCTGCACGCGCGATTGCCGCGCGCGTTTCGGCGTTCATATAGGCTCCGCCGCCGGTTGCCAGAACCATCGGCCCGTCTTCGAGCAGGCGCATGATGACGCGGCGTTCCAGATCGCGGAACTCCACCTCGCCATAGGCTTCGAACAGTTCGGGGACGGTCATGCGCGAAACCGCTTCGATCTCCGTATCGGCATCGCGAAACGGCAGGCCGAGAAGGCTCGCCGCCTTGCGCCCGACGGTGGATTTGCCCGCGCCCATCAGCCCCACAAGCACCACGACTTTCGAACCGAGCAGATCGCGGATCAGTTCCGCTTTCTCATGTAGATTGTTTTGTTTTGCCGTGCTGCTCATTGTCCTCGTCCATTTGTTCCGGTTCCACATGAAAAACGGTTCGACGTCAATCGCTTTGATTGGTTTTGGAGGCGCGCGGGGCCGCAAGCACGGCTTTTTTGCAAGATGGTGCGCGCGGGTTCCCTTCGTCGCCGTCCTTGCTTTCGTCCAAATGCCGCAGCATAAGTGATGCATGCCAACGCTGACGCGCCTTGTCCTTTTTCTCGCTCTGGTCGCCGCCATCGTCTATGGCGCGATGTACGCGCTTGCCAATTTCGTGGAGCCCGACACGCGCGAGATCACCGTCGAAATACCGGCCTCGAAGCTGAAGCCGGTGACGATTGCACCTCCCGTGGCCGCGCCCGATCCGGCGGAAACTGCCGACACGGCCCCCGAACCGCCCCAGGCACCGCAGGAGTGAGGATGCGCGCATCGCTGGCGATCGAAAACTTTCTGGAAATGATGAGCGCCGAACGGGGTGCTGCCCGCAATACGCTTGAATCCTACCGGCGCGACCTTGAAGCGGTGGCGGAAGCCATGGCGGCGCGCGGCGTCAATCTTGCCGAGGCCGGCGCGGACCATGTCCGCAGCGCCATCGATGCCATGGCCGCGGAAGGTTTTGCCGCGACCTCGCAGGCAAGGCGCCTGTCAGCGCTGCGCCAATTCTTCCGCTTTCTCTATTCGGAAGGCTACCGGCAAGACGATCCGACCGGCACCGTCGATGCGCCGAAAAAGCAAAAGCCGCTGCCGAAGATCATGAGCGTCGAAAACGTGACGCGGCTTCTCGACCGGGCAGTGCTTGAAGCCGATGAGCCCGGCGGACCGGCTGATCTCACTTCCGACCGGCTCCGGGCCTTGCGCCTTCATGCGCTTCTTGAAACGCTTTATGCGACGGGGCTTCGGGTTTCGGAACTCGTGGGCCTGCCCGTCACCGTCGCCCGCACCGATCACCGTTTTCTGCTGGTGCGCGGCAAGGGTTCCAAGGAACGCATGGTTCCGCTTTCGCCCAAGGCGCGTGAAGCCTTGCAGCGCTTTCTCGCCTTGCGGGATTCCCTGCCCGGCAGCGATGACAATCCCTGGCTGTTCCCGGCATTCTCCGAAAGCGGCCATCTGGCGCGCCAGGTTTTTGCCCGCGAGTTGAAGGGCCTTGCCGCGCGCGCGGGATTGTCGGCCTCTGCCGTCTCGCCGCACGTGCTTCGCCACGCCTTTGCCAGCCACCTGCTGCAGAACGGCGCTGACCTGCGCACCGTGCAGCAATTGCTCGGCCATGCCGACATTTCAACGACGCAAATCTATACGCATGTGCTTGAGGAAAGACTGCATAAGCTTGTCAGCGAGCATCATCCGCTTGCCGATTAGCCGCTCTACGGTTATGAGAAAACCGAAAATTTGCAAGATGAGCCAGTAGTGAATATGTAAGGCGCCGTAAAACAGCCTTTTTCAGGCTGGTCATAGAGCGGCACGTCCCTTTGTAAAACGCACGAACAGTCAGGCCCGATGTACAATTATCTCGATTTTGAAAAACCCGTCGCCGACCTTGAAGGCCAGATTCTCGAGCTGAAGAAGCTCGCGCAGGAACAGGGCAGCGTCGAGATGAGCGACGAGATTCGTCGCCTCGAGAAGCGTTCGGCGGATGCGCTGAAGGACATCTATCGCAAGCTGACCCCGTGGCAGAAGGCGCAGATCGCCCGCCATCCGGACCGCCCGCACTGCCTGGAATATATCGACCGGCTGTTCACCGAATTCACGCCGCTTGCCGGCGACCGCAAGTTCGCCAATGACGAAGCCCTCCAGGCCGGTTTCGGCCGCTTCAACGGTCAGCCCGTCGCCATCATCGGGCAGGAAAAGGGTTCCGACACCAAGACCCGTCTCAAGCACAATTTCGGCTCGGCCCGCCCGGAAGGCTACCGCAAGGCCGTCCGCATCATGGAAATGGCCGACCGCTTCCAGTTGCCGCTCATCACCTTCGTGGATACTGCGGGCGCCTATCCCGGCGTCAGCGCCGAGGAACGCGGCCAGGCGGAAGCCATCGCCCGCTCGACGGCGGAGTGCCTCAAGCTGCGCGTTCCGGTCATCTCGATCATCATCGGCGAAGGCGGCTCCGGCGGCGCGATTGCAATCGCCGTCGCAAACCGTGTCTACATGCTCGAGCATTCGATCTATTCGGTGATTTCGCCCGAAGGTGCAGCCTCGATCCTCTGGCATGATTCGACCCGCGCCAAGGATGCCGCTTCCAACATGCGCATCACCGCGCAGGACCTGTTCGACCTCAAGGTCATCGACGGCATCATTCCCGAACCGATGGGCGGCGCGCATCGCGGCAAGGAAGCCGTGATCGACGCCACCGGCGACATCATCACCGCATCGCTGCGTTCGATGAAGGATATCGACGGCGAAACGCTGAAGCAGGAGCGCCGCCAGAAGTTCCTCGAAATCGGCCGCAATATCTGATTTACGCCGGGAATTGGCGCGCATCCCGCAAACTCGGCGCGGTTTTCGGGACAGGATGCGCGGTTCAAGACAAAGTGAAAAACCGTACGGGAGGCCAGGCGCCTCCCGCATTTGCATCAAGCTGCAAATTCGGCCATATTGCCGACGCGCCGGGTTTTAGCTATCTGGGCAAGGATTTATAAACGATACCGTAAGGTTTCATTTATAGGATCGGACCTTCAGGAAATCGACTTTTGCTCATAAAGTCTCTGGCGTAGCTCTAACAGACTTGATGCGACATGAAGATCAGAACCGCAATTCTAGGCTCCTTACTGGCAACCACGCTTCTTGCGGGCTGTCAGGGTTCGTCCGTATCCGACCTTAGTCTGCGGGCCGAAAAGCCGCTTCCCGAAAAGGTCGTTGCCAAGATGAAGGCGAAGGGCATGACCCGCACCTCGCCGATCATGGTGCGCATCTTCAAGGAAGAAGGCGTGCTCGAAGTCTGGAAGCAGAAGAACAACGGCAAATACGACCAGATCGCTTCCTACGAAATCTGCAAATGGTCGGGCAAGCTCGGCCCGAAATATATCGAGGGCGACCGTCAGGCGCCGGAAGGTTTCTACACCGTCCGTCCCGCCCAGATGAACCCCAACTCGAACTATTACCTGGCTTTCAACATCGGCTTTCCCAACGCCTATGACCGCGCCAATGGCCGCACCGGCCAGCACCTGATGGTGCACGGCGCATGTTCCTCGTCGGGCTGCTATTCGATGACCGACGAGCAGGTCGCCGAGATCTACGCCTTCGGTCGCGACGCCTTCAAGGGCGGCCAGCGCGACTTCCAAATCCAGGCGTTTCCGTTCCGCATGACCGCCGCCAACATGGCGCGCTACAAGAGCGATCCGAATTATTCGTTCTGGAAGATGCTGAAGCAGGGCTATGACGCCTTCGAGACCACCAAGGTTCCGCCGAAGGTCGACGTCTGCGAGAAGCGCTACGTCTTCAACGTATCGACGCCGGACGGCCAGCCCCTTTCGCCGACCGATGCCTGCCCGCCCTCGGTTGGCGGCGAGGCCATGTCCTATGCATCTTATGAAAAGACCTACCAGTCCGCTTTCAGCGCTGCGCAGAAGGCACCGGCACCGTCCATTCAGGGCATTGCCGAAGCCAAGCTCGTCTCCGCATGGTCTGCGGCCCGCGCGCGCGGCGAAAAGGTAACGCGCGAACCGCCGTCGCTTACGCCTGCTTCGGCTGAAAAGGCCGGTGCGCCCGACATTCGCCCGGCAACGCCGTCCGTGCAGCCGACAGCCATTGCTGCAACGCCGCAACCGGTCGCCGTTCCGGCACAGCCCGCGACGCAGACCGCAGCCGTGCCCGCACCGCAGCCGAACCCGGCAGCAGCGCAGGCTGCTGCCCCACAGGTTTCACCGCAAGTCTCACCCCAGATCTCGTCAATGACGACCGCCAGCACGGTGGCGCAGAATGTCGAACAGGCGGCACCTGTCGCAGCCGCCGAACCGAAGAAGCCGTGGTGGAAGATCATCGGGAATTGATCGCCTTGCAGGAGGAGATTCCTGTCTACGATCTGAGGGGGCTTAAATGCCCCCTTCCAGTTTTGAAGACCCGCAATCGTCTGGAAAAAATGCCGAGCGGAGCGCTTCTCTGGGTGGAAGCGACCGATCCGCTGTCAGGCATAGATGTGCCGCATTTCTGCACGCAGGAAGGCCACGCCCTCATCACGCAGGAGCGGGAAGGCCCGCTGCACCGCTTTCTCATTCGCAGGAAGTGAGTATCAGTTCCGGGGCGAAAAGCCCGGAATGGCCAGCGGATTTTCGGTCAGCGCGGCCCGGTCCGGCCGGTCGAGGCCCGGACGTCCGAGAAACGCATCGAAAAGCTCACGCACATAGGTTTCCGGCAGATCCTTCACGATCATCACCAGAAGCGTCTCCTGCTTGTCCTGCGGCCACTGCGGCAGGCGTGCAGGCGGATGGAAAATCTTCTGCACCCCGTGGATGACCACCGGACGATCCGGGTCTTCGGCAATCTGCACGATGCCCTTCACCCGCAAAAGCTTTTCCCCATGCGTCGACCGCAGAAGATCGAGGAACATGTCGAAGGTCGAGAGCGGGATCGGCGCATCGTGACGCAGTGAGAAGGACCGGATCGCATCGTCGTGGTGATGATGATGCGTGTGCTTATGATGGTGGTGGCCATGATGGTGCCCGTGATGGTGATCATGGTGATGATGGTCGTGATCGCAATCCGGCCCGCAAACATGATCATGGTCATGATGCGCACCCTCGTAGGCTTCCGCCTTGAGCCAGCGCTGCACATCGGCCGATTTCGTTTCCGGATTATAGAGGCCGCATTCGAAAAGCGCCGCATAGCCTGTGCGCTGTTCACCGGCTTCCAGAATGTCCGCGCCGGGATTGAGCGCACGAAGACGCGCGGTCAACGCCGCAAGTCCTGCCTGCGCTTCCGGCAGATCGGTCTTGGTGAGCACGATGCGGTCGGCCATCGCCGCCTGCTTGACGGCTTCCTCATGATTGTCGAGCGTCGCCATGCCGTTGACGGCATCCACCGTCGCCACAACCCCGTCCAGCCTGAAAGCCTGCATGAGCACCGGATGCCCCATGATCGAATGCAGCACCGGCGCCGGATCGGCAAGGCCGGTGGTTTCGATGATGACGCGCTTCAGCGCCTTGATGCGCCCGGTCTGGAGCCGGTCGATCAGGTCGGCCAGCGTATCCACCAGTTCGCCGCGTACCGTGCAGCACAGGCACCCGTCGGCAAGCTCGATCACGCCTTCGCTGGCCTGCTCGACCAGCAGATGATCGATGCTGACCTCGCCGAACTCGTTGATGATGACTGCCGTGTCGCTGAGCGCCGGATCCTTCAGGAGCCGGTTGAGGAGCGTCGTCTTGCCTGAACCGAGAAAGCCGGTCAGCACGGAAACTGGAATGGGATTTGGCATATCAGTTGATCGCGGTGGTCGTGGCGCCCGCCGAACGCTGCGGACGCGGCATCGGCACCGGAACCTGCGAAATATCGAGCTGGCTCGGCCGGGTGATCGGCCCCGGTTCGGACACCAGGCCCACGCGAACCGGAACCGGATCGCGATCCATCGCATGGATATAGGGCGAATTGATTTTCAACTTGCCTTCGACATCGCGGCCATCCCAGCGATCGGCCATCGCTTCCTGGCTGCAGATCGCCTTGCGCATATCGGTGGCCTGATTGAGATTGCCGCCCCCCGTCGGGCGCAGCGTCGCCAGCGTCGCGCCGCCGCCGGCACTGGCGCGGAAAGCATCGGTCATCAGCTGCGCGGCCTGAACCGCGCGCGCTTCCTGCCGGTCGGCGCCCAGAACGATTGCCAGCACGGTGCGGCCATTGCGCGTGGCCGAGCTTGCAAGATTGAAGCCGGAGGCGCAGACGAAGCCGGTCTTCATGCCATCCGCACCGTCATAACGGCCAAGCAGGATGTTGTAATTGGCCTGCACTTTCTTGCCTGCGCCCGGATCGATCGCCTCGGTCGCGAAATAATGCGCATATTGCGGAAATTCACGGCGAAGCTGTACGGCCAGAACCGCCAGATCGCGTGCCGTCGTGTAATTCTGGGGATCGTGCAGCCCGTTCGGATTGGCGAAATGCGAGCCGACCATGCCGATGCGCTGCGCTTCCGCATTCATGCGCTGCACGAAGGCGGATTCGGTGCCGCCCACGGCTTCGGCAACCGCGACCGCAACGTCATTGGCCGACTTCACCAGCATGATCTTCAGCGCCGAATCGAGCGTCATGACCGATCCCGGCTTGTAGCCCATCTTGCTCGGCGGCTCCTTGGCGGCATTGACCGTCATGCGCACCGGCGACTCGAGCGTCATCTGCCCCGACTGAAGCGCACGGAATGCCACATAGGCCGTCATCATCTTGGTCAGGGATGCGGGATACCAGCGCTGGAAGGCATCCTGCTGTGCATAGACCTTGCCGGTTGCCACATCCACTGCAATCGAGGGATTAGCCGCAGCAGACGCCAGTGCGACAGCGGAAAGGCCCGCAGCTGCAAACCAGATTTTCAGTGATTTCGACATCATTCCGTAGTTCCAATCGAAACGGCTTGCGACTTCTGCGGATTCGAATTGCGCCATAATGGGAGATTAACGATTTCTTTATCTATGCCATGTGGCGATGAAAAGGCAAACAGGGATTGCCCGCTTTCACCGAAACGTCATATCCTTGCAGGATCAAATCATGTCCATTCCGGCCAAATCCGGGGAGTCATCCAAAAATGCCAGTGCTGAATCGTGCCGTTGAATCGCAAGCGGAAATTGCCGCATGGCGGCGAAAACTGCACCAGAATCCCGAACTTCTCTATGACGTGCACGAAACCGCAAAATTTGTCGCCGAAAAGCTCACCTCCTTCGGTTGCGATCATGTGGAAACCGGCGTCGGCCGCACCGGCGTGGTCGGCATCATAAAGGGACGGCACGGCGACGGCCCCGCCATCGGCCTGCGCGCCGACATGGATGCGCTGCCCATAACTGAAACGAGCGGCGTGGAATGGGCCTCGCAAAATCCGGGCAAGGCGCATTCCTGCGGCCATGACGGACACACCTCCATGCTGCTCGGCGCGGCGCAATATCTGGCGGAGACCCGCAATTTCCGCGGCTCGGTGGCCCTTCTGTTCCAGCCTGCCGAAGAAGGCGGCGCCGGTGGCCTCGCTATGGTCGAGGACGGCGTGATGGACCGTTTCAGCATTTCGGAAGTCTATGGCGTCCACAACATGCCGGGCCTGCCGGTCGGACAATTCGCGATGCGAAAAGGCCCGATCATGGCGGCGACCGATGAATTCGATCTCTTCATCAGCGGGCGCGGCGGCCATGCGGCACAGCCGCACCGCACCATCGACCCGATCCTGGCCGGTTCGCAGCTCATGATCGCCTTGCAGGGCATCGTGTCGCGCAATACCGATCCGCTCGATTCGCTCGTGATCTCGGTGACGAAGTTCATCGCAGGCGAGGCTTACAATGTGATCCCGGAAAAGGCGACGCTTTCCGGCACGGTGCGCACGCTCAAGAAGGAAACCCGCGCCTTTGCCGAACGCCGCATCCGCGAAGCCGCCGCCGGTATCGCAGCAGCCACTGGCGCTGAAATCACCGTGCGCTACAAGAACAATTATCCGGTCACCTTCAACCACGATGCGCAGACGGAGTTTGCCGCCCGCGTCGCAGGCTCGGTTGCAGGCGAAGGCAAGGTGGACGAGAATGTCGAGCCGATGATGGCGGCGGAAGATTTTTCCTACATGCTGGAAGCGCGCCCCGGCGCCTATATCTTCCTCGGCAATGGCGACACGCCCGGCCTTCACCACCCGGCCTATGACTTCAACGACGACGCCATTCCCTATGGCGTCAGCTATTTCGCATCATTGGTGGAAACGGCGCTTGCCGCCTGAAACGGAATAAATCCGCCTTCCCCGCTTTTTGCGGGGTTGGCGACCGACTTGAAAAACAGTATGTGTCTGAAAGCGTTCACGATGCCGGAATCAACGGCACAATGCGCATCGGTTGGTCCCGTAGCTCAGTAGGATAGAGCGACAGATTCCTAATCTGTAGGTCACAGGTTCGATTCCTGTCGGGATCACCACCGAAATCAAGCGTTAATTTTGTGCAATGTTGCAAGTGAATGGTGAGCGCTTTCATAGGTTCGCACTGGATCATGCTACATCGACGCAACAAGGTTTGACGTTTCAGCCTTGTTCTGCAAGTTCTCTGAGAAGAACAAGGGGGAAGGATGGGAAATGATCTGCCGTACTACATTCGAATCGTTGCGGCTCTCGGTCCGCTTTTGATAGGTCTTTACGTAGCTTATGTTGCGTGGCGACAATGGCGCACAGCTCGAGACAAAATAATATTAGATATTTTTGATAAACGGTTTGCTGTCTTTATGGATGTCCGGCGCTTAGCTAGCATTTACCTCCAAATGACTGAGATACCAGAAAACGAAGCTTCTCTTCCAAACGAGATCGTTGCCAAAGGCCGTTTTCTATTTGGAGAAGATGTAAACATTATTCTCAACGAGATTTATCAACTTAGCTACCAAGCACAGCATGACTATAACGCTAGGAGAAAAATAACTGAGAAGCTAAACGAATTTGTTGAGGTCGCCGAAGCCTACATGCTTATCGACGCGAAAAGAAATCGATCATGGGCTGAATGGTTCAATGAAATAGTATCAGCGACGCTTAAGCTCCGATGCAGAAAACGCCAATAATGGCAGCATCATAAAGGGCACCCCTTTTACTCAAGACCCAGTACAAGGTTAGTCAGACTGATCAGATCCTAAATCGCTCTCCGTACATCCGCCAGCTTCATATCTATTGGTTCGCCGGTATGGTGGTTTTTCCTCTTCGTCTGAGCGCAAAATGCGCCCGTTGCAGACTGGAACCAAAACCGCGCTATCCCTCATACGGCCAGTTGGCCTGCGAGAAGACGCCGCCATCGACCCAGATGGTCTGGCCGGTGACGAACCGTGCCGCGTCGGAGGCAAAAAACAGGACAGGGCCGGAAATGTCCTCCGGCGTTCCCACCCTGCGCAGCGGCGTGATGCGGGCCCAGGTGCCCGCATAGTCGGGCTGCTCTTCGGCCGTCCGCTCATTGAGGATCGCACCCGGCGCAACGCAATTCACCCGGATGCCGTGCGGCCCGAGCTCCACCGCCGAAGCCTTGGTGAACTGCTCTATCCCGCCCTTCGATGCCGTGTAGGAAACGAGCCTGGGAAAAGCGAGCTTGTTGCAGCCGGAGCCGATATTGACGATGGCGCCGTCCTTGTCCGCCTCCACCATGCGCCTGGCAGCGGCCTGCGTATTGAGGAAACAGCCTTTCAGATTGGTGCGGATGACATCGTCCCACCCCTCTTCGGAAAGTTCCAGCAAGGGCGCCCAGGTCTGGATGCCCGCATTGTTGACCAGCACGTCCGGCGCATCGCCGAACCAGTCGCAAACCTCGTCGAAAAAGCTTTCGACCTCGACGCGCCGTCCGACATCGCAGCCGAGCCCCAGCGCCTGACCGCCAGCCTCCTCAATGGCTTCCACGAGCGATTGCGCAGCTTCGTCGTCGTGCCTGTAGCTGAACGCCACCGTGTAGCCCGCTTCCGCAAAGGCGGAGACAAGATGCCTCCCGATGCCGGTGCTGCCTCCCGTCACGACTGCGAATTCACCCATGGCCAACTCCCTCCCGGATATATTTCCCGCACCGAATTTAATCGGTTTTCGGCAGTGGTAAACCGGCAAAAAACAAAATAGCCTTCGTGCAAATGCGAGGTGAGAAAATGAATCCCGATATCAAGGAAACCAATGGCGCGTGCCACTGCGGCACCGTGCGTTTTCGCGTCAGATTATCCAACGGCCTGCATTCCGCGCGGCGCTGCACCTGCTCCTATTGCCGGATGCGCGGGGCCGTCGCCGTTTCGGCCGATCTGGACGGGCTGGAAATTCTCGAAGGCGAGGATGCGCTGACGCTCTATCAGTTCAATACCCGCGTGGCGAAACACTATTTCTGCTCGAAATGCGGCATCTACACCTTCCACCAGCGCCGCTCCAATCCGCGCCAGTACGGCGTGAACGCGGCCTGTCTGGAAGGCGTGTCGCCATTCGATTTCGCGGCCGTCGCGGTGAGTGATGGCGTCAACCACCCATCCGACAACCCGAACCGGAAAGGCTCGGGCGTGGTGGGCTATCTGCGCTTCGAGCCGGTCGAAAACGATTAGAGCATTTCCAGCAAAATTGTGAAACGTCCACGCGAGGAAATCAGTTCACTGGACGTTCCGCAACGCGGGCACCGCCTGCGGCGAAAAACAGTCAAAAACCCGGAGCGGGATGGCGATTCCGCTTTAGGATGTTTCGGTCTAGCGTCCGATCACTCTGCGTGCGTTGCGCTCCCAGGAAAAGACGACCGGCGGCAGCGGGTCGAGGCCGCGAATAATGTCCGCGCACTTTTCGCCGATCATGATGGTCGGCGCATTGGTGTTGCAGGAAGGAACGCGCGGCATGATCGAGCTGTCGCACACCCGCAAGCCCTGGAGACCGCGCACTTTCAGATCGAGATCGACAACCGCCATCGCGTCGGTTCCCATCTTGCAGGTGCCGACCGGATGGTGATCGGTCTTGGCATTGGCGCAGGCATAATCGAACAGGTCATCATCGGTGACCACTTTCGGCCCCGGCAGGCGCTCGGCCATGACATAGGGTTTCAGTGCGTCCTGCTGCATGATTTCGCGGGCGATCTTCAGGCCCTCCAGCGACATTTTGCGATCATGCGGGTCGCTCCAGTAATTGGGATCGATCAGCGGCGCCGCAGCCGGATCGCTGGAAGCAAGCCGCACCGTTCCGCGCGAGCGCGGATGCAGATAGGCGGAATTGAGCGTCACGCCGGCATTCTTGAGCTTTTCGACGCCGGCTTCGATGCCCGAACCAAGCCCCAGATGAAACTGTATATCCGGTGAGCGCGCATCCGGGTCCGCATACCAGAAGCCGCCGGTTTCAAACAGGCTCGACGCCACCGGGCCGGAGCGCAGCAATATATATTGCAGGCCCGCGCCAAGCGTGCGGTGCAGTTTCGCCACGCCGTCATAGGTATGATCGCCGGTGCATTCGGCAATGACAAACAGGTCGAGGTGATCCTGCATGTTTTCGCCCACGCCGGGCAGATCGTGCTTCACGCCAACGCCCACCTTTTTCAGATGATCGGCAGGGCCGATGCCCGATTGCAGCAGGAGTTTCGGCGAGCCGATCGCGCCGGACGCAACGATCACCTCACGGCCTGCCCGCAGGGTCTCGCCGCTCATCAGCGTGACGCCGGTGACCAGTGTCTTTTCCAGCTCGATGTTGGCTACCTGCGCATTCATGCGCACGGTAAGATTTTTGCGATCCCTGATCGGCGCGAGATAGGCAAGCGAGGCCGAAGAGCGGCGGCGGTCACGTTGTGTGAGTTGATAAAAACCGACGCCCGCCTGCTCGCGCCCGTTGAAATCCGGATTATAGGGAATCCCAAGTTCCTGCCCCGCACGGATATAGGCATCGCAGATCGGCAGCGGTGCGGAAGGCATCGAAACGCCAAGCGGCCCGCCATAGGAATGATAATCGTCGTTGAAACGCTGATTGTCTTCGGCGCGTTTGAAATAGGGCAGCACATGGCGATAGTCCCAGCCGGTGCAGCCATCCTCGCCCGCCCACAGATCATAATCGGCGGCATTGCCGCGCGTATAGATCTGCGCATTGATCGAGGAGCCGCCGCCGATGACTTTCGCCTGCGTATAGCGCAGCACGCGGTTTTTCAGGTGCTTCTGCGGAACGGTTTCAAAACCCCAGCTGGCCACGCCCTTAGTCATTTTGGCAAAACCGGCAGGCATGTGAAACAGCGGATTCCAGTCGCTTCCGCCCGCTTCCAGCAGCAGCACTTTTACGGACGCATCTTCGCTCAAGCGATTGGCGAGAACGCAACCAGCAGGCCCGCCACCCACGATGATATAATCGTATTCCATCGCCCTACCTCTACAGTTTTGCAATCGACAGGCCGCCATCGGCATTGATTGCCGAACCCGTCGCAAAGATGAAATCGCCACCGGCAAGCCCGGCAACAATCGCGCCGACATCGCCCGCCTCGCCCCAGCGCTTCATCGGCACTAACCCACCTTCAATCAGCCCGTCATAACGCTCTGCGACCTTTGCCGTCATATCCGTGCGGATAATGCCGGGCCGCACCTCGAACACGCCGATCCGCGCTTCGGCAAGCCGCAGCGCCAGCCCCTGCACGAAGGCGGTCAGCCCCGCCTTGCTGATGCAGTAATCAAGCCGTTCCGGCGACGTCATCACGGACGAAACGGAGCTGATGGTTATGATGCTGCGCGGAAACTGCACCTCATTTGCCGCCAGCATGGCTTTCACGACTGCCTGCGTGAAAAACACCGTGCCCCGCAGGTTCACATCCATGATCGTGTCAAAATTTTCAGGCTTCAGCCTCAGAAAATCGCCGCGCTCGACCGAACCCATGCCCGCATTGTTGACCAGACAATCAATGCCGCCAAATTCCTTCATCACCGCGGCAACCGTCGCCTCATGTTTTCCAACAGCTGCAAGATCGCTTTCAAGAAAGACCACCTTTCCGCCCAGCGCCCGCAATTCATGAATGACGGCATCGTCACGCTCGCGGTCGGTGATCGCCAGATCGAAACCCTTGGCGGCGAGCGTGCGGGCGATGCCAAGCCCGATCCCGCGCCGCCCGCCAGTCACCAGTGCCACAGGTCTTTGACGGCTCATGCCAGTACCCCCGCTTGAATGTGATCAGCGACGCGCAAGGCCTGCGCGGCAATGGTCAGCGCCGGATTGACCGCCGCCGATGTCGGCAGAAACGACGCATCGACCACATGGAGATTGGGGTGGTCGTAGGCGCGGCACCAGGGATCAAGCGGCGCTGTCGCCGGATCATTGCCGATGCGCACCGTGCCGCATTGATGCGACGGCGTGCGCCGGTCAAACGCCCGCGACAGCACCACCGGGAAACCCGCCTGCCTGAGAGCTGATTTGAGCTTATCAACCAGCATCAGATGCGCCTTCCAGTTGGTGCGCACCCAATGCAGGACGATGCGGTCGCCATCCACGCTCACGCGGCTTTCCGGCGAGGGCAGGTCTTCGCTCATCGCGTAGAAATCGATCGTGTGTCCGGCAATGCGGTGCAAAAGCCATTCCGGCACACGGGGCATGTTGGATTTCAGGATCGCGCCCGATACACGGCCCAGCAATTGTACATTGCCGAGCGGTGGCCCGCCTGCCCCATCCGACAGATAGTAATCGTTGAAGCCGAATGTCTTCTGATAGACGCTGTCATTGCGATAGCGTGGGTCGAAAGCGATCACCGCGCTGGAATTATGGTTCATGAAATTGCGGCCAACCTGATCGGAACTGTTCGCCAGCCCCGAACGCAGCAGGATTGCCGCCGACTGCACCGCACCCGCTGAAAGAATGACCAGCTTCGGCCGCAGAACCAACACTTCGCCATTCTTCACATAATGCACGGCAGTGATCGCCTTGCCGTCCGGGCCCAGCTTCCAGCCGCGTCACCCGCGCCGAGGTTTCCAGCCGGACATTGCGATATTGGAGCGCCTGCGCAAGCGGGCAGCTTTCCGCATCCATCTTGCCATCATCGCAATTGGGATGCGCATCCCACGGCGTTTTTGCCTTGGCAAGCCAACGATCAATATCGACGCCAAGCGGCAGTGATGCCGGATGCAGGCCCGCCTTCTTCAGCCGCGCCCGCACATCGGCAATCGGGCGTTCATCGCGGACAGCCGGATAAGGATAAACCTTTGAGTGATGCGGCTCAGTCGGGTCGTCGCCCAGTTCACCGCGCACCTGGAACAGTTCTTCCGCCTTGCAATACCATGGTTCCAGCACGTCATAGGCAAAGGGCCACGCCGGGGACACGCCCTCCAGATGCGCAAGCTCCTCAAAATCCTCACGCCGATAGCGGATCAGCACCGCGCCGAAGAATTTGGAATTGCCGCCGACATTGTAATAATTGCCGGGGTTGAACGGCGCGCCATTGGTCTCATACCAGAACTCTTGCGGACGAAAGAAACCGCGCTGGAAAATGGCGCGTGGATCGCGGTTTTCCGGCCTGTCCGGCAAGCGCTCCCCCGCTTCCAGAATGAGAATGTCGGCACCTGACGCAGCAAGTCCCGCGGCCATGGTTGCGCCGCCGATACCCGATCCGATGATGACTATATCCGGCTGTCCTCCCAAAGCCGTCACTCCCTACTTTGCTTGCGGCATCCACCAGCCCGTCCGCGCACCGATATGCATGTTGAGCGTCTTGGTTTCGGTATAATCCTCCACCGCATGCCGCCCCAGCTCGCGGCCCAGACCCGACTGGCGATAGCCGCCGAATGGCAGTTCCGGCGTGCCGTCCATGAAGGTGTTCATCCAGACAGTGCCCGCCCGCACCTTGCGGCCGATATTCATACAGGTGTCGAAATCACGGCTCCACACGCCTGCTGACAAGCCGTAATCGACCGCATTGGCAATGGAGATTGCCTCATCCACGCTATCGAAGGAAAGCACCGACAGAACCGGCCCGAACACTTCCTCACGCGCCACGGCCATATCCGCCTTCACGCCTGCAATGATGGTCGGCCCCATATATTGGCCAAGGCCCAGATCCAGAACATCGCCGCCATGGGCGATTGCGGCACCCGCCTTTCTGGCCTGATCGACATAGGCGCCGACCTTGGCGAGATGTTGCGGCGTGATGATCGCGCCAACCTGCGTGCTGACATCGAGCGGATCGCCAACGATCACCTTTTTCGACAGATCGGCCACCCGCTCGACAATCTCATCGACAATCGAGCGATGCACGATCAGCCGCGACCCGGCATTGCAGCATTCACCCGCATTGAACCATGCGCCGAACACAGCCGCATCGATAAAGGCATCCATATCCGCATCCGGGAACAGGATTTGCGGATTTTTGCCGCCAAGCTCCAGCGACACTTTTTTCAGCGTTTGCGCGGCATTGGCCATGGTCAGCTTGCCCACGCCCGTGGAGCCGGTGAACGACACCATATCGACTTGCGCGTGCGTGCTCATATGCTGGCCGACATCGGCACCCGTTCCGGTGATGATGTTGACGACGCCGTCGGGAACCCCTGCCTCGGCCAGAATTTCGCCTAGCACCAGCGTCGAGCCGGAAGTCAGTTCCGAAGGCTTCACCACCGCCGTGCAGCCCGCAGCAAGCGCGAAAGGCAGCTTTTGGCCGACGATCAGGAACGGAAAATTCCACGGCGTGATGATGGAGACAACGCCGATCGCCTCACGCAGCACGACGCCCAGAGTGCCATCGCCAAGCGTGTTGTAGCTTTCGCCATGCAGATCACGCGCGAGTGCGGCCGCATAGCGCCAGATGTCGACGGAACCGGCAATCTCGCCGCGCACCTGCGAAATTGGTTTGCCGGCTTCAATCGCATCGAGATAGGCAAGTTCTTCCGCCCGCGCCTCGATCAGATCGGCGGCTTTCAGCAGCACCAGCGAACGCTGCGAGGCCGTTTTGGAAGACCAGCGCCCATCGTCAAACGCCTTGCGCGCAGCCGCCACGGCGCGTTCCACATCGGCCTTGTTTCCCGCCGGATAACGGCTGACGGTAACGCCATGGCCGGGGGCCACGCGGTCAATCGTCTGGCCGCTCTCACTTTGCACCCATTTGCCATCGATCAGCATGGAGAATTCGCGGACTTCCAGCCCGGTCAACGGCTGCGGCTTTACGATCGTGCTCATTACCATTTCCCTTCAAAATTCGCTTCGCGCTTTTCGGCAAAGGAGCGCACGCCTTCCTTCAGATCGCCGGTCTTGGCGACGAGGATGGAACCGAGCGCCTCAACCGCCGTTCCATTGTCCTCGCCATTGGCGACGGACAGCATCAGTTTGGAAATTTCGAGCGCAGCCGGCCCGCGTTTTGCCACTCGCGCCGCATAATCCTTCGCTGCCTGCAAAGCCGCGCCCGTCTCCACCACATGATCGACAAGCCCGTGAGAAAGCGCTTCTTCGGCTGTGAACATTTCGCCGCCCAGCACCATGCGACGCACGATCTGCGCCCCGAAACGGCGCACAAGGCGCTGCGTGCCCGACCAGCCGGGCACCATGCCAAGCGAGGTTTCCGGCAGGCCGATTTTTGCCTGTTTTTCAACAATGCGGATATCGGCGGCACCTGCCAGTTCCAGCCCGCCGCCAAGCGCATGGCCGTTCATCGCCGCAATCAGCGGCATGCGCAAAGTCGCCAGCCGCTCGAACACGCGATGACCATAGCGCACCCATGCATGGCCGAACTCCTGCGGTTCCAGGCCGCCCCAGGCCTTGATGTCGCCGCCTGCGCAAAAAGCCTTGCCCTCGCCGGTCAGGATCGCAACCCGGACGCTGCTGTCAGCCTCCACGTGATCACAGGCGGCAGACAATTCCTGCAACAGCTCAATATCAAACGCATTGAGCTTTTCGGGTCGTCTGATCGTCATGACCGCGATGTGGTTCTCAATCGATATTTCTATCCGTTGAGCCATCTCAGGCCTCCAGCTTTCGCGCAGGCTTTTGCGGCAATTCAAGACCGATTGGCTCTTCGCGAAACAGCGCCTCATCCATGGTCTTGAGCTTGTCCGAGACAATCAGCGGAAACTCGGCCTGATCCAGAATATGCGCCTGCAAATCCACACCCGGCGCGATTTCGGTCAGCATAATGCCTTCCGGCGCAAGCTTCAGAACAGCGCGTTCGGTGACATAGGTAATGTCCTGTCCCTGCGCGACACCACGCGGGCCGGAGAAGGTGACGTGCTCGACCTCATTCACCAGCTTTTTGAGCTTGCCTTCCTTCTCGATCACCAGTTTTCCGTCCATGACCGACAGTTTCGCACCGGCGTTGAACATGCCGGAAAAGACGATCTTCTTTGCCCTTGATGTAATATCGACAAAGCCGCCTGCACCCGCTGTCACATGCGGACGGAATGAAAGCTTCGACACATTGACCGAACCGTCACGCCCGATCTCAAGGAAGGAGAGAAGCGAGGCATCGAAGCCCGCGCCCTGAAAATAGGTGAACTGATAGGGCGACGGCATATAGGCATCGGCATTGGATGCGCAGCCAAAGGCAAAATCCAGAAGCGGCACGCCGCCAACCGCCCCCTGCTCGATCACCCATGTCACGGCACCATGCAGGCCCTCTTCCAGCAGAATGCGCGGCACATTGGCGGAAATGCCGAAGCCAAGATTGACCGCGCTGCCCGCCTGCAATTCCTGTGCGACACGCCGCGCAATCGCCTTCTGGATATTGAACTCGGGCAGACGGAACGTATCGAGCGGGCGGAAAATCTCGCCGGAAATCGCCGGATCATAAAGCGTCTGCGTGGTCTGCTTCTGGTCGGGGTCAACCACGATATAATCGACCAGAACGCCCGGCACCCGCACATCATGCGGCTTCAGCGTTCCTTCCTTGGCGATGCGCTTGACCTGCGCAATGACAATGCCGCCATTGTTGCGCGCCGCCAGCGCCTGATCCAGACCGCCCAGATAAGCGCCCTCATGTTCATAGGTGAGGTTGCCGCGATCATCCGCGGTGGTGGCGCGGATGATCGCGACATGCGGCACGATATTGGGGAAATAGAGCCAGTCTTCGCCTTCAAAACTGACATGCTTGACGACCGGTTCCTCTCGCGCCTTGTCGTTCATCGCCGATCCCTGACGTTTGGGGTCAACGAAAGTATCGAGCCCCACCTTGGTCAACACGCCGGGGCGCTTGGCAGCAGCCTCACGGTGCATATCGAACAGAATCCCGGACGGGATATTATAGGCCGGAATCTCGTTATTGGTGATCATCTGCCAGATCAGCGGCGGCTCGGTGCTTGATGGCCCGGACGGGTAGGACCCGCCGATAATCTTTTTCAAAAGCCCCTTCTTGGCGATGTAATCGACACCCTTGATGCCGCTCATGTCGCCCGCCGCAATCGGGTGCAGCGTGGTGATGTTTTTGGGATGGCCGGTTTCATCGAACCGCTCCCCAATGGCTTTCAGCATCATATCCGGACAGCCGAGCCCGCTCGATGAAGAAACCGAAACAACGGCATTGTCGGGAATAAGTGAAGCGGCTTCTGCAAATGAAATATGCTTGCTCATAATTCTCAAAGTCCTGAATGAACGGCGGTGGCCTTGCCGGTCTTTGCGGCTTGCATGACGGCAAGCCCGGTCGCGAGCGACCAGATGCCGTCCTCCAAAGTGGCCGATGGCTGGCCTTTGCCCTCGATGGCATTGTGGAAAGAATGCAAGGCGGTTTCGTAGAGATTTTTCTGGTCGAGCGGCAGTTCATGCTCGCCGTTCTGATCGCGCAGGATGACGCTTCCAACCGGCTTTTGCGTCATGACAGTGCGTGCAATGAGCGAACCTTCGCTGCCATGCACCTCGAAGCCGGTTTCGGCATATTTGGTGGTAAAGGCATCGTGGAACTGGGCAATTGCGCCGGAAGGGAAACGCAGGACACCCATCACGCCGTCTTCCAGCCCGTGACCGCTTAGGCCGCCCTGCTGGCTGAAAGCCACCGCCTCAACCGGGTTTTCACCCAGCACGAAGCGCAGCGTATCGGCATCATGCACGGTAATATCGAGGATCACGCCGCCGCCCGCATCGGGCCGCTCGATGCGCCAGCCTTGCAAGTGCGGCGGCAGATAAACCGCATGGAAAACCCGCGCACCCAGCACCTTGCCGATCTTGCCCGCAGCAATGGCATCACGCATGGCGCGGTGGCTTGCGGCATTGCGCAAATGATGGTTGGTGCCGGCCACGACACCCGCCTCGCGCACGGCTTTCAGCATCTGGTGCGCGTCATCAATCGTCAGCGCCAGCGGCTTTTCGCAAAGTATATGCTTGCCCGCTTGTGCCGCGGCAATCGCCTGATCGCGGTGCAGTTCATTGGTGGTGGAGATATAAACGGCATCGATTTCATGATCGGACAAAAGCGCTTCAAGGCTGGTCACCGAGCGGGCTATGCCGTTTTCGCGGGCATAAGTTTCACCGCGTTCGGCATTGGTGCTGTAAACGGAAACGACCTCGCCCCCGGTGACGCGAATGGCTCCGATCACCCATTCCTTCGCAATGGTGCTTGCGCCTATAAGGCCCCACTTTGCCATTCGAGTTTCTCCTCCTGTTTTCGGAACGGCGCACCGCAACTTGCCCGTACCGCAAGGCGCACCGACAGGCGCTGCGCCTCCGCCTCCACCCGTTCCGAATTGATCTGTTTGAGCAAAAGCTGCGCCGCACGTTCTCCCAAACCTTGCGGATCCACAGCCACAGTCGTCAGCGCCGGAACAGCGGTTTTGGCTTCGATCACATCGTCAAAACCGACCACGCCAAAATCCCGCCCTGGCTCAAGATTGGCGGCCCGCAGCCCGTCGCAGACGCCGAAAGCAACCGCATCATTGAAGCACACCGCCGCCGTGGGCTTCATGCCATGCCGGAGCATCTGCTCCACCACTTCAACGCCGCCTGCGCGGGACGGAGCGCTTGCAAAGACCAGCGCATCATCAAAGGCAATTCCGGCCTGCTCCAGCCCGGCGCGATACCCCGCGACACGCTCCGCAAACACCGCCGTATCGGCATAACCGCCCATGAAAGCGATGGCGCGATGCCTGAGCGACACCAGATGCTCGACCGCCTTTGCCACGCCGCCGCGATTGTCCGAAACGATGGAAGAAACACCCGATCCCGGCACATCGCGCACCATCTGCACAACCGGCAGGCCGCTTTTCGCCAATGGTTTCAGATCATTCGCCTCGGTTCCACGCGCTGGCGAAACAATCAGTCCGGCAATGCCATGCTCGCGCATCGAGGCAATCACCTCGCGCTGGCGATCGATGCTTTCCGCCGTATTGGCCAGAAACTGCACATAGCCAGCCGACTGCATGACGCGATCCACGCCGACAGCCAGTTCGGCAAAGAAGCTGTTGGTCAGATCATTGACCACAAGACCGATGATCCTTGAATTCGCCTGGCGCAGATTGGCGGCGGAACGGTTATAGACATAACCCAGTTTCTCGATCGCCTCCTGCACCTTGACCCGGGTTTCAGCATGAACCAGCGGACTGTCACGCAGCACCAGCGACACGGTCGATTTCGACACGCCAGCCTCGCGTGCGATATCGATAACGGTGACGCTGCTCTTGCTCATGATCTGCTCCGGTTTATGCTGCTCATTTAATTGGAACGTTCCAATACTGTCAAGAGCTGAGCGGAAAGCAGCCATTTGCCATGTGTTCGCCACAATTCGCGTTGGTTTTTAGTGCCGATTTTCTGCTGAAACACGTGTTCTAGGTGCAAACCCCGCCAAATCACATTTCTGCCGCAATTTTCGACGGGATTGCTATTTGGAACGTTCTAAACTAAAAATCGGCTGACAAGCGGAGGAACGATCATGGGCATGAACGACCAGCAACTGATCTTGCCGGATGGCAACGGGAGCCTTGTTTCCTACACGCTGATCGGCACGCCCACTCCGCGCCCGGCAAGCCCGCCGCAGTTCAACCGCATCGCCTATGCGGCTGCGCATGTGGTTTCCGATCCGCTGAAAGATGCCCGCCCGTGGAACGACCCGGCCATCGACTGGGACGCGACCATGGCTTTCCGCCATCACCTGTGGAGCCTCGACTTCAAGATCGCCGAAGCAATGGACACCTCACAGCGCGGCATGGGCCTGAACTGGGCCGGCGCGCAGGAACTGATCCGCCGCTCTCTGGCAGAAGCGAAAAGCGTAGCGGGTGCCGATCTTGCCTCTGGCGCCGGCACCGACCAACTCGATCCGGCGGAAGCCAAAAGCCTCGATGACGTTATCAGGGCTTATGAGACACAGGCAGGCTTCATCGAGAAGCACGGCGGACGTTTCATCCTGATGGCAAGCCGGGCGCTGGCCCGCATCGCCAGGTCGCCCGACGATTATGCCAAAGTCTATGGGCATATTCTGGCGCAGGCCCGCGAACAGGTCGTGCTGCACTGGCTGGGCGACATGTTCGACCCACAGCTCAAAGGCTATTGGGGTTCCCAAAATTTCGATGAAGCACTGGATACCGTCATCGGCATCATCGAGGCCAATCGCGACAAGGTGGAAGGCATCAAGATTTCTCTGCTGGAGGAGCGCTACGAAATCGCCTTGCGCAACCGCTTGCCGAAAGGCGTGCTGTGTTTCACCGGCGATGATTTCAACTATGCGCCGCTGATCGAAGGCGACGGAAACAGGCACAGCCATGCCCTGCTCGGCATATTCGATGCGGTCGCCCCGCAGGCATCCAGCGCGCTTGCAGCGCTCGCCGCAGGCGACAATGCCCGCTTCCGCGCGATCATCGAGCCGACCGTGCCGCTATCGCGCAAGATTTTTGAAGCACCGACGCAATATTACAAGGCGGGTGTCGTGTTCCTCGCCTGGCTGAACGGACACCAGAGCCATTTCACCATGCCTGCCGGAATGCAGTCGGCACGCGGCATCCTGCATTATGCCGACATATTCCGCCTCGCCGACAAGGCCGATGTGCTCGACCAGCCGGAGCTTGCCATCCACCGCATGAAAAAGCTTCTGGCCGTTCATGGCATATCGTAAAGACAGGCGGCTCTTGCCGCCTGTCCCGTCAAATCACCGCCAGCCAAGACCGGGCGCGACGTGCTTCAGGATCGCTTCGATCACATGGGCATTGTACTCGACGCCAAGCTGGTTCGGCACGGTGAGAAGCAGCGTATCGGCCTCGGCAATCGCCTCGTCTTTGGCCAGCTCCTCGATCAGCCGGTCAGGCTCGCCAGCATAGGACCGCCCGAAGACGGCCCGCAGGTCTTCCTCGATATAGCCGATGGAATCCTGCTCCTTGCCGCCATTGCCGAAATAGGCCCGGTCGCGATCATCGACCAGCGCGAAGATGCTGCGGCTCACCGAAACACGCGGCGTGCGCGTATGTCCGGCTTCCTTCCAGGCCTCGCGATAGGCACGAATCTGTTTGGCCTGCTGGATGTGCAGCGGCTCACCTGACTCGTCCTTCTTCAAGGTCGAGCTTTGCAGATTCATGCCGAGCTTTGCGGCCCACACAGCGGTGGCATCCGAGGCGGCACCCCACCAGATACGGTCCCGAAGACCTTCCGAATGCGGCTCGATCCGCAGGAGGCCAGGAGGGTTCGGAAACATCGGACGGGGGTTCGGCTGTGCAAAGCCCTGCCCCTTCAGCGCTTCGAAGAACACTTCGCCGTGCTGGCGGCCCATATCGGCATCGCTCTTGTCTTCTTCCGGCGCATAGCCGAAATAACGCCAGCCATCGATCACCTGTTCCGGCGAGCCGCGGCTGATGCCGAGTTGCAGGCGACCCTTGGAAATCAGGTCGGCGGCACCGGCATCCTCGACCATATAGAACGGGTTTTCATACCGCATGTCGATGACGGCGGTACCGATCTCGATCCTGCTCGTCTTCGCGCCGATGGCTGCAAGCAGCGGAAAGGGCGATGCAAGCTGGCGCGCAAAATGGTGCACGCGGAAATAGGCGCCATCCGCGCCCAGCTCCTCTGCGGCGACCGCCAGATCGATGGATTGGAGAAGCGCGTCGCTGGCCGAGCGGGTTCCCGACTGGGGAGACGGCGACCAGTGGCCGAAGGAAAGAAAGCCGATCTTCTTCATGATTATGTTCCCTGAATTCGGGCAAGAGGATTGTTCCTGCCCAATATGGCGGCGCGGGCCAGGAATGGAAGGGCGCGGAAAGGAACACACTGTTCAGTATTTGCACCCTCTGTTCCGTCCGCTTTTTTATCGCGCGCCATGAGTTGCCCGATACCCACGCCTTGTCCGGTACATTGACAGTGCATCCGGACGCTATTAAGCCTCGAAACAGGCGGATAAACCTTCAATCTGAGGTTATTGGAGAAAAGGTGTTTGCCGATAAGCAACGCACCAAAACAGGGGAGATTTTCATGCGTTCCAAATTTCAGGCTATGCTTCTGGGCTTGCTGGCCGCAACGGCCCTCGCCACCTCGGCACAGGCCAAAGACGTCACCGTCACCGTGACCGCCATCGTGGAGCATCCCGCCCTCGACGCCGCCCGCGACGGCGTGAAGGACGCGCTGGCGGAAGCCGGCTTCAAGGAAGGCGAGAACCTCAAATTCGTCTATCAGTCCGCACAGGGCAACCCGGCGACCGCAGCGCAGATCGCCCGCCAGTTCGTCGGCGAAGCTCCGGACGTGATCGTCCCGATCTCCACCCCGTCGGCGCAGGCCGTCGTTTCGGCCACCCGCGACATTCCTGTCGTCTTCACCGCCGTTTCCGATCCGGTCGGCGCGCAGCTCGTCAAGGACATGGCGAAGCCCGGCGGCAACGTGACCGGCCTGTCCGACATGTCGCCAGTGGCTGAGCACATCAAGCTGATCAAGGAAGTGATGCCGAACATCAAGAAGCTCGGCTATCTCTACAATTCCGGTGAAACCAATTCCGTGTCGCTGCTGGCGGCACTGAAGGAAGCCGCTGCCGCCGAAGGCATCGAAATCGTTGAATCGGCCGCCACCAAGTCGGCGGAAGTCCAGGGCGCGGCCCGTGCCCTCGTCGGCCGGGCCGATGCCATGTATGTGCCGACCGACAACACCATCGTTTCGGCGCTGGAAAGCGCCGTCGGCGTTGCCGAGGAAAGCAAGCTGCCGCTCTTCACCGCCGATACGGATTCGGTCAAGCGCGGCGCGCTGGCAGCGCTCGGCTTCAACTACTACGATGTCGGCAAGCAGACCGGCGCCGTCGTGGTGAAGGTTCTCAAGGGTGAAAAGCCGGGCGACATTCCGGTCGACATCGCCAAGGGCACCGATCTCGTCATCAATCTTGGCGCCGCCAAGAAGATGGGCGTCGAATTCCCGCAGGCCGTGATCGACCGCGCCACCAGCAAGATCGACTAAACATACAGCATGACGGAAAAAGGCGGGGTCGCTCCCCGCCTTTTTCTTTGACAGGATTTGACCAGAGTTTTCGAAATGCCCGCTATCCGCATTCTTCCCGCAGACGACAACACCAATGGCTGGAGCAGGATATTGCCAGCCCGCGCGCCGAAGGCGGCGCTGGCAGGCGATATCAAGGCCGACTGGATCGTGCTCGGCGCGGGATATGCGGGCGTGGCGGCAGCGCGACGGCTGGCCGGAAACCGTCCCAATGACCGGATTGCATTGATCGATGCGCAGGAGGTCGGGAAAGGCACGTCGGGCCGCGCCGCGGGCTTTGCCATCGACCTGCCCCACAATGTCAGCTCCTCGATGGAGGAACTGGCCAAGTCGCAAAGCTATCGTGCGCTGGCCCGCGCCGCCATCGATCATTTGAAACAGCAGATCGACCGGCATGGGATCGACTGCGACTGGCGGCAGGATGGAAAATTTCACGCAGCGGTTTCTGATCAGGGCATGCGCGAGGTTCTTGAGCCGACCGTCAGGGAACTGGAACGCCTCAAGGAACCCTTCGACTGGCTCGAAGGCGATGCACTGGCCAAAAGGCTTGGCACGAACCATTTCAAGGCGGCGATCTTCACCTATGGCACGTCGCTTCTGAACCCGGCTGCCCTTGTGCGCGGCCTCGCCGACAGCCTGCCCGGCAATGTCACGCTTTACGAAAATTCCGCGGTCACCAGGATCGACTACGGCGAGCGCATCCACATCACGACGGCAAAGGGCAGCATTCAGGCGCCGGCCATGATCCTTACGGTCAATGGCTTTGGCGAGCAGTTCGGCTTTTTCAGGCGAAAGCTCCTCAACTTCGCCGCCCATGCCAGCCTGAGCCGCAAGCTTTCCGACGACGAATACAAGGCCATTGGCGAAATCGCGCCATGGGGGCTGACGCCCGCCAATTCCTTTTCCGGCATCACCATGCGCCTCACCTCGGACCGGCGCATACTGGTGCGGCAGAACGTGCATTTCTGCCCGTCGCTCCGCCAGTCGGATGCGCGCCGTGAAACGGTCAGGCGTGAGCACAAGCGCCTCTTCGACGAGCGTTTTCCCATGCTGCCCAAGGTCGATATGGAGCATACATGGACGGGCTTCATCTGCCTGTCGCGCAATGGAGCGCCGGGTTTCGGCCAGATTGCGAAGAATGTCTACACATCGCTCTGCCAGAACGGCGTCGGCATCACCAAGGGCACGATAGGCGGCATTCTTGCCGCCGACATGGCCTGCGATATCGACAATCCGCTGATCGACGACATGCTCAAGCTCGGCAGCCCCACCGGGTTGCCGCCACGGCCTTTCCTCGATCTCGGCGTGCGGGCGCGTTTCGCATGGGAGCTGTGGCGGGCGCGCGCCGAAGTGTGACCCAAATCAACCGGGCCAGATGTTGTAACACTCCCACAGAATAGCGCTTTTTAGCGGCCTTGCAGCGATAATGCTTGCGCGCTGCCGCGTTTTGCGTTGTATCGCCAGAGCGATATAGCAAGAAACCGCAAGCAATGCGGTGAATGGAATTTGCAGTGCGCTGCGCCCGGTCGGATGCGGGTTCGCTGCAAGCATAAACCGGGGAAATGTTTCAGGTGGCAGGAACACCGGAAGCGAACTCAGAACAAACCGGTCGTGACTGAAGCTGGCCGAGCGGAACACCCGGATTTCCGGTTTCCGCAATGCCGTTGATCGGTGCCGCGCTGAAGCGGAAATCGTTCGTTTGGTCACGGCGAGAAACAAGGAATGACATTGTGAGTCAGATCGCCTTCTGGGGTGCGGTCGAATTGGGCCTCGTCTTTGCATTTGTAGCCATCGGCGTCTATCTGGCGTTCCGTGTCCTCGATTTCCCCGATCTGACGGTTGACGGTTCGTTTCCGCTGGGCGCCGCCGTAACCGGCGTGCTGATCCTTGGAGGCATGAATCCATGGCTCGCCGCGATCATCGCCATGATTGCCGGTGCCGCCGCCGGGCTCGTGACCGCGACGCTGAATGTGCGCTTCAAGATTCTCAATCTTCTTGCCTCCATTCTGACCATGATCGCGCTGTTCTCGGTCAATCTGCGCGTCATGGGCGCGCCCAACATTTCACTCATCAGCCAGGACACCATGCTGACGCCGTTCTTCGGCCACGGCATCCCCGAATATTATGTGCGTCCGCTGTTCCTCTTCGTGCTGGTTGCCATTGCGGTGTTCATCGTCTGGCGCTTTCTGGAAAGCGACATGGGGCTTGCCATGCGCGCAACCGGCGCCAATCCGAAAATGGCGCGCGCGCAGGGTGTGCGCACCGACCGGCAGATCTATCTCGGCATGGCGCTCTCCAACGCTCTGGTGGCACTTGGCGGCGCGCTCTTCGCGCAGACCAACGGCTTTGCCGATGTGACCTCAGGTGCCGGCACCATCGTGGTTGGTCTTGCGGCGGTCATCATCGGTGAAACGCTGCTGCGCAGCCGGTTCATCCTGGTCATCCTGCTTGGCTGCGTGCTCGGTTCGATCATCTATCGCATCGCCATCCAGTTTGCGCTTTCCAAGGGATCGGCATTCGGCTTGCAGGCATCCGATCTCAACATCGCGACCGCCCTTCTCGTCACCTTCGCCCTGATATTGCCGCGCCTGCGTCGCGGAGGAGCATCGGCATGATCGAACTTTCCAATCTCGATGTCGTCTTCGGTCGCGGCACTCCGCTTGAAAAACAGGTCCTGAACAAGATCAGCCTGACCATGGACAAGGGCTCCTTCGTCACCGTCATCGGGTCGAACGGTGCCGGCAAATCGACCATGCTCGGCGTTCTTGCAGGCGATGTGATCCCCACCGGCGGCAAGGTCGTCATCGCCGGGCAGGACGTGACCCGCAAATCCACCGCCGACCGCGCCGGGCTGGTGGCCCGTGTGTTCCAGGATCCGCTGGCCGGAAGCTGCGGCACGCTGACCATCGAGGAAAACCTTGCGCTGGCAGCTTCGCGCGGCAAGTCGCGCGGCCTCACCCACGCGCTCAATTCCAAACGCCGCGCCTGGTTCCGCGAGCGGGTGGCAAGCCTCAATCTCGGGCTTGAAAACCGTATGCATGACCGCATGGAGCTTTTGTCCGGCGGCCAGCGTCAGGCCCTCTCGCTCATTATGGCGACGCTTTCCGGCTCGGAGGTTCTGCTGCTCGACGAACACACGGCGGCCCTTGACCCCGGCATGGCCGAATTCGTCATGGAACTAACCCGCACGCTGATTGCCGAAAACAAGCTGACCGCGCTGATGGTCACGCACTCCATGCGTCAGGCGCTCGATTATGGCGACCGGACGATCATGCTGCACGGCGGCAAGATCCTGCTCGATGTCACCGGCGACAAGCGCAAGACGCTGGGCGTCGAGGACCTCATCGACATGTTCCGCAAGGTGCGCGGCCAGACGCTGGACGATGATGCGCTGCTGATCGAATAGGACAGGCTCAAACAAAACTCAGGTTTTGCAAACAGCTTTGTTTCCCAGCCGTCGTTCAGTTTGAGCGGCGGCTGTTTTGTTTGAAGGCGAATTGCGCTAGTGAGTTTGCATGGCGCAGAAGAAAGCAAATGAAGTCGATAGTTTTCTGGCAAGACCGACGAGCTCTTTCCCGGTCGTGCTGCTTTACGGCCCCGACAAAGGGCTGGTGAGCGAACGTGCGCGCCGTTTTGCCGAAGCCAGCAAATTGCCGCTGGATGACCCGTTTGCCGTCATTCGCATGGAAGCCGACGAGATCGAGGCCGATCCGGCGAAACTCGCCGACGAAGCCCGCACCATCTCCATGTTCGGCGGACAGCGCCTGATCTGGATCAAGAATGCTGCTGGTCAGAAGAAGCTTGCCGAAGCGATCAAGCTGCTTGCGACCGAGCCGCCGCAGGAAACCTTCGTTCTGGTGGAAGCGGGCGATCTGAAGAAGGGTGCGGGTTTGCGCAGCGCCGTCGAAAACGCGCCCGCCGGCATGGCGCTGCCCTGCTATTCCGACGACAGCCGCGGCATCGATGGCGTCATCGATGACGTTCTGGCCGAATGGAAAATCCAGATCACGCTCGACGGCCGCCAGCTTCTGCGCGCAAGCCTTGGCGGTGATCGTCTTGCCACACGCGGCGAACTGGAAAAGCTCTGCCTTTATGCACGCGGCAAGGAACGCATCGATATCGATGACGTGCGCGAAGCGGTGGGCGATGTCGCGGGCCTTTCCACCGACGAGGTGATCGACGCGGTTCTCGCGGGAGACCTGCCGCGTTTTGAAATTTCCTTCGATCGCGTCGTGAAATCCGGCACGGCACCCTTTCTGCTGCTCAACACGGCGATGCGCCAGTTCCAGCAGGTGCAGACATTGCGCCATATTGCCGACACCGAGCGCAAAAGCGCCTCCGTGGTGGTGGCTGCAACCCGCCCGCCGATCTCCTTCAACCGCAAGAAACTGATCGAGAATGCCGTCAGCCGCTGGAGCGGAGAAAGCCTTGCGCGCGTCATGGAACGCCTGCAGCGCGCCGTTCTCGAAAGCCGCCAGAATGCGAGCCTCGCCATTCCCATCATTCGCCAGTGCCTGCTGGCGATCAGCGTCGAGGCCCTGCGAAACGCGCGCCGATAACAGAGCATTTCCAGCAAAAGTGCGAAGCGGTTTTTACGTTGGATAATGCGTAAAAACAAATGAATAGAGCATTTCCACTCGCGATACAGGAAATGATCTATCAATCACTTCAAGTATTTTTCTCAAATGAACGAAAAAGCTCGCCGCCAATATGGCAACGAGCTTTCATCATCATCTATTGTTTTGCAAATCAGCTCTGGAGACGGCGGCAAATCTCATCGAGTTGCTCAAGAGAACTGTAGCGTATCTTGACCTCTCCTCCGCGATCGCGATGATTGATCTCAACCTTCATGCCGGTAACATCAGAAAGCAGCTTTTCCAGCGCCTTGGTGTCGGCGTCCTTTTCAACCGGGCCCGGCTTGACTGACCTGGCATTGGCTTCGCCACGGGCTTCCGCCTGGGCCAGCGCCTCGACCTGACGGACCGACAGACCATCCTTGACGATCCGTTCCGCCATCGCGGTCGGGTTTTCCATCGTGATGAGGCTTCGCGCATGACCTGCCGAAAGCGCGCCATCGACAATGAAATCCTGCACGGGCTGCGGCAGCTTCAACAGGCGCAGCGTGTTGGCGACATGGCTGCGGCTTTTGCCGATGACCTGCGCCAGATCGTTCTGCGTATAGTCGTGATTGTCGATAAGCTGTTGATATCCAAGCGCTTCTTCAACCGCGTTCAGGTCGGCGCGCTGCACGTTTTCGATGATGGCGATCTCAAGTGCCACGCGGTCATCGACGTCGCGAACGATCACCGGGATCGTATCGACACCGGCCCGCTGCGATGCGCGCCAGCGGCGTTCGCCGGCAATCAGTTCGAACCGGTCGGGCTGGCCGGGTGCGGGGCGCACGACGATCGGCTGCACGACACCGTGTTCCTTGATCGACTGCGCCAGATCCTCCAGCTCGCCTTCCGAAAACATGCGGCGCGGATTGCGCGGATTGCGCGTGACGAACTCAATCGGGACGTTCCGTTCAATGGGAACGGGCGCCTTGCGCTCTTCCACAGGGCGGTCGATTTCACCGATCAGCGCCGCTAATCCGCGGCCAAGGCGCTTTTTTGAAGGATCGTCATTCATCGCTCGGCTTATTCCTGATTGTTTCGTCGTCGAATCGATCTGGAGCGGCTTCTTTAGTGAAATCGCCCCAAGGTGTTGTTTGCGCATGATTTTATCCGAAAACCGTTCCCACTTTTCGGAGGCATGCTCTATGCCGCCTGTAACTGCCGCTCGCGCTGGATCACTTCCGATGCGAGTTGCAAATAAGCCTGACTACCGGCGCATTTCAGATCGTATAGAATTGCCGGTTTTCCATGCGAAGGCGCTTCCGAAACGCGCACATTGCGTGGAATGACGGTACGATAGACCTTCTCGCCCATAAAGGCGCGAACGTCATCCACCACCTGCGCCGCGAGATTGTTGCGGCTGTCGAACATGGTCAGCACAATACCCTGGATCGAAAGCTCGGGATTGATGGTCGAGCGGACCTGATCGACCGTCTGCAAAAGCTGGCTCAAGCCTTCCAGCGCAAAAAATTCGCATTGCAGCGGCACCAGAACGGAATCGGCGGCAGCCATCGCATTCAAGGTCAGAAGATTGAGCGAAGGCGGGCAATCAACCAGCACATAAGAAAAGCGTTCGGCCACGGCGGAATCGAAGCGCAAAGCGTCGCGCAAGCGCCGCGTGCGGTCGGCTGACTGGGCAATCTCCATTTCGATACCAAGCAGATCGAGCGTCGACGGCACGATGTGGAGATTTGGAACATCTGTCGGCATGGCGGCATCGGGCACCGAAGCTTCCTGCGTCAGCACGTCATAGGAAGACAGAGGCCGGTTGCGACGATCGATACCAAGACCGGTGCTGGCATTACCCTGCGGATCGAGATCGACAATCAGTACCGTCTCGCCAATCGCTGCCAATGCCGTGGCCAGATTGATAGCAGTGGTCGTCTTGCCCACGCCGCCTTTCTGGTTTGCAATGGTTATGATCCTGGACATTTTGTTCATCACCGTCGCCTTGCTGCTGTCCGCCCGTTCGAAATTTCCGCTATTCAGGCGCCTTTGCGCCGAAGATTGGTGATTTCGAGTATGACCGAAGCCTGATCGATAGCACTTTGATGTTGTACCAGATCGAAACTCCAACCGACACGGCTTTCATCGATCTCGCGCTGATAATCCCGACCTTTTTGGAAAAGGGCCTTTGCGCCCCTGGTGAGCCATGGCTCTGTCAGGCCGAAAAGATCGTCGAGCGAAGCCAATGCCCGCGCGGTAACCACGTCCGGCGTCTCGATTTTCTGCCACATCGTTTCAATACGCGCCGAATGAACCCGTGCCGGGACATTCAAATGTCCCGCAGCGGTGCGCAGGAACGCCGCCTTTTTCCCCGCACTTTCGATGAGATCGATAGCGCCGCCTGGCTGCTCTGCAAGGAAACAGGCCGTCACGATGCCGGGAAAACCGCCACCGGAGCCGATATCCAGCCAGTTCCGGACATCGCGCGCCAACGGAAAAAGCTGTGCGCTGTCCAAGATATGGCGCGTCCAAAGCTCGTTCAAAGTGGAAGGCGAGGCAAGGTTGATCGCCTTGGACCATTTGCGAAACAGCTCTTCAAAGGCGATCAAACGGTCCGCTGTTTCACGTGAAACAGCGGGTACGATTGCTTTCAGGCTTTCAAAGCGGGTATCGGCGCTCATGCAGCGCCCTGCCCTTCGATGAGTTCTGCAGCCGCCTTATTGCGATAACCGAACTTCTTGATCTGCGCGATAAGAAGCGCCAACGCTGCCGGCGTCATCCCGTCAACCCGCTGTGCCTCGGCAATCGTTTCCGGCTTGCGCTGCTTGAGCTTGTGCTTCAACTCGTTGGAAAGACCGGATATCCCGTCAATGTCCAGCCCAGCTGGAATGAGCAGTTGTTCCTCGCGCTCCATGACCGCGATATCGCTTTTCTGCCGATCCATATAGACGGCATATTGCGCTTCGATTTCCAGAGCTTCGCGCGCTGTCGGATCGATGGCGTCCAGTTCGGGCCAGATCGGCATCAACCGGTCCAGATCGATTTCGGGATAGGACAGGAGATCATAGGCCGATCGGCGAACTCCATCCTGATTAAGATGCAGATCATATTGTTTAGCGAGATTGGGGGTAATCGTCAGCGACTGGGTCAGCACCCGCGCCTTGCTCAAGGCCGCTTCGCGGGCTTCAAAGCGCTCCTTGCGGGCGTGTCCCAATATGCCAAGCCGGTCCGCCAGCGGTGTAAGACGCTGATCGGCATTATCCGCGCGAAGCGACAGGCGGAACTCGGCCCGCGAGGTAAACATGCGATAGGGTTCGCTAACCCCGCGCGAGGTCAGGTCGTCAACCATCACGCCAATATAGGCTTCGGTGCGCTGGATAATGACGGGCTCGCCGCCAGAAGCACGACGCGCAGCATTGATCCCAGCGAGCAATCCTTGCGCGCCCGCTTCTTCGTAACCGGTCGTGCCGTTGATCTGCCCGGCCAGAAACAGGCCGGTGACTTTACGGGTTTCAAGGCTGCGCTTCAGTTCGCGCGGATCGATGAAATCATATTCGATCGCATAGCCGGGTTGCAGCATAACCGCCTTTTCAAGCCCCGGTATCGTCTTCAATATGTCGAGTTGCACGTCTTCCGGCAGCGAGGTCGAAATACCGTTTGGGTAGACCGTATCGTCGTCCAGCCCTTCAGGCTCCAGGAATATCTGATGGCCGTCACGGTCGCCAAACTTGACGATCTTGTCTTCCACAGACGGACAATAACGCGGTCCAATGCCCTCAATCGAGCCGGAATACATGGCAGAGCGATGCAGATTGGCGCGAATGATGGCGTGGGTTTCCGGCGTTGTCCGGGTAATGCCGCAGTCGATCTGCGGCGTGGTGATGCGATCCGTCATAAGCGAAAACGGCACCGGGTCCTCATCGGCAGACTGCATGTCCAGGCTTTGCCAATCGATGGTGCGGCCATCCAGTCGCGGCGGCGTGCCGGTCTTGAGCCGTCCGAGCGCGAAACCGAAGGATGTGAGACGTTCGGAAAGCCCAAGCGCGGGCTTTTCACCCATGCGGCCAGCCGGAATCTTCTTCTCGCCGATATGGATCAACCCATTCAGGAACGTGCCTGTCGTCAGGACGACAGCGCCGCATGTCAGGGTTCGCCCATCGGACAGAATGACACCGGTGATGCGCCCATCCTGTTCCAGCAGATCATGGGCGCCGCCCTCGACCACCGACAGATTGTCCTGCGCGGCAATCATCTTCTGCATGGCAAGCCGATAAAGCTTTCGGTCTGCCTGGGTGCGAGGGCCGCGAACGGCTGGGCCCTTCCGGCGATTCAAAAGGCGAAACTGGATGCCGGCTTCGTCAGCGACACGGCCCATCAAACCATCAAGCGCATCAATCTCGCGCACGAGATGGCCCTTCCCCAATCCGCCAATCGCAGGATTGCAGGACATAACGCCAATAGTATCAAAGCGATGCGTCACCAGTGCGGTCCTGGCGCCAGCGCGCGCAGCAGCCGAAGCCGCCTCGCATCCCGCGTGGCCGCCGCCGATTACAATGACATCAAAGTCTGTGGCTTCGGTCGAACTCATGAGGTTCATCCTGACGCAACTCGAATCCGTTTCAGAAAGATGTCTCTTTGCCACGAATGGACTTCAAACGGAAGACCCAATCGGCTGACGGTGCGATGAAATCCCGGCGAAGGTTCGACTCATGAATGAATGAGCGAGTCAATCGCTCCGGCGAGATTCCACAGATGTTTCACGTGAAACAATCTTCAATGCCGGTCATGCACCTGTTTCACGTGAATCATTTGCCGATGCAGAACTGGGAGAAAATCACGTCGAGTATTTCTTCCACATCAACATCGCCGGTGATGCGTCCGAGATATTGTGACGCCAGACGCATATTTTCTGCGCGCAGCTCGAGCGGGACATTGGTCCCGTTCAACGCCTTGTCGATCTCCACGACAGTGGAACGCAGAAGGCTGATATGCCTTTGTCGCGTAGGAACTGCGTCCTCGATCTGCCCAATCTGGGCTTCTGCAAAGTTTTGCAGATCGGCGAGCAAGCCGTCCAGCCCCTCGCCTGTTCTCGTCGAGATGCGGTAGGACCACCCGCCATCTGTCTTTTCGCTGAGGTCGGCTTTAGTGCCGACCGTCCAGAGAGTGGCGGGCGTATCATCCGTTCCAATCGCGACGGGGTCGTTCATATCTTCAAGCAGCAAAACCAGATCAGCATCGGCCATGCGGGCGCGAGCGCGTTCAATGCCGATCTTTTCGACCACGCTTTCCGTTTCGCGCAGGCCTGCCGTGTCCGTCACATAGACCGGAATGCCGCCTAGATCGAGCTTGACCTCCAGAAGATCGCGGGTCGTGCCCGCTTCTTCCGATATGATCGCGACTTCACGGCCAGCCAGAAAATTCAACAGGCTGGATTTACCCGCATTGGGTGCGCCGACGATAACGACATGCAGCCCATCGCGCAGCATGGAAGCGCGTTTGCCGCTCGCAATATGGCTCTCGATCTCTGTCCTGAGCAGGGCGAGGGATTGCCAGACCTGCTCCGAGACTGATCCCGGCACATCGCTTTCATCAGCGAAATCAAGCTCAGCCTCGATAAAGGCACGGGCACGCAAAAGACGCTGGCGCCATTCCGTATAAAGCTCGCGCTGCGTACCGGAAGCGACCTGCAAGGCAAGCCGTCTTTGTCCCTCGGTTTCGGCTGCAATCAGATCGGCCAGACCTTCGGCAATCGTCAGATCCATCTTGCCATTGGAAAACGCCCTTCGGGTAAACTCTCCGGCTTCCGCTATCCGGCATCCGGCGATTTCTCCAAGCTCCGCCAAGAGCCTTTCGACGACCGCCTTGCCGCCATGCGCATGAAATTCGGCGCAATCCTCACCCGTAAAGCTGTTTGGCTCGGGGAAAAAGAGCACCAGGCCGTGATCGATCGGGTCACCATTACGGGCGCGGAACAGCTTATAGGCCGCGTGACGCGGCGTGGGTAAGACGCCAAGTATCGTTTCGAGTACGAATCGAACCCGTGGACCGGAAATGCGCACGACAGCGACGCCGGACGGCAGACGCCCGCTCGACAAAGCAAAAATCGTATCTTGCGGGAAAGCGATCTCGCTCATTCCGTTTCCTGACCTATAATCATAAGGACAAAGCAGCCAACGCGTGCTGAAGGAATGGCATATTCATTCGCGCAGTGAAAGAAAAGCCTTATGACAGAGTTCGACCGCAACGCCCTCGCTGGCAGCAACCGCCTTGCCGATGAACCGAGCGCCTATCTGCGCCAGCATGCCGATAATCCCGTCCACTGGCAGCCCTGGGGCAGGCAAGCGCTGGATGCTGCGAAGGAACTGGACCGGCCCATTCTGCTTTCGGTCGGCTATGCCGCCTGCCACTGGTGCCATGTCATGGCGCATGAGTCGTTTGAAGACCCGGATGTAGCCGCGGTGATGAACGCCCTCTTCGTCAATGTGAAGGTGGACCGCGAAGAACGGCCCGACATCGACCAGATCTATATGGCGGCACTGGGAGCGATGGGGCAGCAGGGCGGATGGCCGCTCACCATGTTTCTGCGCCCCGATGGCAAACCCTTCTGGGGCGGTACTTACTTTCCCCGGCACAAGCGCTACAACATGCCGGGTTTTGTCGATGTGCTGCACGCGGTCAATAATCTCTGGAACAAGGATAAAGAGAAAATTAACCATAATGCGCAAGCCGTTTTCGACCATCTGGAAGGCAGGCTCGCGGCGCAGATCACCCCAGTTACGAACGAGGTCGAGCGGTTTGACGAGATCGCTACACGCATAGGCAGCCTGATCGATCCGGTGCGCGGCGGGATCGAGGGAGCGCCAAAGTTCCCGAATGCGCCTTTCATGGACAATTTGTGGCTCTCCTGGCTCTATGGCCGCAATGAAACGCATCGCGACAATTTTCTCCTTTCGCTGAAAGTGATGCTGCAAGGTGGCATATACGACCATCTGGGTGGCGGGATCTGCCGCTATTCCACGGACGCCGAATGGCTGGTGCCGCATTTTGAAAAAATGCTCTACGACAATGCGCAATTCATTCGCCATGCGACTTACGCTTTCGCCGAGACCGGAAGTGATTTGTTTCGTTTACGAATCGAAGAAGCAATTGACTGGCTGGTCAGGGAAATGCGCCTGTCCGATTGCAGTTTTGCCTCCAGTCTCGATGCCGACAGCGAGGGCGAAGAAGGACGGTTTTACGTCTGGAGCGAACAGGAGATCGATGAGGCGCTCCGCGACGACAGCAAAGCCTTCAAGGACTATTACGGTGTGACGCAGGGCGGAAACTGGGAAGGCCACAACATCCTGAACCGCCTTCATGCGGTCGATGACGACGCCATCCTGCCGCCGATGATAGAAGCGTCACGCCAGAAACTGCTTGCGCGTCGCGAATTGCGGACACGCCCCGGACGGGATGAGAAGGCGCTGACCGACTGGAACGGGCTCGCCATCCGGGCGCTGGCCGAAGCAGGCCGCAGCTTCGGCAGGCAGGACTGGATCAATCTGGCGGTCGATGCCTATCGTGCCATAATGAGCAGTTTCCGCGATGGCCGCATCGCCCATTGCCGCATGGAAAATTCGCTTCTCTACCCTGCCCTTTCGACCGATTATGCAGCGATGATCAACGCGGCCATCGCCCTTCATGAAGCAACGAGTGAGCGGGCCTATATTGATGACGCGTTGAAGTTCAAGCAGGCGCTCGATGAAGCTCACAAGGATGGCACCGGGAATTATCGCCTCTCGGCGCTCGATGCCGACGATGTCATCCTGCACGCCTATGGCGACTATGACGAAGCAATACCGAGCGCGACCAGCCAGATCATCGAAGCGCTGACCCGGCTGTTTCTGGCGACGGGCAATATCGAGCTTTATCAAAGCAATGAGGCGCTGATCGAACAGGCGCTCGGGCGAGCCTTCGCCCAGCAATATGGGCAGATCGGCATATTGAATGCGGCGCGTTTTGCTGCCGAACCGCTCTCCCTGGTCGTAGCAAGCGAAGACGATGCCGGAGAACTTGTTTCGATAGCGAATCGAAATCCCGATCCGCGCCGTGTCGACAAGTTCGTGCGTTTCGAGCCCGGCAAGCCGATAGAATTGCCCACCGGCGGAACGGCTGAGACGGAACGTCCGTCAGCCTGGTTCTGCAAGGGGCATGTGTGCCTGCCGCCCGTCGAAAACGCCGACGCGTTGCGGCTATTGCTCGGCAAAACATCGTGAAACAAAAACGCCGCGACGGTTTCCCGCGCGGCGTTTCTGAAACGCTATAATCGAGCAATGTTTAGGTATTCATCGAATCGAAGAATTCACCATTGCTCTTGGTCTGCTTCAGCTTGTCGATGAGGAATTCGATCGCGTCGGTCGTGCCCATCGGCGCGAGGATGCGGCGCAGAACGAAAATCTTCTGCAGATCGGCGCGCGGTACGAGCAGGTCTTCCTTGCGGGTGCCGGACTTGAGAATGTCCATGGCCGGGAAGATACGCTTGTCGGCGACCTTGCGGTCGAGCACGATTTCCGAGTTGCCGGTGCCCTTGAATTCTTCAAAGATCACTTCGTCCATACGGCTGCCCGTATCGATCAGCGCGGTTGCGATGATGGTCAGCGAACCGCCTTCTTCGATGTTACGCGCGGCACCGAAGAAACGCTTCGGGCGCTGCAATGCGTTGGCGTCCACACCGCCGGTGAGAACCTTGCCGGAAGACGGCACAACGGTGTTGTAGGCGCGGCCAAGACGGGTGATCGAATCGAGCAGGATCACGACGTCGCGGCCGTGCTCGACAAGGCGCTTGGCCTTTTCGATGACCATTTCAGCCACCTGAACGTGGCGCGCTGCCGGTTCATCGAAGGTCGAGGAAATCACTTCGCCCTTCACCGAGCGCTGCATGTCGGTCACTTCTTCCGGACGTTCATCGATCAGGAGAACGATCAGATAGCATTCCGGATGATTGGCGGTGATCGAATGGGCGATGTTCTGGAGAAGGACGGTCTTACCGGTGCGGGGCGGAGCGACGATGAGACCGCGCTGGCCCTTGCCGAGCGGCGCCACCAGATCGATGACGCGGGGGGACAGGTCCTTGGAGGTTGGAACTTCCAGCTCCATCTTGAAGCGCTCATTGGGATAGAGCGGCGTCAGATTGTCGAAGTGAACCTTGTGCCGGATTTTTTCCGGATCTTCGAAATTGATCGAGTTGACCTTGAGCAGCGCGAAATAACGTTCGCCTTCCTTGGGACCACGGATCGGCCCTTCGACCGTGTCGCCGGTCTTGAGGGAAAAACGGCGCAGCTGCGAGGGAGAAATATAGATATCGTCAGGACCCGGCAGATAGTTGGCGTCGGCAGAGCGCAGGAAGCCAAATCCATCCTGCAGCACCTCGACGACACCTTCGCCGATGATTTCGACGTCCTGGGCCGCCAGCTTCTTGAGGATCGCGAACATCAGTTCCTGCTTGCGCATGGCGCTCGCGTTTTCGACCTCAAGCGTTTCGGCAAAAGCCAGCAGCTCCACCGGTGTCTTGTTCTTCAGTTCTTGTAGTTTCATTTCCTGCATGGATGAGGAACTCTTTTAAAATGTAGGGAGAAAATGCAGTTGTTCGGAAAGGTGGCCACATGAAGTTGTGACCGGCATCGAAGGCCTGCTGTCTTGAAGGGAAGAGGCTTACTACATACTGATTTGCAGCATGGAGAGCAAGTCTCATGTAGGGATAGCGCAAAATTTCTGCAACAGAAAAATGGCAGAAACCGGGTCGTGTGGTGCATTTGAAGTCATCTTGCCCATAAAAGGACAGGTCATCGATCACTTCAAATCCGCAAACCACACGAGTTCAGGGTGTTGCCGGTGCGGTTTTTGAAACCGGAATTTCCATTTTCACGGGCAATCTCCGGGAAAATTCCGGTTTCGCCACGCTGGCGGGGTTTCTTGTTGAAGCCGTTTTCTGATCAGAACGGCTTCACGATCACCAGTATGACGATCAGGATCATCAGAACTGTCGGCACTTCATTGATGATTCGCCAGTGCTTTGCCGAGCGTGTGTTGCGGTCTTCCGCAAAAAGCCGCGTGGATTTCGACAGATAGCCGTGCAGGCCGGACATCAGCACGACGAGCAGCAGCTTGGCATGCAGCCAGCCGCCCTGAAAACCATAGATTTCCCACGCCATCCACAGGCCGGCGATCCAGGTCACGATCATGGCCGGATTGATGATGAAGCGCAAAAGCCGCTTTTCCATCACCTTGAAGGTTTCCGATGTTTCGGAACCGGGTTTTGCGGCGGTGTGATAGACGAAAAGGCGCGGCAGATAGAGCATGCCCGCCATCCATGCGATGACCGCGATCACGTGCAGCGATTTGACCCAGAGATAGGCATCGGCTGGATTCACGTGAAACAATGCCCAGATGCCGAGCGCCACCACGAAGAGCGCGACGACGGTGCGAATGGCTACTGCCGAACCGCGATTTTCCGGAGCTGTCTGGCTCATGATTTTCCTCCGCGAATACGGTCGATCATGCGTTGCACGTTTTCCACCGGCGCCTGCGGCGTGATCCCGTGCCCGAGATTGAAGATCAGCGGTCCATGGCCGAGACGCTCCAGAATGGCGTCCACGCCTTCATCCAGAGCATTGCCGCCGGCCACCACGCGCAACGGATCGAGATTGCCCTGTATCGCTCCCTCGTTCTGTAGGGAAGCGGCAAAGGACAGGGGAACGGACCAGTCGAGACCGAGGGCGTCCACGCCGGTCTTCTCGCGATAGCCTGCATAAAGCATCCCTGCCCCTTTCGGGAAGCCGATGATGCGGGCTTCGGGATAGACCGCCCTCACCTTCTGGACGATCCGGGCAACGGGCTGGATGCAGAAACGTTCAAAACAGTCCTCGTCCAGAACACCAGACCAGGAATCGAAAATCTGCACTGCGTCGGCACCGGCGTCGAGCTGTTCGATGAGATATTCGGCGGAAACATCGGCAAGATCGTTCAGAAGCTTTTCAAAGGCTTCCGGAAAGCGATAGGCGAAAAGACGGGCGGGCGCCTGGTCCGGCGTGCCATGTCCGGCGATCATATAGGTCGCAACGGTCCAGGGAGCGCCGCAGAAGCCGAGCAGCGTGGTTTCGTCGGGCAACTGCTCGCGCAGCAGCCGAACCGTCTCATAGACCGGCTCCAGCCTTTTGGCGACGCCTTCGGTTTCAAGCCAGAAAATCTCGTCGGCATCGATCGGTGTCATCAAAGGTCCCCTGCCTTCTTCAAAGCGAAGGTCGCGTCCAAGCGCATGGGGGATGACGAGAATGTCGGAAAACAGGATGGCTGCATCAAAGCCAAACCGGCGGATCGGCTGAAGCGTCACTTCGACAGCCAGATCGGGCGAATAGCAGAGGTCGAGAAAGCTCCCGGCCTTTTTCCGCGTCTCGCGATATTCGGGAAGATAGCGTCCGGCCTGGCGCATCATCCAGATGGGCGGTGGGAAGATCGCTTCACCGTCGATCACTCTCAAGACTTTGCGCTTCATGTCTTTTCCATTCCACCCTGTGTGTTGCCTCAACCGTCTTTGGTCTGAAACTTATCCAATGCGGTTCTCATAAAGAAAGGATGATTCAGGAATCTTTTGATTCTTAGAGTCTGTTGGAATCGGGGATTAAGGTCTGTCCTGTTTTTCCCCACAGTTTCCATGCGGTCATGTCATCCTGTGCAATCATTCACCGATAGTCTGACCAAAAACAATGAAAACTCAATTCCCTCTTTTAATATAAGAGGTTACCAATTGACGCAGTTCATGCGCATTTGTGGAAAAGCTGGGAATAAAGGCGGGCTTTCGCGGATTCGTGAGTCTTGTCCACATTTGTTGATGACCGCTCGCCACATGTTCGCCCGCTGTGGATGACTTGCCAAGTTTCCCACGGCCTGCCATGGCTTGTGGAAGACGTTCGGCCTTTACGCACAGCCGTCAACAGGAGGGCAACAAAACTGTGACCAGACCGCTTTCCTACTTTCATCTTCATCTGATTTCTGATGCGACCGGAGAGACTCTCCTGGCGGCGGGCCGTGCGGCAGCGGCACAATATGCCAATGCGCGCGCCATCGAGCACATCTACCCGCTGATCCGCACCGAAAAGCAGCTGCGCAAGGTTCTCGAAGGCATCGATGCGGAGCCGGGCATCGTTCTCTACACGATCGTGGACCAGAAACTGGCGGCGATCATCGACGAATCCTGCGCCGAAATGGGCGTGCCGAGCGTTTCCGTGCTGGAGCCGGTGCTCAATACGTTCCAATCCTATCTCGGCGCGCCGGCGCATCGCCGTGCGAGCGCGCAGCATGTCCTCAATGCTGATTATTTTCGGCGGATCGACGCGCTCAATTTCACGATGGAACATGATGACGGGCAATTGCCCTTCGATATAGAGGAAGCCGACGTCATTCTGGTCGGCATTTCGCGCACGTCCAAGACGCCGACCAGCATCTATCTGGCCAATCGCGGCATCAAGGCCACCAATGTTCCGATCGTGCTCGGCATTCCCCTGCCCGAAGTGCTTTTCACGACGAAACGACCATTGATCGTCGGGCTGGTCGCGACGGCCGAACGGATTTCGCAAATCCGCCAGAACCGGCCGCTCGGCAATGTGCCGTCGCTGGACACCGGACTTTATACGGACCGCGTTTCCATCTCGGAAGAACTGGCCTATGCGCGTAATATATGCAATCGGCACGGCTGGCCGATCATTGATGTGTCGCGCCGGTCGATTGAGGAAACCGCGGCGGCTATCCTCGCTTTGCTGCGCGAAAAGACGAACAGAAGGGATCTCGATCATGTCTGACCTCATCCTCGCCTCCAAAAGCCCTTTCCGTTCGGCCTTGCTGAAAAATGCCGGCATAGAGTTTTCGACGGCAAGCGCGGAGATCGACGAGCGCGCGGTGGAGGCCCCGCTTTACGAAACGGGCGCCACGCCGGAGGAAGTCGCGCAGGTTCTGGCCGAGGCGAAGGCGCTCGATGTGAGCGAGAAGAACCCCGGCGCGGTGGTGATCGGCTGCGACCAGACATTGTCGCTCGGCGACGAGATTTTCCACAAGCCCGCCGACATGGAAGCAGCCCGCCGCCAGCTCCTGAAATTTTCCGGCATGACCCATCAGCTGAACAGCGCCGTCGTGCTGGTGAAGGATGGCGAGACCCTTTGGCGTCACGTTTCGATTGCCCGCATGACGATGCGCGACCTCGATCCGGGTTTTGTCGGGCGCTATCTCGGTCGCGTCGGCGATGCCGCGCTTTCCAGCGTCGGCGCCTATCAGGTCGAAGGTCCCGGCATCCAGCTTTTCGACAGGATCGATGGCGATTATTTCACGATTGTCGGTCTGCCGCTCCTGCCGCTGCTGGCTGAACTGCGGAAGGAAAAACTGATCGATGGCTGATCAAGTCATGAAGAAGGCTTTTGTCACAGGCTTTCCCATAAAACATTCGCGCTCGCCGCTCATCCACGGTTTCTGGCTCGCCGAACTGGGGATTGACGGTTCTTATGACGCGGTAGAGGTGAAGCCCGAGGACTTTGCCGCCTTCGCTTCCTCGCTTGCCGCAAACGGTTTTGCCGGTGGCAATGTTACCATTCCGCACAAGGAAGCAGCCTTTGCCGCCGTGGAAAGTCTGGACGACGCTGCCAGGGCCATTGGCGCGGTCAATACGCTCTGGCTCGAAAACGGCAGGCTTCATGGCGGCAATACGGATGCTTACGGATTTGCCGCCAATCTCGATGCATCGGCTCCCGGCTGGGACAAGGCCGACAGCGCCCTCGTTCTGGGTGCGGGCGGCGCAAGCCGGGCAATCGTCCATGCGCTTTTGACGCGCGGCTTCACGAAAGTCGCCGTCGTCAATCGCACGGTGAGCCGTGCGGAGGATCTCGCTGCCCATTTCGGACCGCGTGTCTCGGCGCATGGCTGGGACGCGGCACAGGATCTGGTTTCGGACGCCGGGCTGATCGTCAACACGACATCGCTTGGCATGAGCGGCCATGACGAGGGCGAGGCCTTTCCGCTCGATCTCGGCAAGGCGTCACCAAAGGCGGTCGCCACCGATATTGTTTATGTGCCGCTCCAGACCCCCTTCCTGAAGAAAGCCGAAGAGGCCGGACTGACCACCGTGGACGGGCTTGGCATGCTGCTGCATCAGGCCGTTCCGGGCTTCGAGCGCTGGTTCGGCAAAAGGCCGCAAGTGACGAAAGCCCTGCGTGAGCATATTCTGGCAGATATGGACAAGGCTGGCGCTCTGGTATCTGAATCAAAAAGCGTCAGGCCGTCGTGAAATGGCGATCTTGGAACAGGTAGCATGATCATCCTCGGACTAACCGGCTCCATAGGGATGGGTAAAACAACGGCGGCGAACATGTTCGCCGAAGCCGGTGTGCCGATCTATAGCGCCGACGACGCGGTGCATCGCCTTTATTCCGGCCGCGCCGCGCCCCTGATCGAGGCTGCGTTTCCGGGCACTGTCGAAAATGGTTCGGTCAATCGGGAAAAGCTTTCCGCTGCCGTTATCGGAAAACCGGAAGCCCTTAAAAGACTGGAAGCCATCGTCCATCCGCTGGTGCGGGAGGAAGAGGAAGCCTTTCGCCGCAATGCGCAGGATGCGGGCGCGCCGCTGGCGCTGATCGACATTCCGCTGCTTTTCGAAACCGGCGGCGACAAGCGTGTGGACAAGATCGTGGTCGTCTCCGCCCCCGCCGAGGTGCAGCGCCCGCGCGTGCTGGCACGACCGGGCATGAGCGAGGAAAAGCTCGATGCCATTCTCGCCCGCCAGACGCCGGATGCCGAAAAGCGCGCAAGGGCAGATTTCATCATCGATACGAGCGGCAGTTTCGACAATCTGCGCCGCCAGATTAACGAGATCATTGCCGAATTGAGTGGAAAGCCGGCAGTCACTGCGCAATGACCGGCAGCGCCATGCTATAGCTATACGAGATTCTTCCCGAGAGGTTCTTCAATGCGTGAAATCGTTTTCGATACGGAAACCACCGGTCTGGAAAGACTGGAGGACCGCGTGATCGAAATCGGCGGCGTGGAACTGATCAACAAGTTTCCCACAGGCCGCACTTTCCATAAATACATCAACCCGCAGGGGCGTCAGGTTCATGCCGAGGCGCTTGCGGTGCACGGCATCAGCAACGAACAATTGCTGGACAAGCCGACATTCGCGGAAATTCTGGACGAGTTTCTCGAATTTTTCGACGGTGCGAAGCTCGTCGCGCATAATGCCATGTTCGACCTTGGCTTCATCAATGCCGAACTTGCGCGGCTCGGACAGGCTGAAATCCAGGTGGAACGCGTTGTCGATACTCTGGCGCTTGCCCGCCGCAAGCATCCGATGGGGCCGAACTCGCTCGATGCTTTGTGCAAACGCTACGGCATCGAGAACGGCCACCGCACCCTGCACGGCGCCTTGCTCGATTCCGAGATATTGGCGGAAGTCTATATCGAGCTGATCGGCGGCAAGCAGACGGCGCTTGGCCTCAGCATCGGGGGAACCGCAAGCGGCAGCAATGCCGGGGACAGCGGCGCGGCCATCATCCTTGCGGCGCGCCCAAGGCCGCTTGCCCCGCGCATTTCCGATGAGGAACGCGCGGCCCACGCAGCACTTGTGGCCGGGCTCGGCGACAAGGCCATCTGGAAGAAATATCTGTCCTAGAGCATTTCCCGCAAAAGTGTGAAACGTCTGCGCGGGGAAATCAGTTCACTGGACTGATTTCTTATCCCGCTTCGATGCGTTGGATAACGCGATAGCGGTTATGCGTTTCCTTTTTCACTGGAGCCGCTCAAAACCCCCAAACGAAAAAGCCCGGTCGAAACCGGGCTTTTTGCTTGATGAAGCCTGCGATCAGCTCTTCACGGCGGACTTGGCCTGTTCTTCGGCCATACGGCTCTGGAACATCTGCGCGAAATCGATCGGGTCGATCATCAGCGGCGGGTAGCCGCCATTGCGCGTTGCGTCGGCAATGATCTGGCGCGCGAACGGGAACAGGAGGCGCGGGCATTCGATGAACAGAAGCGGCAGCATGTGCTCCTGCGGGATGCCCTGAATGCGGAACACGCCGCCATAGACGAGTTCGGTGTTGAAGAGGACGTCCTTGCCGTCGACGGCCTTGGCTTCCAGCGTCAGCACGACGTCGAAATCCGTCTCGGAAAGCGGATTGGCGTTGACGTTCACGTTGATGTTGATGGACGGCGCCTTTTCGCGCGGGCGCAGCGACAGCGGCGCGCCCGGGCTTTCAAAGGACAGGTCCTTCACATATTGCGCCAGAATGTTGAGGGACGGCTCGGCCGTCGCGCCATTGCCGTTCTTTACTTCGCCCGCGGCCTTATCGCTCATTATCGGTATGCCTTCTATCGGTGATTAAAATTTGGGCCCCTCGGGCACAAGCTGCGCTTGTGCTGCCCCGAAAGGTCGGAATGTTTGGCTAGCATGTGCGCGGGCATGAGGCAAGAAAGGCTTTTTAGGTTAGTATTTGCGTATTCAATGATCCTTGCGGTCGTCTTTCCCGGGCAAGTTTTCGTTCGGCCTGGTGGTGTAATCCTCGGGATCGAGATCGATGATATGGTCCTGGCGCGGATTCTGGCCGGGGCGCTGCTGCCCGTAACCGGTCGAATAATGCGTGGAGGTGGCGACGACCATGCGGCCGCGCATGAATTTTTCCCACATGAGATCCCGAATGAAGGGAACGAACAGCAGGATGCCGATGGCGCTGCTCACAAAGCCCGGCACGATCAGCAGGATCGCCGCCAGAACCAGCATGGCGCCATGCACCACTTCACGGTCCGGGACGCGCCCGGCTGCCGTTTCGGTGCGAATACGCTGCAAAAGCCCGATGCCCTGCACGCGCAGCAGAAAGAAACCCAGCATTGCGCTCAGAATGACAAGGCCCAGAGTCGCGAAAACGCCGATCTTGCTGCCGACAATGACGAAACCGGCAATTTCGATGAAAGGCATCGCCAGCAGGATGAAAGGGGCGAAAGAGGAGGACACGGAGGTACGACCTTTGTTGTTTGGTTCCGGGTTTCAGTCTAGCCTGAATTGTAACTTTTTGAGGTTCGGAACGAAATTGAAACTGTCTGTCATGCAATATCAAATAGGTACGCGTGATCGGGATTTGAATGATGACGTAAGCCGATCTATATGTATGGAATACAGACAGGGATAGGAAAGGCGCAACGCCGGTTCCTTCAATCAGCGGCAGGCGGCATGGAATTTTTTGATTTTGGCACGATATTCTTCTTCATCGCAGCGGTGATCATCTTTCTCCAGCTGAGGAATGTTCTTGGCCGTCGTACCGGAAACGAAAAACCGCCCTTCGATCCGTATACGTCCGCGCGCAGTGCCGATGCTGCACCGGCAGGCAGCGAGACCGACAATGTCGTCTCCCTCCCGCGTAGGACGGGCGAAAAGGATTTCACCGCCATCGACAAGGCCGCTCCGGCCGGCACGCCCGTCAATGACGGCCTGCGCGCGATTTATGCCGCCGATCCATCGTTCGATCCGGCCAGCTTCGTGGATGGCGTGAAGATCGCCTATGAAATGATCGTGATGTCGTTTGCCGATGGCGATCGCAAGGTTCTGAAGAATCTGCTTTCCAAGGATGTCTATGAAGGGTTCGTTTCGGCCATCGATGAACGCGAGGCCCGCGGCGAGAGCGTGCGTTCATCCTTCGTCGGCATAGACAAGGCGGAAATCACCGGCGCCGAGATGAAGGGATCGGAAGCGCATGTGACGGTCAACATCGTCAGCCAGATGATTTCCTCTACTTATGACAAGGACGGCAAGCTGATCGACGGCGATCCGGAAAACGTCCTCGAAATCAAGGACCTCTGGACCTTTGCCCGCGATACGCGGTCGCGCGATCCGAACTGGAAGCTTGTCGCGACCGAAGCGGAAGATTAAGAAAAAGCTTGTGAATCGGGCCGCTGACCCAACGCAGCGGCCTTTTTGTTTATGCATGATAGACGGATACGGCGATGAACGGCTTGGCGAGGATTTTGCGCCCGGTGGCTTTTTCCGATTGTCCGGGCTGGAACCGGGACGATCAGTCCGCCGCATTTGCTGCATTTCGCCGTTCAGCCGACCATGCTGCCCGCCAGACCTACAAAAGCGGCAGTCTCGGCATTGGTTTCGAAGCGCTGCAGCCGGTCTTTGCCGCTGCGCGCAGCCTCGATAATCCGGGCATGGAGGAAGCGCGTGCTTTCTTCGAACGGAATTTTCTCCCCTGCCGCATCGTGCCCGATACGGAAAAGGGCTTTGTAACCGCATTCTATGAGCCGGAGATCGAAGCCTCGCTTCACGCCGACGACCGTTTCAAGGTGCCGTTCCTGCGCCAGCCCGACGACCTCGTGAAGGTGACGGACGAGAATCGCCCACAGGGTTTCGATCCGTCCTTTGCCTTTGCGCGCCGGACGGAAAACGGTCTGGTGGAATATGACGACCGCCGGGCGATCGAGCGGGGCAGTCTTTCCGGGCGCGGACTGGAAATCGCTTTCGTCGCCGACCGGGTCGATGCGTTTTTCGCGCATGTGCAGGGTGCAGCGCGTCTGAAACTGCGCGATGGCCGAGTGCTGCGCATCGCCTATGCGGCCAAGACCGGCCATCCGTTCACCGGGATTGGCCGTATTCTGGTCGCCGATGGCGAAATCCCGGCGTCTGAAATTTCGATGCAGGCGATCCGCCGCTGGCTGGCTGAACATCCCGACAGGGCCGATGATCTCATCTGGCAGAACCGGTCCTATATCTTCTTCCGCGAAGCGCCGGTCGAGGATCCGGATGCCGGTCCGGTTGCCGCCGCAAAAGTTCCGCTCACCGCCGGGCGTTCGCTTGCCGTCGACAGATTGCTGCACACATTCGGGACGCCGATCCACGTCAGCGCGCCCACTGTCACCGTCTTTGACGGCGAGCCTTTTGCGCGGCTGATGATCGCGCAGGACACCGGCACGGCTATCGTCGGCCCTGCCCGGGGTGATCTCTTCGCCGGTTCGGGCGATGCGGCGGGCGAGATCGCCGGCGGCGTGAAGAACGATGCCGAGTTTTATGCGCTGGTGCCGCGCACCCTTCTGGGGGCTTGAACGGGATGGCGCGCGCGACCGACAAGCCGGAAAAGGACTATCTGCGGCCCGAAGACCGCATCTTATGGGAAATGGTCGCGAAAACCGCAAAGCCGCTGGTAAAGCCGAAGGCGGAACCGGACGAGCTTCCCGATTTCAAGACATTGATGGCGGAAGAAGAAAAGCGCCCGGCAAAGGCGAAGGTCCAGCCTGCGGCAGAGGCGGGCAAGCCGAAGAAGGGGCTCTCGGCGCTCAGCGAAATGCAGGTTCAGTCGCTCGACAAGCCGACGCACCGAAAGCTTGCGAAGGGTCGCGTCGATATTGAAGCGCGCATCGACCTGCACGGTCTCACGCAGGGAGAAGCGCACGGCCTGCTCTACGGATTTCTGGTCAGCGCCCATGCGCGCGGGCTGCGCCACGTCATGGTCATCACCGGCAAGGGCCGTTCATTCGGCAGCGAAGGCATTTTGCGGCAGGCGGTGCCGCACTGGTTCTCCACGCCGCTGTTCAGGCTTCTGGTCAGCGCCTATGAGGATGCGGCGCGTCACCATGGCGGGCATGGCGCCCTTTATGTAAGGCTTCGCCGCCAGACCCAGAACACGGCACAGCAGATATTGCCCGGAGGAAACAGGCCGCGATGACGCCATTTGGGATACGCCTGCGCGAGTTGCGGGAAGAGCGGGGGGTGACGCAGAAGGAAATGGCGGCGGCACTTCGCGTTTCACCGGCCTATCTGTCGGCGCTGGAACACGGACGGCGCGGCCAGCCGACCTGGGACCTGCTTCAGCGCATCATCACCTATTTCAACATCATCTGGGACGAGGCGGAAGAATTGCAGAACCTCGCCGCCGTGTCGCATCCGCGTGTGGTGATCGACACGTCGGGCCTGTCGCCGCAGGCGACGGAGCTTGCCAATCTTCTGGCGCGCAATATCCGCATCATCGACCGCGAGACGATCAAACATCTGAGCGAGGAAATTGAAGCCGCTCGCAAACGCCGCCGGGGAAACAGACCGGCGGGTTGAAAGCCTTGCCGGTCACTGCGGGTTGGACGGGCCGTATAATGTGTAGGATTTGGGAACGCCCATGAACCATTCGGTCGAGAGCTTCGCGTTCGGCGCGTAACCCTGGAATTCCTTGAGCGTCAGGATCTGGATTTCGTCGAAATAGTCCCGGATATGTTCTTCCGTCGGTTTTGACATGAAGCGCCAGGGTGAAATGCGCACCGCATGTCTGGCCACCGAGCGGGGGAGCCAATGCAATGCCGGGCAGAAGAAATGCGGCTCGATGGGAAACACGAAGGCCGGTGTCTGGATGAAGAAATAGTTGGAGACGCGCTGCACCTCCTTCACCAGATTGGCCCGCAGATGCAGCGGCACATGCTCGATGACCGAGTTGCAAACGGCGACATCGAAGGACTTGTCCTCGAAAGGCAGGTGCTCGCCGTCATAAAGGACGACCTTCATATGCCCGAAATCACCGCTGAAGGACCGCGCCTGGCCGTCATCGCGGATGTTGACCAGCGTTATGTCCCTTGGAACGTTGACGGCATCCTGCTTTTCCCAGAAATGGCGCGAGCCGCCCACGTCGCAAATCTTCAGCGAGGTGAAATCCGGCAGGGCCTCCCGGAAAAGCGCGCCGCGCTTGCGGCGAAAATATTCCGATGAAGAGTGGACGAGCCGGTCCCAGGCGGTTGATTTGACATTGCGTTCGACACGGCTCATCTGCAGCTCTCTTCCCATCCCCGATAAATTGTAGGGATATACCTAGCTGGTTTCATTTTTCCGGTCATCAGAAAACAAGGCTAGTTGTTAAAAGAGTGTATCGTCATCCTTTTATTAGGTTCACTTAAAATAAACTGCGTAACTCGTCCAACTTGGAATTGACCAGCCAGCCATAGTAGTTTTCCTGCGGCAGCACGGGTTCCTGGCCGTCGGCCCTGCGTCTGGCGTTTTCACTGGCCAGCGCCCGCGCCCGGGCTTCCGCGCCGCCCGTATTGTAGAGCGTGGCGGTGAGGCCCGGATTCTTCGAAATGTCGAAATCGGCGATCTGCCGGTAGGAGTTGATCGACTGTTTCAGCGTTGCCGCGATGTAGGGCAGCGTCAGGTCGGGGTCCATGATCGTCTTGTAGACCACATTGCCGTCCTCGGCGTTGAGCTTGGGCAGGCCGGAAACGCGGTTCACCATGTCCGACATCTGCAAGGCCGTCAGCGGGTTGATCTGGCCGAGGCCGAATGTCTGGCCCGCATAGAAGGGCTGGAAGAACACCGCGCTGAAGCGGTTGTTGGGATAGGCGTTGCCGCCGACCGACTTGCCGCGGAAATTCTTGTTCCAGACGTTTTCACGGCAGGACCACAGCGAATAGCTGTCCTTGTGCTTCAGGCAGTCGGCAAATTCCGGGCGCTTGATGAACTGGCCGATGCTCTCGCCATTATAGCCGAAGCTGACGCCCTGGTTCACATAGGACATGGCCTTGACGTAATAGGTCTGCAGCCGGTCATAGACATCGACATTATAGGTATGCTCGCCGACGATCGCGCCGACGATATGGATCGGATCAATGCCATAGGCCGCTGCCGTGGAACGGATCTTGGAGCGCAGCGAGGCATCCTTTTTCAGCAGACTGTAGATCTTCTGATACTTCTTCTCGTAGGTCGTGCTCAGTTCGCGCGTGCGCTTGGCGGATGCGCCGGGGATCGGCGGCTGTTCCGCATTGCGGTTACCGGGAGGGACAAGTGTTGCCGCATGGGCGCTCTGGCTGGCTACGATAAAGGCGAGGCAAAGGCCCGCAATGCGGTTCAGTGATCTGGTCATTATGCGGAAACAGCCCCGATATGGTGAAGATCTGGTAAATTTGCCGGAAAATAGAAAACCCCCCGATGCAAGTCGAGGGGTTTTTGCGCATTCCTTGACAAGTGGCCGGAAGCCGTGGCTTTCCGGTCACTTACAGGCGTCTTCGTCAGAGAATGAAGCGCGACAGATCGGTATTCTTGGCAAGGCCGTCGATCTTGTCTTTGACATAGGCCGCGTCGATGGTGAAGACCGCGCCGGTCTTGTCTGGAGCGGCAAACGAGATTTCATCCAGAACCCGTTCCATCACCGTCTGCAACCGGCGGGCGCCGATGTTTTCAACCGTTGCATTGAGGTCGACGGCGATGTCGGCCAAAGCATCGATTGCGTCGTCGGTAAAGGTGAGCTTCACCTCTTCCGTCTCCATCAGGGCGATATACTGCTTGATCAGGCTCGCTTCGGTTTCCGTCAGGATGCGGCGGAAGTCCTCGCGGGTCAGCGCGTTCAACTCCACGCGGATCGGCAGTCGGCCCTGCAATTCCGGCAGCAGGTCAGACGGCTTGGAAACGTGGAACGCACCGGATGCGATGAACAAGATATGATCTGTTTTCACCGGTCCGTATTTGGTCGCAACCGTCGTGCCTTCGACCAGCGGCAGGAGATCGCGCTGCACGCCTTCGCGTGAAACGCCCGCTCCCATGCCGCCTTCCCGCGAGGCGATCTTGTCGATCTCGTCGATGAACACGATGCCCTCGTCTTCGGTGACCCGAAGCGCTTCCTGCACGATCTGCTCCTGATCCAGAAGCTTGTCGGATTCATCGTTGATCAGGATCGCATAGGAATCCTTCACCGTGGTCTTGCGCGTCTTGGTGCGCCCGCCCATGGCCTTGCCCAGCATGTCGGAGAGGTTCATGACGCCGATATTGGCGCCGGGCATGCCCGGTATCTCGAAGCTCGGGCCGGAGCCGGTATCGGCGACCTCGATTTCGATTTCCTTGTCGTCCAGCTCGTTATTGCGCAGCTTCTTGCGGAAGCTGTCGCGCGTCGCGGGGCTGGCGGTCTTGCCGACCAGCGCTTCCAGCACGCGTTCCTCGGCATTGAGATGCGCCTTGGCCTTCACATCCTCGCGGCGCTTTTCACGCACCAGCGTGATGGCAACCTCGACCAGATCGCGGATGATCTGCTCCACGTCGCGGCCGACATAGCCGACTTCGGTGAACTTGGTCGCTTCCACCTTGACGAAAGGTGCACCAGCGAGCCGGGCGAGACGGCGGGAAATCTCCGTCTTGCCGACGCCGGTCGGTCCGATCATCAGTATGTTCTTCGGCATGACCTCTTCGCGCATCTGGCCTTCGAGCTGCTGGCGGCGCCAGCGATTGCGCAGCGCAATGGCGACGGCGCGCTTGGCGTCGTTCTGGCCGATAATGAAGCGGTCGAGTTCCGAGACGATTTCACGGGGGGAGAAGTTACTCATGATTATAACCCACTTTGCCACTGCTTGATGAACTCGAACGGATGCAGCAGCATGATCACGTTGAGCGTAAGGTTGTCGCGGATGACGATCAGCGCCAGAACTTCAAAGAACAGCGCGATGGCGACGGTTATTTTCGTTGGCAGTCTGGCTGCGAGCAGGAAGCCGATCAGGGCGGCAACCGTGTCGGAGACCGAATTCACGATGCTGTCGCCGAAATAGTCCACCGAGGACGTATTGGCGCGATAGCGCTCGATAATGAAACTCGAGTTCTCGACCAGTTCCCACAGGGCTTCGATGCCCACCGCCGCTGCAAGCCTCAGGCCGAGCGGGGCTTTGGGGGCGATGATCGTGAACAGCCAGTAGAACAGGAAGCCATGGATGATGTGCGACAGCGTATACCAGTCGGATATATGCTGCGAGTTTTCGGACATCAGCGAACCGGACCATAATTTTATGGTCCCGCATTCGCACATGGCGATCCGCCCGTCGAGGTGAAGCCAGAAGGCCTGGACCGCGAGTATGGCGAGAACGATCAGGGCGCCGAGGCCCCAGCGTTGCGCACTCGGTTTCGAGGCCTGCGCGAGCGAGCTCATTCTGCGTCTAGGCTTTCCACGATGACGTTGTGGTTGGTGTAGATGCAGATATCGGCTGCGATCTCCATCGCCTTGCGGGCGATTTCCTCGGCTGACTTGTCCGTATCGACGAGGGCGCGTGCGGCGGCGAGCGCATAATTGCCGCCCGAACCGATGGCCATCACGCCATGTTCGGGTTCAAGCACGTCGCCGGTGCCGGTCAGCGCCAGCGTCACCTTGCTGTCGGCGACCAGCATCATGGCTTCCAGCTTGCGCAGGTAACGGTCGGTGCGCCAGTCCTTGGCCAGTTCCACCGAAGCGCGCATGAGCTGGTCGGGATATTGCTCGAGCTTGGCTTCGAGCCTTTCCAGAAGGGTGAACGCGTCGGCGGTTGCGCCTGCAAAACCGGCAATCACATTGCCCTTGCCGATACGGCGAACCTTGCGCGCATTGCCCTTCATGACGGTATTGCCGAGCGAAACCTGTCCGTCACCGGCGATGACGACCTTGCCGCCCTTGCGAACGGTAACGATGGTCGTGCCGTAAATTGTCGTGGGATGATGTTCGATCATGGATGCTCCTTTGGCGGCACAGGCAATCCCGGAAGGCAATTGCAGATGCCCCTTGATCTAGAGCATTTCCTGTTCGCTTGAATCATCGGAAATGCTCTAACTGTTTTTAACGCGCATCCAGTTCCGAAAACCGCTTCGCACTTTTCGGGATGCGCTCTGTTGGGAAACAGGCTCCGTCAGCCATCGGCGGATGAATCGTGCTTCGGTGAGAATATTTAAGAACGTATCGATGAATTGCAAATGCCGAATTGCAGCTTGCCTGACCGGCAAAAGGAATTGGCAAAGTGGGCAAGCTGTTCTAGAACGCCTCCAAGCTATGTAATGAGGAAAGCTTATGACTGCTGAAAGCACCCGCAAGGCAAGTATCGAACGCTCCACGAAGGAAACGAGCATTGCCGTTTCCGTCGATCTGGACGGCGTCGGCAAGTTCGACATCACCACCGGTGTCGGCTTCTTCGATCATATGCTGGAGCAGCTTTCCCGACATTCGCTGATCGATATGCGCGTGATGGCCAAGGGCGACCTGCATATCGACGATCACCATACGGTGGAAGATACCGGCATCGCGCTCGGCCAGGCTATTGCCAAGGCGCTTGGCGAGCGTCGCGGTATCGTGCGCTATGCCTCGATGGACCTCGCCATGGACGATACGCTGACCGGCGCTGCCGTCGACGTGTCGGGACGCGCCTTCCTGGTCTGGAACGTCAATTTCACGACCTCCAAGATCGGTGCATTCGACACCGAACTGGTGCGCGAGTTCTTCCAGGCTTTCGCGATGAACGCAGGCATCACGCTGCATATCAACAATCATTATGGTGCCAATAACCACCATATCGCGGAATCGATCTTCAAGGCCGTGGCCCGGGTTCTGCGCATGGCGCTCGAAACCGATCCGCGCCAGAAGGATGCAATTCCCTCCACAAAGGGTTCGCTGAAAGGGTAAGCCATGGCGCAATTCGTCGTTCTTGAACCGGAAGATACTCAAAATCTTGAGCAAGCCGTGTTCGTGCGCGATGGATTCCATGTATGGGCGCTGGTCCTCCCCTTTGTCTGGCTGCTGGCGCAGCGTCTGTGGTTCGAAGCCTTTGCCGTGGTGGGCGTCACGATCCTGCTCGGGCTCGTCGCGACCCATTTCGGTATCGAAGGCGCGGTGCCGGTTCTGACCTTGCTCATGTCGCTCTTCGCCGCGCTGGAAGGCGCCAACTGGAAGATCGCCCGGCTGCGGCGGCGGGGTTTCGTCGAAAAGGCGGTCATCGATGCGTCCGATCTGGAAGAAGCGGAAATCCGCTATTTCTATCGCCTCCAAGATGCGGGCCAGCCGGCAGCGCCGCTTGCGGACCTTGCGGACAAGCCTGCCCCTCAGCCTGCCCCTCACTGGGCGCAGCAGCCTCCTCGTCCCGCCTATTCCTCATTTGGCTCGACCATCGGGTTTGTCGGCCATCGCGGAGAAAACTGAAAATGCGTGTTGCAATCATCGATTACGGCTCCGGCAATCTGCGCTCGGCCACCAAGGCTTTTGAGCGTGCAGCACTTGAGAGCGGTATCGCGGCGCAGATCGAATTGACGGCGGATGCCGATCGCGTGGCGTCGGCTGACCGCATCGTGCTGCCTGGCGTTGGCGCCTATGCGGATTGCCGTCGCGGCCTCCATGCCGTTCCGGGCATGGTGGATGCGCTGGAAGACGTCGTGCTGAAAAAGGCGCACCCTTTTCTTGGCATCTGCGTGGGCATGCAGCTCATGTCCGAGCGCGGGCTGGAAAAGGAAGTCACCGAGGGGCTCGGCTGGATCGCGGGCGATGTGCGCGAAATGACGCCATCCGACCCGGCGCTGAAGATTCCGCAGATCGGCTGGAACAGGATTCACGTGAAACATTCCCATCCGATCTTCGAGGGAATCGAGACCGGCGAGAACGGATTGCACGCCTATTTCGTGCATTCCTATATGTTCGATGCGAAGAACAGGTCCGACATTCTGGCAGTCACCGAGTACGGCGGCGATGTCACCGCAGCGGTCGGGCGCGACAATATGGTGGGAACCCAGTTCCATCCTGAAAAGAGCCAGCTGCTCGGCCTTTCGCTCATCGCCAATTTCCTGAAATGGAAGCCCTGAGACCATGATCCTTTTTCCCGCCATCGATTTGAAAGACGGTCAATGCGTGCGCCTGAAGCTCGGCGACATGGATCAGGCCACCGTCTATAATGAAGATCCGGCAGCGCAGGCCAGGGCCTTCGAGGATCAGGGTTTTGAATGGCTGCATGTGGTCGATCTCAACGGTGCTTTTGCCGGCGAAAGCGTCAATGGCAAGGCCGTGGAAGCGATCCTGAAAGCCACCAAAAATCCGGTACAGCTCGGCGGCGGCATCCGCACGCTCCAGCATATCGAGAACTGGCTTTCCAAGGGACTGCGCCGTGTCATCCTCGGCACGGTTGCCGTGCGCGATCCGGCGCTGGTGATCGAGGCCTGCAAGGCGTTCCCGGGTCAGGTCGCCGTCGGCATCGACGCCAAGGGCGGCTATGTAGCCGTCGAGGGTTGGGCGGAAGCGTCAGAACTCGGCGTGATCGAACTGGCGAAGAAGTTTGAAGGCGCAGGCGTTGCCGCCATCATCTATACCGATATCGACCGCGACGGCGTTCTGGCCGGTATCAACTGGGATTCGACGCTTGCGCTCGCGGACTGCGTTTCCATCCCGGTGATCGCATCGGGCGGCCTCGCCTCGATGGATGACATCAAACGTCTTGCAGCCCCTGACGCCCGCAAGCTGGAAGGCGCGATTTCAGGTCGCGCGCTTTATGACGGCCGCATCGATCCGGCGGAAGCCTTGTCTGTACTGAGGGCCACAGCATGACCTTGAAAGCACGCGTAATTCCCTGCCTCGATGTTAAAGACGGCCGCTCCCGCCTGCCCGCAGCGAACAGTCCGGCAAAGGCCGGATCGCGAGGACAGGCAAAACTGAAAAGAGACGCGGCAGATCGAGGACAACCATGCTGAAAGCAAGAGTGATACCGTGCCTCGATGTGAAGGACGGACGCGTCGTCAAGGGCGTCAACTTTGTCGATCTGATCGATGCCGGTGATCCGGTGGAGGCTGCCCGCGCCTATGATGCGGCTGGCGCGGACGAACTGTGCTTCCTCGACATCACGGCGTCTTCGGACAATCGCGAGACAATTTTCGATGTGGTGGCCCGCACGGCAGAACAGTGCTTCATGCCGCTCACCGTTGGCGGCGGCGTGCGTCAGGTAGCTGACATTCGCAAGCTGCTTCTGGCCGGTGCCGACAAGGTTTCGATCAATACGGCTGCGGTGAAAAACCCGGAATTCGTTGCCGAAGCTGCCGACAAGTTCGGCGACCAGTGCATCGTCGTTGCCATCGACGCCAAGAAGGTGTCCGGCGACGGCGAGGCCGACCGTTGGGAAATATTCACCCATGGCGGACGCCAGACGACAGGCATCGATGCGGTGGAATTTGCGCAGAAGGTGGTAAGCCTCGGTGCTGGCGAAATCCTGCTGACCTCGATGGATCGCGACGGCACCAAGGCCGGTTACGACGTGGCCCTGACGCGGGCCGTGGCCGACAGCGTGCGCGTTCCGGTCATTGCATCGGGCGGTGTCGGCAATCTCGATCACATGGTTGCGGGCATTCGCGACGGACACGCGACGGCAGTTCTCGCAGCATCCATCTTCCACTTCGGCACCTATACGATTGGCGAGGCCAAGCGCTATATGGCCGAAGCTGGCATTCCGATGCGCCTTGATCCGGTCCGCTGAACAATACAGGAAATACCACAATGAGCCAGTTCACTCTTTCCGACCTTGAACGGATCGTCGCGGAACGTGCCAGCGTGACAGACGGCTCGTCCTATACGGCAAGCCTGGTGGCCAGAGGCCAGTCGCGGGCGGCGAAAAAGCTTGGCGAGGAAGCCGTGGAAACGGTCATCGCCGCCGTCGAAGGCAACCGCGCGGAGGTGGTGACGGAAAGCGCCGACCTGCTTTATCACCTGCTGGTGGTTCTCAAGGTTGCAGGCGTTTCGCTTGATGAGGTGCTTCAGGAGTTGCAACGCCGCACGGCGCAGACCGGCCTTGAAGAAAAAGCCGGTCGTCCGAAAGCCTAAATGCAAATTGGACTGGAAGCTGCTAGTGCAGGATTGGCGTTGAGGGAGAGCAGCGACAATATGTGGGAAAAAGTGGATCAGCTAACGCCGTCGCGTTACTCGCCTTACCGTTTCTTTTCGGCAGAGGAATGGGCGGGCTTTCGCGCCGATACGCCCCTTACCCTGACTTATGACGAGGTCAAGCGGCTGCGTTCGCTGGGCGACCCCATCGATCTCGATGAGGTGCGGCGCATCTATCTGTCGCTGTCGCGCTTGCTGTCGGCGCATGTGGAGGCGAGCCAGCTTCTGTTCGAGCAGCGCAAGCAGTTCCTCAACATGGAGGAGTCGTTCAAGACGCCGTTCATCATCGGCATTGCCGGTTCGGTCGCAGTCGGGAAATCCACGACCGCACGTATCCTGAAAGAGCTTCTTGCCCGCTGGCCGTCGAGCCCGAAGGTCGACCTCGTGACGACCGACGGTTTTCTTTATCCCAATGCGGTCCTGCGCGAGCAGAACATGATGGAGCGCAAGGGCTTTCCCGAAAGCTACGATGTCGGCGCGGTCTTGCGCTTCCTGTCGGCGATCAAGGCCGGCATGAGCCAGGTGCGCGCCCCACTCTATTCGCACTTAAGCTACGACGTCTTGCAGGGCGAATATCAGATCGTCGACAAGCCGGACATCCTGATCTTTGAAGGCATCAATGTGCTGCAGGTGCGCGATCTGCCGGAAGACGGCAAGATGGTGCCCTTCGTGTCGGATTTCTTCGATTTCTCCATCTATATCGATGCGGAATCGGAACTGATCCACAAATGGTATATCGACCGCTTCATGCGGCTGCGGGAGACCGCCTTCGTCAATCCGGAATCCTTCTTCCATCGTTATTCGCAGCTTTCCGAAGATGCGGCGCGTTCGATTGGCGAAGGGCTGTGGAACAATATCAACCTGAAGAACCTCAAGGATAATATCCTGCCGACACGCCCGCGCGCCGATCTGATCCTGCGCAAGGGCAGCGATCACCTGATCGAGGAAGTCGCGCTCAGGAAGATATGAAAAAGGGCCGGTTTCCGGCCCTTTTCTTTTGGCGGAAAGCAGCGGGTCAGGCGGTGCAGTCGCGCATGAAGCGTTCAAGATACGCATCGAAGACGGCTGGTGTCTCGCGGAAGGGCGCATGCCCTGCGCCGTCGATGATGTGGGTCTTGCCTTCCCACAGATTGCCGAACCGGACTTTCGAGACGAAATCCAGTTCGACGAACGGCTCGTCGCGCCCGTTGACTACAGCTATGGGAAGCGTCGCCGCGGCAACGATATCGCGCTGGTTTCCGCCGGTCCCGGCTGCGAACTTCTCGAACATGATGCGCCGCGCGCGCCCATCCGTGCGGGCGACAATATCGAGCAACCCCTCTTCGAACGGTTCGCCGCAGGTGCTGCGCGCGTAGGATTCGACATCGCGGGCGGAAAAGACTTCCTGCCCCGCCAGCGCCATGTCGGGACCGCTCTTGAACCCCTGCCCCACTTCCTCCCGCGCCACGGGCGGCGTGCCGGTAATCATCAGGCCGCGCATGCCGGGAAAGCGCGAGATCATCTCGATGCCGATATGGCCGCCGAGCGACCAGCCGAAGACGACCGCCTCCGAAATGCCGAGTTTTTCGAGAACCTCCGTCATCGCGTCGGCATAGCCCTCCATGGAATAACTGCGATCCGGATCGAGCGCGTCGCCCGCCTGGCCGTGGCCCGGCAGATCCGGCGCGATTATCCGCCAGTTCCTGCCAATCTCGCCTTCAAGCTGGGGTGCGAAGATTGCACCTGCGCTGGAATTGCCGTGAATCATCAGAAGCGGCATCCCCTCGCCCGCGCTTTCACGGATGGCAATTCTGCCGTGGCTGGTTTCAATCTCGCGATAATTGATCGTCATGTCATCTGTTCCCACAGTCTGGATATTTAGTCGAAGGAAACCTTTCCGCGGCCCTTCTTGATGTCGGATCGTCCGGATTTAGCCTTGAGGCGGCGTTCGACCGAGCCTTTTGTCGGCCTGGTCTTCTTGCGCGGCGGCGGCGGTGGTTCGGCTGCCTTGGCAATAAGCGCGATCAGCCGTTCGCGGGCGTCCTCGCGGTTGCGCTCCTGGGTGCGGAAACGATTGGCTTCGATCAGGATATCGCCGTCCTTGGTGCCCTTCTGTCCGGCGAGCTTGAACAGCCGCGACAGGATATCCTCGGGCAGGCCGGAGCGGGCGGCGTGAAACCGCAGCTGCACGGCGGTGGAAACCTTGTTGACGTTCTGGCCGCCGGGTCCGGAGGCACGAATAAAACTCTCCTCCAGATCGTCTTCACGGATCGTCAGGCGATTGGTGATGCGGATGATGTTCCGGTTCTCTTCCATGACGAGGAGATATACTGCTTTGTATCCCTTATACAAAAGAAAAACCCGGCCTTTCAGCCGGGCTCTCCCTCCTCCTCAGGATGGTAAAAGCATGTCTCCAAAAAGTGGAAACCGGTTTTTGGATAAAGACATGCGTAGAAAAAGCTATTCCGCGGCGATGCGGATCGCTGGGGCCGCGTCCTTCACCTCATGATCGACATGGCTTTCGAACTTCTCGAAATTCGTGACGAACATGTCGACCAGCTTCCTGGCCTGCGCGTCATAGGCAGCCTTGTCGGCCCAGGTCGAACGGGGATCGAGGATGGATTTGTCCACGCCCGGCACTTCGACCGGAACCGCGAAACCGAAATTCGGATCGATGCGGAACTCGGCATTGTTCAGCGAGCCGTCGAGCGCGGCTGCAAGCAGGGCGCGGGTTGCCTTGATCGGCATGCGCTTGCCGGTGCCATAGGCGCCGCCTGTCCAGCCGGTATTGACCAGCCAGCAATCAACCTTGTGCTCGGCGATCAGCTTGCGCAGCAGGTTGCCGTATTCCGAAGGATGGCGCGGCATGAACGGTGCGCCGAAGCACGTCGAGAAGGTTGCTTCCGGTTCGGTCACGCCCTTTTCCGTGCCCGCCACCTTTGCGGTGTAACCGGACAGGAAGTGGTACATGGCCTGTGCCGGGGTCAGCTTGGCGATGGGCGGCATCACGCCGAAGGCATCGGCGGTAAGCATGATGATGTTCTTCGGCTGGCCGCCCTTGCCCGTCTTCGATGCGTTCGGAATGAAGTCGAGCGGATAGGCGCAGCGGGTGTTTTCGGTCAGCGAGCCGTCGTCGAAATCCGGCTGGCGGTGTTCGTCGAGAACGACATTTTCCAGAACCGTGCCGAAACGCTGCGTGGTCGCATAGATTTCCGGCTCCGCTTCGGCGGACAGGCGGATGGTCTTGGCGTAGCAGCCGCCTTCGAAGTTGAAGATGCCGTGTTCGCCCCAGCCGTGCTCGTCATCGCCGATCAGCGTGCGGGTCGGGTCGGCGGAAAGCGTGGTCTTGCCGGTGCCGGACAGGCCGAAGAAGACGGCCGTGTCGCCATTCGGGCCTTCATTGGCCGAGCAATGCATCGGCATGACGCCCTTGGCAGGCAGAATGTAGTTGAGTGCGGTGAAGACCGACTTCTTCATTTCGCCGGCATAGGAGGTGCCGCCGATCAGCACGATCCTGCGGGTCAGGTCGACCGCGATCACCGTTTCGGTGCGCACGCCATAGCGTTCCGGATCGGCCTTGAAGGACGGCAGGTCGATGATCGTCATTTCCGGCACGTAGGAAGCAAGTGCTTCCTGCTCCGGGCGGATCAGAAGATTGCGGATGAACAGCGAATGCCAGGCATATTCGGTAATGACGCGGGCATTGATCTTGTTGTCGGCATCGGCGCCGCCGATCAGATCCTGAACGAACAGCTCCTTGCCCTTCGCATGTTCGATGAAATCGGCATGAAGCAGGTCGAAGGCCTCGCGGCTCATCGGCTTGTTGTTGTCCCACCAGACGTGATCTTCGGTGTCGGCGTCGCGCACGACGAACTTGTCCTTCGGCGAGCGGCCCGTGTGCTGGCCGGTGCGTGCGACGAGCGCACCCTGCGCCGACAGTTCGGCTTCGCCCCGGCGGACGGTTTCCTCATAAAGACGCGCTGGCCCAAGATTGTAAAAGACTGCGGAGAGTTCCTTCAGTCCTGAAGTGGCAATGGAAGCGGCCGTGTTGTGAATGCCGGTCTCTCTCATGATGTCTCCGCCGTGGTTTGACAATTGATCGGTCTCTTTTCGCGTCATCAGACTGAACGCAAAACAGAGGATGGCAGTCAGAAACAGATTAATCGTGGCAATTCAAATATTTAATCGATTTAAAATTTTTGAATTTTTTTTAAATCGGTTAACCTGTGTGTTATGAGCCGTTCGATTCCGGGAATGTCAGCCCTGCGGCCATTAACCAAACGGCGATTCGGTGAGACGCAGTTCCACTGCTTCTTGGGGTGCCGCCACATTTTGTACCTAATTTGTACTGCACAAGCAGGCGCATTATACTAGTATCGACGCCGAACCGGACGTTCGATCCAGGAATCCGCCAGTTTCTGGCGGCCGAAAGACGAAAAACGTCAGACGTCACCGGCTGGAGATACCGGTCGGCTTAGTTGAAGGAGAAAGGTTCGCATGAAGGAAGCCTCGGCAACGCAGACAATTGCGCTGGTCGACGACGACCGCAACATCCTGACCTCCGTGTCCATTGCGCTGGAATCGGAAGGCTATCGGGTTGAAACCTACACCGATGGCGCATCCGCGCTGGATGGTCTGATGGCGCGTCCGCCCAATCTTGCGATCTTCGATATCAAGATGCCGCGCATGGACGGCATGGAGCTTCTGCGCCGCCTGCGCCAGAAATCCGACCTGCCCGTCATCTTTCTGACCTCCAAGGACGACGAGATCGACGAGCTTTTCGGCCTCAAGATGGGCGCGGATGATTTCATCACCAAGCCGTTCTCGCAGCGCCTTCTGGTGGAGCGCGTCAAGGCGGTGCTTCGCCGGGTTGCCGCACGCGACGGTACGGCCAAGCCGACCGGGCAGCAGGCAAAGTCGCTTGAACGCGGCCAGCTGGTCATGGATCAGGAACGCCACACCTGCACCTGGAAGGGCGAACCGGTCACGCTGACGGTCACCGAATTCCTGATCCTTCATTCGCTGGCGCAGCGACCGGGTGTGGTGAAAAGCCGTGACGCCCTCATGGATGCGGCCTATGATGAGCAGGTCTATGTGGATGACCGTACCATCGACAGCCATATCAAGCGCCTGCGCAAGAAGTTCAAGGCGGTTGACGACGATTTCGAAATGATCGAAACGCTCTATGGCGTCGGCTATCGCTTCCGCGAGGCCTGATAGATAATTGCATATCGCCAGTCCGAGAGGCCTGGCGGTAGCTTAATGAGAGCAGACAGGCGACATGGTCGCAGAAACCCGGAACGACGGCCTCGTCGGCCAGAAATCGGATTTGCGCGAACGCAGGGCCCGGCGGCAGCGCTCGGTGTTCTGGCGTCGCGTCTTTGCGCCCCTGCGCAAGTTTCTCGGCCAGTATCTGTTCTCGAGCCTGACGCGCCGCATCCTGTTTCTCAATCTGGCGGCGCTGGCGGTTCTCGTTTCCGGCATTCTTTATATGAATCAGTTCCGCGAGGGGCTGATTGACGCGAAGATCGAAAGCCTGCTCACGCAGGGCAAGATCATCGCAGGCGCGATCTCGGCTTCTGCGACGGTCGACACCAATTCGCTGATGATCGACCCGGAAAAGCTTCTGGAACTGCAGGCCGGACAAAGCCTGACGCCCTCGCCGGATTCCCCGGATAACTGGGAGTTTCCCATCAATCCGGAAAAGGTCTCCCCGTTGCTGCGCCGGCTGATCTCGCCCACGAGCACGCGCGCGCGCATCTATGATCGCTATGCCAACATGCTGCTCGATTCGCGCGCGCTCTATTCGCCGAGCTTCCCTTCGGCGGGACCGGTGCTGCGCTATGACCTGCCGCCGATCGAGGAAGAGACCCCTTCCATCTGGGAACGCGCCGGAACATGGATTTCGCACCTGTTCTACGGCGGCGGCCTGCCGGTCTATCAGGAACAGCCCGGCGGCAACGGCCTCGCCTATCCGGAAATCGTCAAGGCGCTGGCCGGTTCGCCGCAAACGGCGCAGCGGCGCAACGAAAAGGGCGAGCTGGTCGTCTCCGTGGCCGTGCCGATCCAGCGTTCGCGCGCAATCCTGGGCGTCCTCCTGCTTTCCACTGAAGGCGACGATATCGACAAGATCGTGCAGGCCGAACGCATGGCGGTTTTCCGCGTGTTCGGCGTCGTGTCGCTCGTCATGGTCATCCTGTCGCTTTTCCTCGCATCGACGATTGCAAGCCCGCTGCGCAAGCTGTCCGCCGCCGCCGACCGCGTGCGCCATGGCGTGAAAAGCCGCGTCGAGATTCCCGATTTCTCCGAACGCCAGGATGAAGTCGGCCATCTTTCCACGTCAATCCGCGAGATGACCGATTCGCTTTATACGCGTATCGAGGCCATCGAAAGCTTTGCCGCCGATGTCAGCCACGAGTTGAAGAACCCCCTCACCTCGCTGCGCAGCGCCGTCGAAACGCTGCCGCTGGCCAAGACCGAGGAGTCGCGCAAACGGCTTCTCGACATCATCCAGCACGACGTTCGTCGTCTCGACCGCCTGATCACCGATATTTCCGATGCCTCGCGTCTGGATGCGGAACTTGCGCGCGAACATATCGACCGCGTGGACATGAAGACGCTTCTGACCAATCTCGTCACGGCAGCGCGCGAAGTGCGCCGCAACAAGGTCGGGACGGAGATCGTCTTCAATACCGGCAAGCTGCCAGCTGGAAAGAAGGGTTTTTATGTTGCCGGTCACGACCTGCGTCTCGGCCAGGTGGTGAGCAACCTGATCGAGAATGCCCGTTCCTTCGTCCCCGACGATACGGGCCGCATCGTGGTGACGCTTTCCGGCGAAGGCAGCCGCCTGCGTGTGCTGGTCGAGGATAACGGCCCCGGCATTCCGATCGAAAATATCGAGCGTATCTTCGAGCGCTTCTATACGGATCGCCCGGCATCCGAGGCTTTCGGACAGAATTCCGGTCTGGGGCTTTCGATCAGCCGCCAGATCATCGAGGCGCATGGCGGCACGCTGACGGCTGAAAACATCGTCGATCCCGCAAAGCCCGACCAGTTCAAGGGCGCGCGTTTCATCGTCGATCTGCCGGCAAGCGCATGACGCCGGAAGAGGAAAAAAGCGGACTTCACGCGACGACGCTTCAGGTGCGGGGTCGCGGCGTCATGATCCTTGGGCGCTCGGGCGCGGGCAAGACGGAGCTTGCGCTGACGCTCGTTGAAAGAGCGCTCCTGCGCGGCGAGGCGGCATCGCTGGTTGCCGACGACCGCACATTGCTTCATTTGGAAGACGGCAGGCTGGTCGCCAGTGTTCCCGCAGCCCTCGCCGGTGGCGTGGAGATTCGCGGCGCGGGGCTTTTCAAGGTGGCTTTCGTGGAGGCGGCGCCGCTTTATCTCGTCGTCAGGCTTGTGGATCGTGACGAGGCGGAACGCTATCCGAGCGGCGAGACATGGGAATTCGAAGGCGTTTCGCTGCCCCGGCTTCTTTTGCCGGCTTTATCGTCGAACGGTGATTCCAACGCGCTTTCGCGGGCCATCGAGGCCAGTTTGTTCTACGAAAAAATGGCCTTCGGACGACGGGTGAAGCGGGCTTCGTTACGAATCGATTAATATTTCGCCGCACTGCGGCATTTTGCTTTTTTCATGGCAACGTGGGAATTTTTCACTTGCTATCAAGATTTGCGCTGCCAAGATGCACAACTCGCCGGCGTTTTTCCGGCGTGGTTTCAGTGCCATCTGACACTCTGGCGGGGTGATGCGGCGGGCACGCGACGGGAGCTTTTATAGTATGATCGGACTCGTGCTTGTCACGCACGGAAGATTGGCCGAAGAGTTTTTGCATGCTGTCGAGCATGTAGTCGGGCCGCAGGACAATTTCGAGACCGTATGCATCGGTGCCGAAGACGATATGGAACAGCGTCGGCGTGATATCGTTGACGCGGTGGAGCGCGCCGATAACGGCAGCGGGGTCATCATTCTGACCGATATGTTCGGCGGTACGCCGTCCAATCTCGCCATTTCCGTCATGAAGGAAGGCAAGGTCGAAGTCATCGCAGGTGTCAATCTGCCGATGCTGATCAAGCTGTCGAGCGTGCGCATCGGGGGCGACATCAAGACGGCGCTGCGCGAGGCGCAGGATGCGGGGCGCAAATACATCAATGTTGCGAGCCAGGTCCTGACAGGAAAGTAATTCATGCACTCCAGCGTGCCCGTTACCGGCCAATACGAACCCGAAACCGCAGTTTCCCGATCCTTCGAGATCGTCAACAAGCGCGGCCTTCATGCCCGCGCCTCGGCCAAGTTCGTGCAGCTGGTCGATGGCTACAATGCACATGTCCGCGTGAGCAAGGACGGCATGACCGTGGGCGGCACCTCGATCATGGGCCTGATGATGCTTGCCGCATCGCCCGGCTGCTGCATTGATGTGCGCGCTTCCGGCGAGCAGGCCGATGCCGTGCTCGACGCGCTCCAGACGCTCATTGCCGACAAGTTCGGCGAAGAATGCTGAAGCACGAAACCGCTCCCGCCGTGGAAAATCTCCACGATCCGGTGGCCGTTTTCGATGCAGGGATCGGTAGTTACGCGCTGGTTGAACTGATAAGGCGCAGCCAGCCGCAGCGCGACATCATCTATTTTGCCGACCGGGCGAGTTTTCCTTATGGCGCCAAAAGCCGCGATCAGCTGCTTTCGATCATGCGTCATACGATCCGCTATCTGACCGGCCTTGGCGCGCAAACCATCGTGCTTGCTTCCAATGCGCCCTCGGTCATGGTTCTCGACGCCCTGAAAAGCGAATTTGCCGTGCCGGTCTACGGTGTTGCGCCGCCGGTTCGCGCCGCATTTGCGGCAAGCCGCAGCGGCAAGGTTGCGGTCATGGGCGTGCGCTCCATGATCGAAAGCGAAGAGCTCGCGCGCTTTGTCCGGGCCGAGGCCGACCGTCCGGAGGACGTTGCCCTGATCAATGCGTCGGCGATGGTGGAACTGGTGGAAAACGGCGCTTTTCTTCGGCAGCCGGGTGAGACCGGGCAGAAGGTCGCCGCATTCTGCGATGAGATTGCTGCAAGCCACCCGCGCATCGACACGCTGACCCTCTCCAGCACCCATCTGCCATGGCTGCGATCGTTCTTCGAGACCGCGCGTCCAGACTGGCGGTTTCTGGACCCCGCAGACGATGTAATCGCCGCGCTCCCGCAACCCCTGGGCGGTTCAGGCCGCACGGTCGCCCTTGTCACGGAAAGCGACGCCTATCCCGTTTCCGGGTTTCGCCGCATGCTGGAAATATTGCAGGTCGATCTTCCTTTGACGGTCGTCGATCCCGCATTCGGCAAACCTGCCTGATATGCACGTATAAAGATTTCTTTATATTGCGTTGTGCTTCGGCCCGCAATCTGCTAGTCAGATCGCCAGCCGGAGCGCTTTCCCGCATGGAAAGCTGCCCCACATTGGAATGCAATTCCGGTGGCTGATTACATCTTTATCGAGCTGGAACTGCCTTTTATTGGAGCACGCGATGACCGCAAGCCAAGATTTTGTCGTCAAGGATCTTAGCCTGGCCGATTGGGGCCGCAAGGAACTCGACATCGCAGAAACCGAAATGCCGGGCCTGATGGCTGCCCGCGAGGAATTCGGCAAGTCGCAGCCGCTGAAGGGCGCGCGCATTTCCGGATCGCTGCACATGACGATCCAGACCGCCGTTCTGATCGAAACGCTGCAGGCGCTTGGCGCACAGGTCCGCTGGGCTTCCTGCAATATTTTCTCCACGCAGGATCACGCAGCCGCCGCGATTGCCGCAACCGGCACGCCGGTTTTCGCCATCAAGGGCGAGACGCTTGAAGAATACTGGACCTATACCGACAAGATCTTCCAGTGGCCGGACGGCGAACCGTCCAACATGATCCTCGATGATGGCGGCGACGCCACCATGTATATCCTCATCGGCGCGCGCGCCGAAGCGGGCGAGAACGTTCTGTCGAACCCCGGTTCGGAAGAAGAGGAAGTGCTTTTCGCGCAGATCAGGAAGCGCATGGCTGAAACGCCGGGCTTCTTCACGCGCCAGCGCGACGCCATCAAGGGCGTGACGGAGGAAACCACCACCGGTGTCAACCGTCTTTACCAGTTGCAGAAGAAGGGCCTCCTCCCCTTCCCGGCCATCAACGTCAATGACAGCGTCACCAAGTCGAAGTTCGACAACAAGTATGGCTGCAAGGAATCGCTCGTCGACGGCATTCGTCGCGGCACCGACGTCATGATGGCAGGCAAGGTTGCCGTCGTGTGCGGTTATGGCGATGTCGGCAAAGGCTCCGCCCAGTCGCTCGCCGGTGCAGGCGCGCGCGTCAAGGTGACCGAGGTCGATCCGATCTGCGCGCTGCAAGCCGCGATGGACGGTTTCGAGGTCGTGACGCTCGATGACGCCGCTTCGACCGCCGACATCATCGTGACCACGACCGGCAACAAGGACGTGATCACCATCGACCATATGCGCAAGTTCAAGGATATGGCGATCGTCGGCAATATCGGTCACTTCGACAATGAAATTCAGGTGGCTGCACTTCGCAACCTGAAATGGACCAATGTGAAGCCGCAGGTCGACCTCATCGAGTTCCCGGACGGCAAGCGCATCATCCTGCTTTCCGAAGGCCGCCTGCTCAATCTGGGCAACGCAACCGGCCATCCGAGCTTCGTCATGTCGGCATCGTTCACCAATCAGGTTCTGGGCCAGATCGAGCTGTTCACCCGCACGGACGCCTACAAGAATGAAGTCTATGTGCTGCCGAAACATCTCGACGAGAAGGTCGCCCGCCTGCATCTCGACAAGCTCGGCGCCAAGCTGACTGTGCTTTCCGAGGAACAGGCCGCCTATATCGGCGTCACTCCACAGGGCCCGTTCAAGTCGGAACACTACAGGTATTAACCATACATTAAGCATTGCACTACATGTTGAGACCGGGCGGTTGACAAGCCGCCCGGTCTTTCTTTTTGCGTGCAAGATGCTTCACGTGGATTCGCCGGAAGGGTATTGTGTAGGCGAATCAAGGTGTTTGAGCGGGTGTTTGCGTTGCGCGTTTTTTGCCGGTTGTGGCGGGAAGCGAGAGGACGATTCATCCCCGGAATACCTCAAAACGGGTTGGTCATCGTGCACTGTGGCGGCGTGCGTATGGTCAGGCTTTGATGTGTATTGAAGTGTTTTAATACGGCCAGTCTGCCTTTGCGGCAGTTTTCATGGCCGGGTGGCGGAGAAAAGGACAACATGCCAGAGTTCGGCGCAACGGGGATTTTGCGGAATGTTTCCGCAATCGTTACTGGCAGGCAATGGCGTCCTGCTGCCCTTGTTGCAAAGCCGCTTGGACGGCTTTCTCCGAAAAAGGCCGTGATGAAGGCTTCCGTTTCTCTTGCAACGCTTTTTGCTGCCATGCCCGCCTTCGCGCAAGGCGCGGAATCGACCCGCATCGCCCTGCCCTTCGGCGGCGGCAGCGTGGGCGCTTTCGAGGTCATCCAGTTTTCCATGTTCCTCGGCGTCATGGGCGCCGCTCTCCTTTCTGCCGGATGGCTGATCCGCGAACGGTCGCGCGTTGCCGCAGAAAACAAGGAACTGCGTTCCAAATTCGCCGATCTCAATCTCGTCGCCCAGCGCAATGAAGCCCTGCTCAACCTCAAGGATCAGCGCATCGTGGTCTGGGACGGCCACAGCACGCGCGCCGAGGTTGTCGGACTGCTGCCGGACGAAAGCGCCGCCCCGCAGGATCGTTCCGCCTTTCTGGCCTTTGGCCGCTGGCTCCGTCCGCAATCGGTCGTGGCGCTCGAGCGTGCCATTGGACTTCTGCGCGAACAGGCGCGGTCTTTCGATCTTACGGTTGAAACCGTCAACGGCACCTTGCTCGACGTGCGGGGACGCACTTCCGGCGGTTTTGCCGTTGCCCGTTTCCTCAGCCTCCAGGGCGTGCAGGCGGAACGCGCGGCATTGCAGGCGCAGAACCGAGAATTTTCCGAGCGTATCGAGCTTTTCCGCCGTCTTCTCGACCGGATCGACCAGCCGGTCTGGGCGCGCGATGCTGGTGGCCGCGTGGAGTGGGTCAATGCGGCCTACGCGCAGGCGGTCGACATGGCGGATGCAAGCCAGGTCATTTCCGAAGGACGCGAGCTTTTCGGGGCGCAGGCACGCCAGCGCCTGGAGCGCGACCGTTTTGCCGAGCCTGTCCTGCAGGAACAGCTGTCCGCTGTCGTGCATGGGGATCGCCGCCTTTTCAACGTGACCGATGTTAGCGCGGAAACGGGTTCCATTGGCCTCGGCGTCGATCTCACCGAAGTGCAGGCGGTGCGGGAGGAATTGAACCGCACGCTGAAAAGTCATGCGGAAACGCTCGACCAGCTTTCCACGGCAGTGGCGATTTTCGATCCCGAGATGAAGCTGCAATTCTTCAATCAGGCTTTTGCCAAGCTCTGGTCGCTCGATACGGCATGGCTGGAATCGCAGCCGAGCAACACGCTGATCCTCGACCGCCTGCGTTCGGAAGGAAAATTGCCCGAACAGCCGGAATGGCGCAAATGGAAGGATTCAGTGCTTTCCGCCTATCGCGCCGTCGAGCCGCAGGAACATATGTGGCACCTGCCGGACACGCGAACCATGCGCGTCGTCGCCAATCCGCATCCGCAGGGCGGCGTGACCTGGTTCTTCGAGAACATGACGGAAAAGTTCGAACTCGAAGGCCGTTACAACACGCTCATCAAGGTGCAGGGCGAAACGCTCGACCATCTGGCGGAAGCCGTGGCGGTGTTCGGCTCCGATGGCCGCATCCGGCTTTCCAACCCGTCCTTTGCCGATCTCTGGGCGCTGCCCATGCCGCTCATCGTCGAAGGCACGCATATTTCCTCTATCGCCAAGATCTGCAGCGAGCGCGGCGGCAACGGGCTGTGGGATGATTTCGTTTCCACCGTCACCGGCTTCCTCGACAAGCGCGACGGGCGCATGGGGCAGGTGGAACTGGACGATGGCACCATTCTTTCCTTTGCTGTGGTGCCGCTGCCCAAGGGCCAGACCATGCTGACCTTCATCGACGTCACCGACACGGTGCGCGTCGAACGGGCGCTTAAGGAAAAGAACGAGGCGCTGGAACTGGCCGACCAGATCAAGAACGATTTCGTCCAGCACGTTTCCTACGAGTTGCGTTCGCCGCTCACCAACATCATCGGCTTTACCGAACTGTTGCAGACCCCGGCTTTCGGATCGCTCAACGAACGCCAGATAGAATATCTCGACCATATCAGCACCTCGTCATCGGTGTTGCTGACCATCGTCAACGACATTCTCGATCTTGCCACCGTCGATGCGGGCATCATGGAACTGGAGGTCGGCGAAGTTTCCGTCGTGGAAGCGATTTCGGCTGCCGCCGCACGGGTAGGCGAGCGGATGCGCGACCACGATATCGGTCTCGATATTGATATCGCCGACGATGTGGACGTGTTCAAGGCTGATGCCAACCGCGTCCGTCAGGTGCTTTTCAACCTCCTGTCCAACGCTACGAACTATGCGCCGGAAGGCTCCAGCATCCGGCTGCAAGTGGCGCGAGAAGGATCGGAAATCGTTTTCGCGGTCCACGATGACGGTCCGGGCATGCCGGGCGAGGTGCTCGATACGGTTTTCAAGCGTTTCCAGTCCTATCCCAATGGCGGTCGCCGCCGTGGCGCCGGGCTCGGACTTGCCATCGTCAAGAGCTTTGTCGAACTGCATGGCGGATCGGTGGATATCGACACGGGTTCCGGTCGCGGAACAACGGTGATTTGCCGTTTTCCATCGGAAACACGCAGCTTCCGCATCGCCGCCGAATAAGATAAAGGGTGCCCATGAGCGCCTCACAATCCAGCATCAGCTATTTCTTGCCCGACGAAACCGCAACGCAGCGTTTTGGTGAAGATTTCGCCCTTGCGCTTCAAAAGGGCGATCTTGTCACGCTTTCCGGCGATCTGGGGGCGGGAAAATCCTCGCTTGCCCGTGCGATCATCCGGGCAATCGCTGACGATGAAGGGCTGGACGTTCCAAGCCCGACTTTCACGCTTGTGCAAAGTTACGAGGCCTTGCGGATTCCGGTCGCCCATGCCGATCTTTACCGTATTTCGCACGGCGAAGAACTGGATGAGCTGGGACTGCCGGAATTTATGGAGGATGGTGTGGTTCTGGCCGAATGGCCGGAGCAGGGCGAGGGTTTTTTGCCGGAACCGTCTTTTGCCGTCACACTGAGCCATGAAGGGGCAGGGCGGCGCATTGCCGTGTCGGGACCTGCAGCTGCCATCAGCCGTCTGGAACGTTCGCGGGCCATTCGGGCATTTCTGGACGGCCATGGCCGTTCCGATGCGACGCGTCGTTATTTCCAGGGAGATGCTGGTCCACGCAGATATGAGCTTATCGCAAGTGCCGCCGATGATGTCGAAGTTCTCATGAACGCGCCAGCGATGCCGTATGATCCGCCGTTACGCAATGGCAAATCCTACCGCCAGCTTGCCCATATTGCTGAGAACATTCAGGCTTTCGTGGCAATTGATGGTTTGCTCGCAAAGCACGGTTTTCGCGCACCGCAAATGCGTGCCATGGATATAGATGCAGGGCTTTTGATCCTCGAAAATCTCGGAACCGAGGGCGTGCGGGCAGCCTCAGGCGAACCTGTTGCCGAACGCTACGAAGCTGCCGGGCGCTTTCTGGCACATCTGCACGGTATCACCTGGCCGGACCATGCGCCGGTTGCCGGCTATCCTGATCACATCATCGCCGGTTTTGACCGCGACGCGATGATGATCGAGGTCAGCCTGATCGGCCAGTGGTACGCGCCGCGCATGATGGGCAGGCAGCTGACAGAGGCAGAAAAGCAAGCTTTCGAGGCGGCATGGGGTCGCGTGATCGCCGATATTGCCGATGTCGAGAAGAGCCTGCTCCTGCGCGACTACCATTCGCCGAACCTGTTCTGGTTCCCGGAGGCGCAAGGCAGGGACAGGATCGGTGTCATCGATTTTCAGGATGCGATGATCGGGCCCGCAGCCTATGACGTCGCTTCGCTGGCGCTCGATGCGCGGGTGACGATTTCGCCGGAGCTGGAACAGGCCGTGGTCGCAGCCTATTGCGATGAGCGCCGTGCGCTCGGACATGCCTTCGATGAGGCTTCGTTCCGCAAGGCCTATGCGGCCATGGGCGCGCAGCGCAATGCCAAGCTGCTGGGGCTATTCGTGCGGCTTGACGAGCGTGATGGAAAGCCGGCTTATCTGGAGCATCTGCCGCGCATTCACGACTATCTCGGACGTGTGCTGAAGCATCCGGTCATGGCGCCTGTGGCGGCATGGTTTGAGGAATTGGGGTTGATGCAGCAGGAAGAGGCCCGCGCAATGAGAACGCCGAAAATGGCCCCGGAGAAGGCTATGGTTCTTGCCGCCGGTCTTGGCAAGCGCATGCGCCCCATCACCGAAACCATTCCAAAGCCGCTGGTCAAGGTGGCGGGCAAGCCTCTGATCGACTGGGGCCTCGAGGCGGCGGCACAGGCCGGTATTCGCACCGCAGTCGTCAATGTGCATTATCTGGCCGACCAGCTCGAAGACCATCTTCGGAACCGTAACGATCTGGAGATCGTGATTTCGGATGAACGCGACATGCTGCTCGATTCCGCGGGGGGCATTGTGAAGGCGCTGCCGATACTGGGAACGCAACCGTTTTTCATTCTGAATGCCGATACATTCTGGGTCGGTGATGAGAAAGCCCCCAACCTCACGGCGCTGACTGAAGCCTGGGATGCGGAGCGGATGGATATTCTGCTGATGACGGCGCGTCTCGATCAGGAAACCGGTTATGAAGGCAAGGGCGATTTCGTTGCCGACGATACCGGGCATCTGCGCCGTGCGCGTGATGTCTCCGGCGAGCCGGTGATCTATGCCGGAGCAGGGATCATCCATCCCCGCATCTTCAATGGCGCGGAGCCGGCCGTGTCCTCGCTCAATCGTTATTTTGATGAAGCGATTGCGGCGGGTCGCCTTTATGGTATGCCAATGACCGGGCACTGGCTGACCGTCGGCACGCCGGACGCAATCGGCGAGGCGGAGGCGGCGCTTACCGCATTCGCATAAGGAGGTGGAGCGCATGAGCGCACGAAGACCCAGAGATGGGAAACAGCGCCTGTTTTCAATTCCTCCCGGCACACCGTTTTTGCCAGCTTTTGCCAGGGCGCTTCTGGAAGGGCGGCTGGTCGAAGGTTTTCCCGGCAATCCTTCCGATCCGCTGGCGCTGGCCAATGCGACCATCTATGTGCCGACGCGCCGTGCGGCGCGTGCTTTGCGGTCCATTTTGGTCGATATAAATCCGGCTAAAGGACTTTCGGCAAAAGCGGTAAGCGGTTTTGCATTCGGAAATGCGTCGGAAAAAAAGAGCGCCATTTTGCCGACGATAAAACCGTTGGGCGATGTGGATGAGGACGCCGCTTTCTTCAATGCCGGTTCGTCAGGCGTGTTCGACATCAATCCGCCAATCGGCACGGCGGAGCGGCTTCTGCTTCTGGCGCGATTGATCCGCCCGTGGCGGGAATCGCTGCCCTCGCATGTGCGTGCCTTGTTTGGTGTTGACGATGTTTCCGTTCCGGCGACCACTTCCGATGCGATCTGGCTTGCCCGCGATCTGGCCGGCCTGATGGATCAGGTCGAAACCGATGGGGCGAAGTGGAGCGAGCTTGCGACGATTGCCCCGGAAGACCTCGCCGACTGGTGGCAGGTCACGCTTGGCTTTCTCAATATCGTCACCAATCTCTGGCCGGACATTCTGGCGGAGCGCAAGCTTTCAAACCCGGCTGCGCATCGCAACGATCTCATCTGGAGCGAGGTTAAGCGGCTGCGCACCCATCCGCCCGCTGGTCCTGTCATTGTTGCCGGTTCCACCGGTTCCATACCCGCCACTGCGGAACTGATTTCCGCCATTGCGGAACTGCCGAATGGCGCGGTGGTGCTGCCGGGGCTGGATCGCGACCTCGACGATGCAGCCTGGCAGCTGCTGGCATCGGCAACCGACAATCCCTCGACTTACGGTCATCCGCAGTTCGGTTTGCGCAAGCTTCTGGATGCAATGCAGACCTTGCGCGAAGATGTGGAACATCTGGATGACATGCCCGCCTCCAAACGCCTGCGCGAGCGGGTGGTGAGCGAGGCGCTGCGCCCGGCGGAAACGACCGATGCGTGGGGCAAGCTCGATATGGAGGCGGACAGCCTGCACGCTGCCGCGCAGACGATCGACCTGATCGAAGCCGCCAATGAGCGGGGAGGAGGCGCTGGCCGTCGCTCTCGCCTTGCGCGATGCGATCAATGAAGAAGGCAAGACGACCGCGCTCGTCACCGCCGACCGCAATCTGGCGCGGGCGCGTGGTCGGCGAACTGGCCCGCTTCGGCATCGATGCCGACGATTCCGGCGGTCGGCATCTGCGCGATGTCGAAACCACGACATTGCTGCGCCTGCTGGTCGAGACGGTCTTCAATCCGGGTGATCCGGTTGCCCTGCTGGCGCTGGTCAAGCATCCGCTGCTGCGGCTGGAAGCTCCCCGTATCGAACGACGCCTTGCCGCCGAAACGCTTGAACTCATCGCTTTTCGCGGCGGAACGGGCCGGGCCTCCGTGCTCGATCTTCCCGCATTTTTCGACCGGCGGCTGGAGGAAAGCGCCAGCCAGACGTGGCAACCGGCATGGCATGACACGGTTACGCCGGACATGATCGCGGCGGCACGAAACCTTTGCGAAAGCCTGTCGAAAGCCGTGGCGCCGCTCGCCCCTTTCGTTATCGCCGGACGCCGAACCGAGATCGGCGAAATCGCGCGCGCCACCGTCGAGGCGCTGGAAAATCTTGCCCGGAACGAAAAAGCCAGCGTCGCGCCATTTTATTCCGGGGAACGGGGGGAACAGCTCGCCGCCTTTTTGCGCGGTCTGGTTTCAAGCGAAGCCGGGCTTGATTTCGAAGCTTCGGAATGGCCAGCCGTGCTGGATGCGCTGATGGCGGGCGAGACTGTCAAGCCGCATCCGGGCGGTCATCCGCGTCTCTTCATCTGGGGTGCGCTGGAAGCGCGCCTGCAAACCATGGATACGGTGGTGATCGGCGGTCTCAATGAGGGAAGCTGGCCTGCCCGCACCCGTAACGATCCGTTCATGTCGCGTCCGATGAAGTCGATGATCGCGCTCGATCCGCCCGAACGGCGCACCGGCCTTGCCGCCCACGATTTCCAGATGGCGCTGGGCATGGATCATGTCGTGCTGACGCGCTCGCAGCGTTCCGACAATGCGCCCACGGTTGCCTCGCGCTGGCTGCAGCGGCTTGAAACGGTGCTGGGTGCCGATGTCACTGCGCAGATGCGCAGGCGCGGGTCACGTTTCATCCAGTGGTCACGCGAAATCGACCGGGCCGAAGACGTGCCTTTCGTGAAAAGGCCGCAGCCCGCTCCTCCTGTCGCTGCCAGGCCGAAGCATTTTTCGGTGACGGAAATCGAAACGCTGCGCCGCGACCCTTATGCGATCTTCGCCAGGAAGATATTGAAACTGCGGCCGCTGGAGCCTCTGATTCGCGACCCGGCGGCGGCTGAACGCGGCACCTTGTTCCACGATATTCTGGGTCATTTCACGCAAGAGGCAATCGATCCGCTGGCGCCCGATGCCGCCGACCGCCTGATGGAACTCGGTCGCATTCTTTTTGCCGATATGGACCTGCCGACGGAAATCGAGGCTGTGTGGTGGCCACGCTTCACGGCGCTCATCCCGCAATTTCTGGCCTGGGAGCGCGAGCGCGCCTATAATGTCCAGACCCGGTTTGCCGAGATTTCGTCGGACAAGCGCGAAGTGGAAGGGCTCGGAATCACGCTTTCGGGCCGTGCTGACCGTATCGACCTAATGCGTAACGGGACCGCCGAAATCATCGATTACAAGACCGGCTCGACACCGTCGCCCCGACAGGCCCATGTGCTGCTGTCGCCGCAGCTGGCGCTGGAAGCCGCACTTCTGGTGCGCGGCGCGTTTCGGGAACTGGGTTCGGTCCGTGCTTCGGACCTCACCTATGTGCGCCTCAAGGCGGGCGGCGAGGTGAAGCCGGAGTCGATCCTCAAGATCGGACGACCGCCCTCGGAGAAAACCGCACCGGCGCTTGGTGAGGAATCCTGGCAGCGGCTGGCGCAATTGCTGGCCGAGTATCAGAAGCCGGAAAAAGGTTATCTTTCCCGTGCACTGCCATTCCGTGAAACCGACCTGACAGGCGATTACGATCATCTGGCGCGGGTGCTGGAATGGTCTGCCGGTGGCGATGCTGGCGGGGAGGGCGAGGCGTGAAGAAGAAGCTCCATATTCCGCCGGAAACATTGTTTGCGCAGGGCAGGGCCGCGGATCCGGCGGCTTCCGTCTGGGTGTCGGCCAATGCGGGTTCCGGCAAGACGCATGTTCTGACGGAACGGGTTATCCGCCTGCTGCTGGAAGGCACGGACCCTTCCAAGATTCTCTGCCTCACCTATACCAAGGCGGCGGCGGCGGTGATGCAGAACCGCGTGTTCATGCGGCTTTCCGAATGGGCCGTCTTGCCCGACGAAGAACTGACCGAACGTCTGAAATCACTGGAAGGCCGCAGACCGGGCGATGCCCGTCTGGCGGCGGCAAGACGGCTGTTCGCGCGTGCGCTGGAAACGCCGGGCGGGCTTAAAATCCAGACCATCCACGCTTTCTGTGAAGCGATCCTGCACCAGTTCCCGCTTGAGGCGAACATTGCCGGTCATTTCGAGATGATGGATGATCTGATGCAGGCCGCACTCGTCGGTGAAGCACGACGCCAACTGCTCGAAACCGCGCATGGCGGCGGCGATATGGAACTGGCGGCTGCCTTCGCCGATGTCTTGCAGGCAGCGGGCGAGATGGGCCTGCAATCGCTTCTCGAGGAAGCCGTAAGCCGGCGCAATGGTTTGCAGACCTATATCGCCGAACTGGGCGTACCGCCACATCGCAGCGAAGCTTTGCACCGGGCATTCGGCTTTGACCCCCAAACCAGCGAGGACGATCTCCTCGCCGATCTCTGGCCGATACCGGAATTTTCCGACGATGCGCTCGATCTCATCATGTCGATCCAGAAGGGCGCGTCGCGTGCGCAGGATTTTGCGCTGCAACTGCGCCGTTTCGACAAGGTGACGGGCCAGCGCGACCGCGAAGCCGTGTTGCGCGCAGCATTTCTCAAAAGCACGGGCGAGCCTAAATCCGGCTCCTATGTCTGCTCGGCGGCGGTGAAAAAACTTCTGCCGGATTTCGAGGAGGATTTCGACGCGGCGGCGGCGCGTGTCGAACAGGGGCTCGACCGGTTGAAGGAATTGCGTCTGGTGCGGCTCAATCTGGCCGCGCTGACGCTGGTCGACAATCTGCTGCAACGCTATCACGATCTCAAACGAAAGCGCGGCCTGCTCGATTTTGAGGATCTCATCACCCGGACCGTGGCGCTGCTTGCCCGCAACGGGGCAGGGCAGTGGGTGCAATACAAGCTTGATCGCGGCATCGACCATATTCTGGTCGATGAGGCGCAGGATACCAGCCCCGACCAGTGGCAGGTGATCCGCATGTTGTCGGAGGAGTTTTTCTCCGGCCTCGGCCAGCGCAATATCAGCCGCACGCTCTTTGCCGTCGGTGACGAAAAACAATCGATCTATTCGTTTCAGGGCGCAGTGCCGGAGGATTTCGCGGCGCAGGGACGTTCCGTCAGTCTGCGCGCGGAAGATGCGGAGCTGAAATTCGAGCGCGTCAGCCTCAATTTCTCGTTCCGCTCCGCTCCCGATGTTTTGCAGGCGGTGGACGAGGTTTTTGCCAGGCCCGAGGCCCATCGCGGCCTTGCGGGCGCAACGGTGCATGAAGCCATTCGCGCCGATGCGCCGGGCGAGGTGGAAATCTGGGACATGCTGACGCCGGAAGAGGTGGAAGAGCCCGATGACTGGCGAGAGCCTGTCGATCATCTGGCGGCGCCTGCTGTGCGGCTCGCGGATCAGATCGCGGCCACCATTCGCCATTGGCTGGATAGCGGCGAAATTATTCCGGGCCAGAACCGGCGGATCATGCCGCGCGACATCATGGTTCTGGTGCGAAAGCGCGACCAGTTCATGCCCGCCTTGTCGCGTGCACTGAAAAACCTGTCCGTCCCCGTCGCAGGCGCCGACCGCTTGCGGCTCACCAGCCATATCGCCATTCAGGACCTGATGGCGCTCGGTCGTTTCGTGTTGCAGCCTTCGGACGACCTTTCGCTGGCATCGGTTCTGAAAAGCCCGCTGTTCGGCTGGGATGACGATCAGCTTTTCGAGCTTGCCCACCCGCGAGGCTCAAGCCTCACACTGTTCGAACGGCTTTATCAGGTCTCGCGTGGCGATGCGGCGCTGGCCGAGGTGCACAAGACCCTGAGCCGCTGGCGCAATATGGCCGATACCATGCCGGTGTTCGAATTCTATGCGCGCATATTGAGTGCGGATGGTGCGCGACGAAAACTTCTGGCCCGGTTGGGGCCGGAGGCTGGCGACATCATCGATGAATTCCAGAATTATGCGCTTTCCGCGGAGCGCGCCGGTCTGCCGGGCTTGCAGGCATTCCTTGAAACGCTGGATGCGGCATCGCCGGAAATCAAGCGCGAACTCGATCAGGGCCGCAATGAGGTGCGCATCATGACCGTCCACGCCGCCAAGGGGCTGGAAGGGGCGGTGGTGTTCCTGGTCGATCCGGGAAGCGCGGTCTGGACCGGCAGCCGCGCGCCAAAGCTCATTCCCTTTGATTTTTCAGACGGCAATCCGCCGGTGAAAGGCTATCTCTGGCAACCCAATGCCGGTTACCAGACCGGGTTCACGGCAGCGCAGATCGATAAGCTGAAGACACGGGCCGAGGAAGAATATCGCCGCCTGCTTTATGTCGGCATGACGCGGGCCGAGGATCGCCTCATCATCTGCGGCTATCGCGGCGCGCGCGAAAGCGGCGAGACATGGCATCGTCTTGCCGAGGATGCGCTGGCCGCCAAGGCCGAGACATTCGTGCATCCCGTGCTGAAACTTGCCGCACGGCGCTATCGCAACACGCCGCGCGGAATGGTCGAGATTGTCGATCAGGACAAGACCGAGGATCATGCGCTGCCTTCGCTGCCGCGCGATTATTTGCGGCCGATAAAGCCGGAAACCGGATTGCCGCGCCCGCTGGCGCCATCGGGCGCGTCGGCCCTGATCGAAGCGGACGAAGAACCGCCGCTCGATACGTTTTCGCCGGTTCTGGGACCGGGCAACGGGTCGCCTGCCTTTGCGCTGCGGCGCGGCACGGCGATCCATATGCTGCTGCAATATCTGCCCGATGTGCCACAGGCCGACCGCGAAACGCTTGCGCATGACTATCTTGACCGCATCGCTGCCGACTGGCCCGAAACGGAACGGCAGATGGCATGGCAAAGCGTCAGGACTATTCTCGACGACCCGACCTACGCGCCGGTATTTGCACAAGGCTCACGCGGGGAAGTTGCCATCATGGGCACGATCGAGCTTGGCGGGCGCGATCATGCCGTGTCAGGCCAGATCGACCGCATCAGCGTCGGCGAGAACCGGGTGCTGATCGTCGATTACAAGACCAATCGACCGCCGCCGAAAACCATCGATGCGGTTCCTTTTGCCTATCGGGCGCAGCTTGCGCTTTATCGGGAATTGCTGGCTCCCCTCTATCCGGGGCGGATTGTCGAAACGGCGCTTCTGTTCACCGAAGGTCCGTTTTTGATGCCGTTGCCGGATGCGATTCTGGACGAGGGCGTTGCAGTCACTGAAAGACTCTCAAGTAAAGGTGACGAACCAGAACTTGACGGATGGCAGCAGACACGCCACATGATATAGCGAATAAAGAGCGGAATGTGTTGTGAGTCTGGAAAGACGTCTGCCGTTCTTGGAGAGAAAAGAGGATAGCCCTATGGCAACCGTTAAGGTCGATAACAGCAATTTTCAGTCGGACGTTCTTCAGTCCAGCGAGCCTGTCGTGGTGGATTTCTGGGCGGAATGGTGCGGTCCCTGCAAGATGATCGCTCCGGCTCTGGACGAAATCGCGACCGAAATGGCCGGTCAGGTCAAGATCGCCAAGGTCAATATCGACGAGAATCCGGAACTGGCCGCGCAGTTTGGCGTGCGTTCGATCCCGACGCTTCTGATGTTCAAGGACGGTGAACTCGCCGCAAATATGGTCGGCGCTGCTCCGAAGAGCCGCCTTGCCGACTGGATCAAGGCTTCGGCTGCGTAAAACAGCATCATAAAACGAAAAAACCCGGCCTTCGAGCCGGGTTTTTGCTTATTGGGGTGGTGTGCCGTTGTCTCGCAGGACTTCACCCGCAAGGTAAAGCGATCCGCCGATCAGGATACGGGGCGGCACTTCATCCGGGGGCCAGGTGTCGCGCAGAAGTTTCAACGCATTGGCAACCGAATGAACGGGCTCCGCCGAGAGATTGGCCTTCTGCGCTGAAACCGCCAGCTCATCATTGGGAATGCCCGCATCGCTGGACGGGATCGGCACAGTGAAAACGTGCCGCGCCATGCCGGAAAAGGCTTCGAAATAGCCGACCGGGTCCTTGGTGTTGATCATGCCGGTGATGAGGAACAGCGGGCGTGCATTACGCTCCTCCAGATCGCCGAAAGCTTCCGCGATCACTGCGCCTGCACCCGGATTATGACCGCCATCGAGCCAGATTTCGGAGGCTGCCGGAGCCATGTCGACGAGCGCTCCGTGGGTCAGCCGCTGCATGCGTGCTGGCCAGTCCACCACCATCAGCGCCTTTTCCACCGCCTTGTCGGTCAGGCTGAAACCAGCCATCTGCACGGCCTCAATTGCAGCTGCGGCATTGGAGATCTGGTGGCGTCCCGGCAGGCGCGGCAATGGCAGGTCGATCAGGCCGTCCTCGTTCTGGAACACCATGCGTCCGTGTTCCTCGAAGGCGAGGAAATCCTGTCCATAGACCGAAACCGGACAGTCGAGCCGGTCCGCTGTCGAGACAAGCACTTCGCGCGCCGCATCGAAGGGCTGGAAGCCGACGACGACCGGGCAATCCTTCTTGATGATGCCGGCCTTTTCGGCGGCGATAAGCTCCACACGGTCACCGAGATAGGCCTGATGGTCGATTGACACCGGCATGATGAGCGAGACGGCGGGATCGGTAATGACATTGGTAGCGTCGAAACATCCGCCGAGACCGACTTCCATGACGACGACATCGGCCGGATGCTCGGAAAAGAGCACGAAGGCGACCGCCGTCAGGATTTCGAAAACGGTGATATGCTGCCCGTCATTGGCGGCTGCAACACGCTCTATCGCGTCGGCCAGAACATCGTCGCTGACCAGCCTTCCGCCTCCGGGCGCCGCCAGACGATAGCGCTCGTGCCAATGGACGAGATGCGGCGAGGTGTGGACGTGAACGTCGAAGCCGCCTGCTTCCAGAAGTGCGCGGCAGAAAGCCGTCGCCGATCCTTTGCCATTGGTTCCGGCAATGTGGATGACCGGCGGCAGCTTCTGGTGCGGATTGCCGAGCTTTTCCAGAAGACCGCGGATGCGGTCGAGGGAAAGGTCGAAGCCCTTTGGATGCAACTGCATAAGCCGCTCGATTGCGGCGGCGGCTTTTTCTGTCACGATCAGGCTGCCTTGCCGTTAGCTTCCGTCTTCTTGCCGTCCGGAGTATCGCTGTTGGCGGGCTGCTTGGTCATGATCTTGAGCAGGCGCGCAATCGTGCTCTTCAGTTCAAGGCGTGAGACGACCATGTCGACCATGCCATGTTCCATGAGATAATCGGCGCTCTGAAAGCCTTCCGGCAGCTTTTCGCGGATCGTCTGCTCGATGACGCGCGGCCCGGCAAAGCCGATCAGTGCACCGGGTTCCGCGATGTGGATATCGCCCAGCATGGCATAGGAGGCCGTCACGCCGCCCGTGGTCGGATTGGTCAGGACGACGATGTAGGGCAGGCCGGCTTCTTTCAGCATTTCCACCGCAACCGTGGTGCGTGGAAGCTGCATCAGCGACAGGATGCCTTCCTGCATACGCGCGCCACCCGAAGCGGCGAACAGGACCATCGGGCGCTTCAGCTCGATAGCCTTTTCAAAGCCCTGGATGATCGCTTCGCCGGCGCCCATGCCGAGAGAACCGCCCATGAAGCCGAAATCCTGAACGGTGGCGACGATCGGCAGGCCTTCAATGGTGCCGATGCCGTTGACGATGGCGTCGTCCATGCCGGTGCGGGTGCGGTAATCCTTGAGACGGTCGATATATTTCTTCTCGTCACGGAATTTCAGCGGATCGACCGGCACTTTCGGCGCTTCAAGCGTGGTGTATTCGCCATTGTCGAAGAAGAAACGCAGACGGTCCTTTGCCTTGATGCGCATGTGATGGCCCGAGGACGGGATCACGAACTGATTGCTCTCAAGGTCCTTGTGAAACACCATTTCACCGGTCGACGGATCCTTGATCCAGAGGTTTTCCGGCATTTCACGGCGGCCGAGCATCGAATTGATCTTCGGACGAACGTAGTTGGTGATCCAGTTCATGACGTTTGGTTCCGTTTCTTGTTCTTCGGCAAAGAGCTTGTCAGGCGCTTAAATGGACGATTTATTGGGCGGCTTCAAGGCGTGTGGCGCGCACGCTCTCTGCAAGAGCGTGGACAAGCCGGGTTGCGGCGGCGACTGGATCGCCCTTCGCCTTGCCGTTTTCGTCCAGTTCACCGGCAATCGCGTTGACAATCGCCGTGCCGACGACGACGCCATCGGCATGGGTGGCGATGGCTGCTGCCTGCTCCGGCGTCTTGACGCCGAAACCGACGCAGATCGGCAGGTCAGTGCTCTTCTTGATGTGGCGCACGGCTTCGCCGACCTTTGCCGTATCGGCAATGGCTGATCCGGTAATGCCGTTCATCGAGACGTAATAGACGAAGCCCGATGAATTGTGCAGCACCTTCGGCAGACGCTTGTCGTCGGTGGTCGGCGTGGTGAGGCGAATGAAATTGATGCCGGCCTTCATGGCAGGAATGCAAAGCTCGGCATCCATTTCGGAGGGAAGATCGACGACGATCAATCCGTCCACGCCGGAGGCCTTGGCGTCGGTCAGAAAACGTTCCACGCCATAGATATAGATCGGATTGTAATAGCCCATCATGACGATCGGGGTGGTGTCGTCTTCCTTGCGGAATTCTGCCGCCATGTGCAGCGTCTTCGCCAGCGTTTGCCCGGCATTAAGGGCGCGCAGGCCAGCGGCCTGAATAGCGGGGCCGTCTGCCATCGGATCGGAGAAGGGCATGCCCAGTTCAATCACGTCCGCACCGGCCTTCGGCAGGGCCTTCATCACCTTGAGCGAGGTTTCCAGATCGGGATCGCCGCCCATGAAATAGGTAACGAGCGCCGGACGGCCCTCGGCCTTCAGTTCAGCGAATTTGGTGTCGATGCGAGTAGTCATACCGTGCCCCGTGGCAAAGTGCGCGCCAGATAGTCGGCAACGGGCTTGCCCGCCATCGCCGTTTCCATCCATGCGCGCCGTTCAAAGTCTATGATTCCGAGTTCCCACACGCAGGCCATCAAAAGCGGCTGTGCGGGCATGAATTCCACCTCGTCGCCGAGTTCCGACTGCCAGAGGATTTCCGTCGCGATGCCGCCCTCAAGCCACCAGTGCAGGAGCAGCCACAGGCCTTCCTCGCCTTGATGCAGAATGGCGAAACCCACGCCCAGATGTGGCAGCGCGGCCAGTTTTTCAGCGGCGGTCTCGATCTGTCTGCGGGCGAGGCCGACAGCGGCTTCCGCGACAGGGTTGGCCGGATCGGCTTCGATGATATTGAGCTTGATCGTCGCCGGACCGCACGTCGCCAGACCGTCGAACCATGCGGCACGCGGCTTGTAGACGGAGATTTCGGCGACGTCGCTCCCCATGTCAGATGTCCATGCCGAGAAGCTTGCCGACCGTGTGGACATCCTTGTCGCCACGACCGGACAGATTGACGATCATGACCTGATCCTTGCCCATGGTCGGGGCCATTTTCACGGCCTGCGCGATGGCATGGGCGGATTCGAGCGCCGGGATGATGCCTTCGGTGCGGGTGCACAGCTGGAATGCGTCGAGCGCCTCATCATCGAGGATCGGCACATAGTCGACGCGCCCGCTGTCCTTGAGCCAAGAATGTTCGGGACCTACGCCCGGATAATCGAGACCAGCAGAAACGGAATGCCCTTCGAGAATCTGGCCGTCATCGTTCTGGAGAAGATAGGTGCGGTTGCCATGCAGCACACCGGGACGGCCGGCGCTCATCGAGGCGCAATGTTCCTCCCCGTCGAGACCGCGTCCGCCTGCTTCGACGCCGACGATCTTCACGGAGGCATCGTCCAGGAACGGATGGAACAGGCCGATGGCGTTGGAGCCGCCGCCAACCGCTGCCACGATCACGTCCGGCAGGCGTCCTTCCTGTTCGAGAATCTGCTGGCGCGCCTCATTGCCGATCACCGACTGGAAGTCGCGCACCAGTTCCGGATAGGGATGCGGACCGGCGGCGGTGCCGATCAGGTAATAGGTGTCTTCGACATTCGTCACCCAGTCACGCAGGGCTTCGTTCATCGCGTCTTTCAGCGTGCCGTTTCCAGCGGTGACGGGCTTCACTTCGGCACCGAGCAGCTTCATGCGGAACACGTTCGGCTTCTGGCGCTCGACATCCGTCGCGCCCATATAGACGACGCAAGGCAGGCCGAAACGCGCTGCAACGGTGGCAGACGCCACGCCATGCTGGCCAGCGCCGGTTTCGGCGATGATGCGGGTCTTGCCCATGCGCTTGGCAAGCAGAATCTGGCCAAGGCAATTGTTGATCTTGTGGCTGCCGGTATGGTTCAGGTCTTCGCGCTTGAAGTAGATTTTTGCGCCGCCCAAATGCTTCGTCAGGCCTTCGGCATAATAGAGCTTGGAAGGACGACCGGCATAATAGGTGGAAAGAGCGGAAAGCTCAGCCTTGAATTCAGGATCGTTCTTCGCCGTTTCATAGGCTTCCTGCAATTCGAGGATTAGCGGCATCAGTGTTTCGGCAACGAAGCGTCCGCCGAAAATACCGAACATGCCCTCTTCGTCGGGGCCTGTCTTGTAGGAATTGGGTTCAACCGGCTTGTTCAACGCTTTCGCTCCGTCATTTCAGGCTGTCTGCGGGCGTCAGCGACAGCCCGGAAAAAATTCTCGATGAGACGCACATCCTTTTCGCCGGGCGCGCGCTCGACGCCGGACGATATATCGATACCCGGCGCCTGCGTCTTGTGCAGCGCTTCGGCGATATTGTCCGCATTCAATCCACCGGAAAGCATGTAATCGATATCGGCGTCAAGCGCAGCCAGAAGTTCCCAGTCGAATGACACGCCGTTGCCGCCCGGAAGGTCCGATCCCTTCGGCGGCTTGGCGTCGAACAGAAAGCGGTCGGCTATGCCCTTATAGGCTGCAATCGCGGCAAGATCGCTGGCTTCACGCACCGAAAAGGCCTTCATGACCGGCAGGCCATAACGCGCCTTGATGAAGGCGACCCGTTCCGGCGTCTCATGACCGTGCAACTGAAGAATGTCGGGCTTCACCGCTTCCACGATCTCATCCAGGGTTTCATCGTCGGCGTCGACCGTAACGGCGACGGCAAGCGCTCGTCCCTTGACCGCATCGCGCAAGCCTGCCGCTTTCTGCGGTGTTATATGGCGCGGGCTTTTGGGAAAGAAGATGAAACCGATATGCGTCGCACCGCCGTCGAGGGCGGCGGCAACGGCGTCGGGGGTTTTAAGCCCGCATATCTTGATATCGAGAACCATGGTTTTCCGTCGCATAAATCGGGGGGCTACTCAAGCTATTCCGTCCATTCCGATCTATTCGGAGACCGGATGGCCATCAAAACCCTGTGCGATCAGAAAATCATACGCCTCCATGACCTCAAGGGGAACTGCCTGCGCGATCTGGTAGCCCTTGGCGGGATATTCCAGGATACGCTGCAGGTCGCCCGTCATCTCATGGACAAGCATTTCAACCGGATGATCAGCCGTCGGCTGGTCCTCAAAGGCGGTGAGCGGCGCGGTGATGCTTGCGCGCGCTTCCGGCCATTGCCGGGCCACGGTCGCCAGGACGCGGCGCTGGGTCTGCGGCTTGGTCACGAGAATGGCGCTGATGGCGCCGGGGGCGAGTTTTTCGCGGCTGAACCTTATGTTTTCGCCTATATTGGTGGCGTTGGGCTCGATCGTGATAGCTTTTTCCGGCACGCCGCGCCTGATGGCTATCTCGGCGAAGGCTTCCGCTTCGCTGTTCTTATAGAGTTTCTCCGTCCAGTGACCGCTTTTGCCGGTGAACACGAGCCACGTCGCCATGCCCTCCAGAAACAGATCGGCGGCCCTTTCGGCCACGCGCGGATCGTAGCTGCCAAGCCCGATGATGACATCGGCGGTTTCAAGCGGATCATAGATGCAGTGATAATCCCACAGCACCCGGGCGGCGTTCAGTACGGATGATTTCATGTGAAGTCGATTGCCTGCAATGCGCTGCCATTGCGCTTCAGCCAAGCCTTGCAGCGCTCCGTATCGGGGCAAAGCTCATGGCAGAGTTTCCAGAATTTCGGCCCATGGTTCATCTCGATGAGATGAGCCACCTCATGGGCGACAAGATAGTTGATCACCGGGGCAGGCGCCATGCCGATGCGCCAGGAGAAGGAAAGGACACCGTCCGAAGTGCATGATCCCCAGCGGCTTTTCGTATCCTTGAAACGCACCGCCTTGGCCTTGCGGCCCACAGTGGTGGTGTGACGGACGACAAGCGCCTCGATCTCGCGCCTCACGTCGCGCTTGATGTGATCGGCAACGCGGCGCGGCAGATGTGCCGGGTCACCATGGACGAGCAGAATATTGCCTTCGAGAAGCTCGGTCGTGCCGCGTCCGGGCTGATGCACGATCTTGTGCGGAACGCCGCGCAGGGGAATTTTGATGCCGGCGCGCACGCCCGGCTGGTCCGGCAGTTTTGCGATACGGCTTTCGATCCAGCCCTCGTGGCGGTTGAGGAAGCTCAACACGTCGCGCTCGGGAAGTCCGGGCGGAACCGTGATGCGCAATCCCTTGCCGCCTGCTTCTATGCGCAGGGTCAGCCTTTTGGCCCGCGGATTCTCGAAGACGCGCAAGGGAAGTTCCCGTCCGGCGACCGCATGAATGCGTTCGCTGCGAACTGTCGTCGTTCCAGCGGATGCCCCTTTACCGCTGATTTGCCGAAGAAAGGAAAGGCCCATCCTTCAAGAATAAGCGATTCGCTCCGGAGCGCATCCCGAAAAGTGCAAAGCGGTTTTCGGGATGCAACTTGCGTGGAACGTGTTGAAAAAGCCGGTATTTCTGTGAAAGACAGGAAAACGGCGCGGTCAAGCCGCGCCGTCCAATGATTTTTCAGGTCCGTTTCATCGATCAAAGATCGGTGATGTCGTCCTTGCCGCCTTTCGCGCGCGGGGCAGGCGTCTTCTTCGAGGCCGCACGGCGCTCGGCCATGAAGCGGTCGAATTCTTCCTTGTCGCGGGCGCGGCGAAGTTCGGCGGCATAGGCCTCGAATTCGGCGCGTGCTTCTTCAAGCTTGCGGCGTTCTTCGGCCAGTCGCTCCAGCTCGGCGCGACGCCAGTCGTCAAAAGCCTCGTTGCCGGTTGTGCCGCCGAAGTTGAAGCTTTCGCCCTTGCGGCAGTTGCGGAACGAGCCGAACATGGAATCGGTCTTCTCGTTCATGCCGCGCTTGAACCCATCGAGGCGATCACCCCCACAGGATATAGGCGAGCATGGCAAGGCCAAGCGGCCAGAACAGGAAAAATCCGAGCACCATCAGCGCAATCGTGGCTGGCGTCCATGCCGGGCGGATCAATGCAGTATTGGTCATGGTCTGCTCCGTCAAAAAGCGCATGCCATTCAACCGTTCGACAATCGTCCGGCCACATGCGCGAAACCAGGGCCTGCCAGCCCACCCATACGGGGATTTTCTTCTGGCGGCTTGACTTCGACGTGGTGAAAAGATTGCGGCTTTTCAAGAATGCAACCGGAGGATTCAGGCTGCGCGCCCCGTAACCAATGTGATTAATTCGAAATTTTTTTGCGAAGATGTTCGAGAAAAGTCACGCAAAGCCCAGCTATCAGCGCCCAGAAGGCAGAGCCGATGCCGAAAAATGCCATGCCGGAGGCTGTCACAGCAAAGGTTATGGTCGCCGCAAGCCGCTCCTGTTCATCCTTGAGCGCCAATGACATCGCATTGATGAAAGGGCCTGTCAGCGCCAGACCGGCAACAAGGGCGATGAGTGTCACCGGCAATACGGCGAAGATCGCGACAAGTGATGCCCCGAAAAGGGCAAACACCACATAGATCGCGGCATAGACCGGGCCGGTGAGCCAGCGCCTGGCGGCATCGGGATGCGCGTCTGGATTGGTGCAAAGCGCTGCCGAAATCGCGGCAAGGTTGGTGGTCGACGCGCCGAATGGAGCCGTCAGCAGGGAAAACAGGCCGGTTACGCGCAGGCAGGCGCTGGTCGGCGGCTCATAGCCTGAAGCGCGCAGCACGGCGAAACCCGGCAGGTTCTGCGACGCCATGGTCACCAGATAGAGCGGGATCGCAAGGCCGATCATCGCACCCATGTTGAACTCGGGCCAGATGAGGGTGAGCGTGGAAATCTCGGGCGCGGGCAGGGCGGGCGACCGCCCCGTGACCAGAGCAAAGACCATGCCGATGACCAGGACGGCAATGACGGCGAGCGACGGATTGAACAGGCGGATGACGAAGAACAGCGCTACCAGTGGCAGAACGAAAACCGGATCGCCGGGCACGGTCTTGGCGGCGGCAATGACGAAACTGAGCAGCACGCCTGCAAGCATGCCCGACGCAACGGAAGCCGGGATGCGCGAAACGAGCACCGACAACTGGCGGATAAGCCCGGTGGCGACGAGCGCCAGTGCAGTCACGATGAATGCGCCGACTGCTTCCGGCATGCTGAAACCGGCGCTGGCTCCGATGAGCGCCAGGCCCGGTGTGGACCAGGCTGCGATGATCGGCATTTTGTAGCGGATGCTGAGCCAGGCGGATGAGGCGGCAATCGCAAGGCATATCGCCGTGACCCAGCTTGCGGTTTCGGCCTGTGTGGCGCCCAGCACCTGCGCGGCCGCAATGATGAGCGCCAGCGTGCCGCCGAAGCCGACAATGGCTGCGACAGCGGAGGAAGCGAAAACCGAAAACCGCATGACTGTGCTCCGTTACGATTTTTCGCCGATGCGTTCCGCCAGACCGGACACGGTGCGGATGAGGAGATCGAGATCCTGCGGTCGCGACAGGCGATGGTCGCCATCGCGCACCAGCGTCAGGGTCACGTCGTCGACGGGCAGGTGTTCCACCAGCGTCAGCGCGTGCCTGTAGGGAACATCCGGGTCCTGCATGCCCTGCAGGATGTGGACCGGACAGCCGGTCTCAATGATGCCGTTGAGAACCAGGTTCTTTCGTCCGTCCTCGATCAAGGCGCGGGTATAGATATAGGGATTGGGCGAATATTCGGAGGGTTCTTCGAAATAGCCTTTTTCCTGAAGATCGTTTTTCTGCGCTTCGGAAAGCGTGGGTTCAACGAGCACGGCGGTAAAATCAGGAGCGGGTGCTATCAGCACGATCCCGGCGGGCGGGTTGCCTTCCTTCATGAGTTCCTGCGCCATGCGCAGCGCAATCCAGCCGCCCATGGAGGAGCCGACCAGAATCTGCGGGCCTTTGGCATATTTGCGGTAGACGGCAAGGCTTTCGTTCAGCCAGCGCGAAATGGTGCCCTGATTGAAATCGCCGCCGGAGGAGCCGTGGCCGGAATAGTCGTGGCGTAAGGCGCTGTGCCCGGTCTCCGCCGCCCATTCGTCGAGAACAACAGCCTTGGTGCCCAGCATGTCCGAACGATAGCCGCCGAGCCAGACGACACCCGGAGACTTGCTTCCGGCTCTGTGATGCAGCGCGATTTTCGCTCCGTCCACGTCGATGAATTCCGGCCCCGCAACGTTCATGTCAGATCTCCTCGATTTGCGGGATTGTTTTGGCATGTTCGGAAAAGAGAGAAAACCCGCCATCTGAAGCGAGGCCCTTGAAATGACGGCAAATGTGACCGATATGCCGCTTGTCCGCCGCGAAATGATGATAAAAAGCACGTTTATCACGCGGGGGTGATTTTTCCTGACAAAGATGCTATTGACTTCGCCGCCTGCTTGACGACATTTCCGCGATCAACTGCGGTTTGATCGGGGACATGCCGTCTGGCAGCAAGCATCCGACCGCATGAGACGTAACAATTAGGAGATAACGACCATTCGCCGACCCTTTAGAGCGACGCCGGTTCAGAAAGACGGACCGCGCTCCAACCGTGATATCCGGGTTCCCCGGGTTCAGCTTATCGATGCCGAAGGCCAGAACCATGGTGACGTTTCCATTCAGGAAGCGCTGGCCATGGCGGAAGAAGCCGGTCTCGATCTCGTTGAGATCGTGCCGAATGCCGAGCCTCCGGTTTGCAAGATCGTCGACCTCGGCAAGCTGAAGTATCAGAATCAGAAAAAGGCCGCCGAAGCGCGCAAGAAGCAGAAAACGGTTGAAATCAAGGAAATCAAGATGCGACCGAACATCGACACCCATGACTATGAGGTGAAGATGAAGGCTGCTCAGCGTTTCTTTGAGGAAGGCGACAAGGTGAAGGTTACCTTGCGTTTCCGCGGACGCGAAATGGCGCACCAGGAACTTGGCATGAAGCTTTTGCAGCGCGTCAAGGAAGACACTGTTGAAATCGCCAAGGTCGAGTCCGAGCCGAAGCTTGAAGGCCGTCAGATGATGATGGTTCTCGCTCCGCGCTGAACATTTCGAAATGCCTTGGAAAAGCCGCCTTCGGGCGGCTTTTCATTTCCCCGGACAATTTTGGGATCATGGAACTGCAATGAAGACTTTGGGCGAACTGGGGAAATATCAACAGCGGCGGCGTTTTGCGATCGGTGCGGTCATCGTGCTTCTGGTGGTGGCGCTGCTTTTCGTAGGCTCGCGGTCGGCCGGGCATTTTCACGAATATATCGAGGCTTTCGGTCTCAGTCTGATCGTTGCAGCCATTATCGGTCGCATGTGGTGCACGCTCTATATCGGCGGGCGCAAGAGCGCGGAAATCGTGCAGAGCGGTCCCTATTCGGTCACGCGCAATCCGCTCTATGTGTTCAGCAGCATCGGTGCGATGGGTATTGGCGCGCAGACCGGCAGTCTCACCATCGCGATCACTTTCGGCGTGCTTTGCTATCTCGCTTTCTCGGTCGTCATCCGGACGGAAGAGAAGTTCCTGAAGCAGAATTTCGGCAAGCCTTATGAAGCCTATTGCGCCAGTGTTCCGCGATTCTTTCCGAATCCTTCGCTTTTTCGTGACGACAAGGAACTGATCGTCCGCCCCGACCGGCTTTACCGCACGTTCACGGATGGTCTGGTGTTTTTCGTCGCCTATCCGTTTTTCGAGTTCGTGGAATATTTGCAGGACACCAATGTCCTGCCGGTGCTTCTGCATCTTTATTGACGTCCGGAGTGCGATTCAGCCCAATTCGGGCATTGCGTTTTGCGGTCTTTGAGCCTATAAGGCCGCGTTCGAACCGCCCGGCAGGGCATGCCGTGGCGGTTTCGTATGCTTTTCGGGCTTGGTCAGTCCGGAAGTGAAAACAGAGTTCCGGTCGGTCGCAGATACCGATGCCGCTTGAAGCAAGAGGCGTTGAGTGCCGCAGGCACGACGGGGACTAAACAAAGGAGTAGCAAAATGCCCAAGATGAAGACCAAATCGGCCGCCAAGAAGCGGTTCAAGATCACCGGCACCGGCAAAATCAAGGCCGCAGCTGCTGGTAAGCGTCATGGCATGATCAAGCGTTCGAACAAGTTCATTCGCGATGCACGCGGCACCATGGTTCTCGCCGATGCCGATGCAAAGATCGTGAAGCAGTTCCTGCCGAACGGCCTCTAAGATTAGTCTGAGAAGGAGATCATAACATGGCACGCGTAAAACGCGGCGTTACCGCCCACGCAAAGCACAAGAAGGTTCTGGATCAGGCTGCTGGTTTCCGTGGCCGTCGCAAGAACACCATCCGCACCGCCAAGGCTGCAGTTGACCGTTCGAAGCAGTATGCTTACCGCGACCGCAAGAACCGCAAGCGCTCGTTCCGCGCTCTCTGGATCCAGCGCATCAACGCTGCTGTCCGTGAGCAGGGCCTGACCTATGGCCGTTTCATCGACGGTCTTGCCAAGGCTGGCATTGAGATCGACCGCAAGGTCCTGTCCGACATCGCAATCCACGAACCGGATGCGTTCGGTGCGCTGGTTGCATCGGCAAAGAAGGCTCTCGAGTACCTCAAGAACACCGAGACGCCGAACGCTTTTGAAGGCGCTGTCCGCTAAGCCAGCCGCCTTTCCCAAGCAGTATCGATAAATTTGGGGACCCGCGCTGGCTCGGCTGGCGCGGGTTTTCCCTTTTGGGGAGTTCAAACCGGGCATGAAGGATGAACCGGGCAAGCTGCGACTGGATCTGGATGCGGACGATCTCCGCAGCCTGCTGGTTCTGCTCGTCCAGAGCCAGGGCAAGCGCATTTCAAGCGCTGTCATCGGCGGCCATCGTGTCTGGATCAAACGCTATGATGCCGAAAGGCGTCCGCTCCCGAAGCGTCTGCACAGCCTGATTTCGCCGCTTCTTCCATACCCCTTCCTGCGCAGCCCGAAGGATGTCGGAGAAGCAGGCATGGCCGACCGCGAAGAGCGCAAGATGAGTGCTTTCCTGCAGGCTGGCTTCCAGGTGCCAAGGATCGTCTACCGCCATGGAGCGGTGATGGTTTTGAGCGATGTTGCACCGATCATCCAGGATCGGCTCGACCATCTGCGCCATGATGACCCGCAAGGACATGACGCGCTTCTCATCCATTGCGCGCGTGCGTTGGCTGACGCGCATGCGGCCGGGCTTTGCCACGGGCGTCCGCACCCGCGCGATTTCTTCGAGAAGAACGGCATGGCCGGTTTTCTGGATTTCGAAGAGGAGCCGGAGACGGTCATGCCGCTTGCCGCCGCGCAGGCGCGCGATGTCTGGCTGCTGTTCTTCCAGATCACCGCGCAGGCGCGCCTTGCAGAGACGCCGCAACAGGCGTTCGCGGTTTACCGGACGGTAGCACCGGCAGCAGTGCTTCCGGAACTGAAGAAAATCGTCGGATTTTTCCGATTTACCATCGCGCCGTTGCGGCTGTTCCGCCGCATTTTTCTTGGCGGCGACGGAAGACGGCTACTGCAGGCGATGGAATTTTTTGACGCAAATCTTGATGCGTCTCACCAATCAGGTCAAAGAGAGTAACGACAAGGCTTCTTTGGCTGCAAAGCAAAATATGTGGAGCGCCAAGGCGCGACAGGGATTGAACCAAGAGGCGTGGAGCGCCAAAGGCGCGACAGGGATTTAAACAAATGAGTGATCTAGAACAACTCGAACGGCAGATTCTCGAAGACATCGCGGCGGCGGCTGACGAGCCGGCGATTGAAGCCGTGCGTGTCGCGGCCCTTGGCAAGAAGGGCTCGGTTTCGGAAAAGCTGAAGACGCTGGGCAGCATGACGCCGGAGGAACGCCAGGCGCAGGGGCCGGCCATCAACGGCTTGAAGAACAGGGTTACCGAGGCGCTGACCGAGCGCAAGACCGAGTTGCGCCGTCAGGCGATTACAGCGCGCCTTGAGCGCGAAAAGGTCGATGTGACGCTGCCTGTGCGTGAAAGCGCTGCATCGCGCGGCCGCATTCATCCGATCTCGCAGGTGATCGACGAGATCACGGCAATCTTCGCCGATATGGGGTTCTCGATTGCCGAAGGTCCGGATATCGAAACCGACTATTATAATTTCACCGCGCTGAACTTCCCTGAAGGCCATCCGGCGCGTGAAATGCACGATACGTTCTTCTTCAATGCGGATGAGAAAGGCGAGCGCAAGCTTCTGCGCACCCATACCTCGCCGGTGCAGGTGCACACGATGGAGAAGTTCGCCGCAATCCGTGATCAGGAAGGCCGCGACGAGCCGATCCGCATCGTCATCCCCGGCAAGACTTACCGCATGGATTCCGACGCGACCCATTCGCCGATGTTCCATCAGGTCGAGGGGCTTGTGGTCGACAAGTCGGCCAATGTCGCCAACATGAAGTGGGTTCTGGAAGAGTTCTGCAAGGCCTTCTTTGAGGTTCCTTCGGTCAAGATGCGCATGCGCCCGAGCTTCTTCCCCTTCACCGAGCCATCGGTTGAAGTGGACATCCAGTGCGACCGTTCCGGCCCGCATGTGAAGTTCGGCGAAGGCAATGACTGGCTCGAAATTCTGGGCTGCGGCATGGTGCATCCCAATGTGCTGCGCGCTTCCGGCTATGACCCGGACGTCTATCAGGGCTTTGCCTGGGGCATGGGTATCGACCGCATCGCAATGCTGAAATACGGCATGCCTGATCTGCGCGCCTTCTTCGACGCCGATGTGCGCTGGATCGAACATTACGGTTTCCGTCCGCTCGACATTCCGACGCTTTTCGGCGGACTGAGCGCATGACGCAACTGCCCGAACCTTATCGCGATGCCGTGACCTTCGCCTTTGGCGATTCGCCGGAACTCGCCGATGAGCTGCTTGCGCTGGTGCTCGCGGGTCGGAAGACCGCGACCTGTGCCGCGCTTGCCTCATTCGGGGAAGACGGCGAGCCGATGCCGGTCATCGGACGTCGCGATGTGGTTCTGGACGGTCGGGGCCGCCCTGCCGTGGTGATAGAAACCGTCGAACTGACGGTCCGCCGCTTTGATGAAGTTGATGCCGCCTTTGCGGAAGATGAGGGGGAAGGCCCACTGGATGACTGGCGAAAAGGGCACGAAGCCTATTTTCGCCGCAACGGCGGCTTCTCTCCGGACATGAAATTGCTTTGCGAGCGCTTTCGCGTGGTCGAAGTGCTCAAACGCTGAAATTTAGGAAAGAACACGATCATGAAATTCACGCTTTCCTGGCTCAAGGATCACCTTGAAACCGATGCGACACTGGACGAAATCGTTGAGAAACTGACCGATATCGGTCTGGAAGTGGAATCGGTCGATGACCGCGCAGCTTTCAAGGCCTTCAAGATCGCCAGGGTTTTGACGGCAGTCCAGCATCCGGATGCCGACAAGCTGCGCGTACTTTCCGTCGATGCGGGCGACGGCAAGCCGGTTCAGGTGGTCTGCGGTGCCCCCAATGCACGGGCCGGTCTGGTCGGTGTTCTGGGCCGTCCGGGCGACTACGTTCCCGGCCTGGATGTCACGCTTTCCGTCGGCAAGATTCGCGGTGTTGAAAGCTTCGGCATGATGTGCTCCGAGCGCGAGCTTGAGCTTTCCGACGAGCACAATGGCATCATCGATTTGCCGGAAGATGCGCCGGTCGGCACCAGCTTCGCCACCTATGCCGGGCTGGACGACGCGGTGATCGAGATCGGCCTGACGCCGAACCGCGCCGATTGCACCGGCATTCACGGCATTGCACGCGATCTCGCCGCCGCAGGTCTCGGAACGCTCAAGAACACGCTGCCGGAAGCCGTCAAGGGCGAGGGCGAAACCCCGGTCAAGATCATTCTGGATCAGGATGCGAAGCACCCGTTCTGCACCGGATTCGCGCTGCGCATGGTCAAGGGCGTCAAGAATGGCCCAAGCCCGAAATGGATGCAGCAGCGTCTCAAGGCGATCGGCCTGCGTCCGATCAACGCGCTGGTGGACATCACCAATTATGTGACTTTCGATCAGGGCCGTCCGCTGCATGTCTTCGATGCGGCCAAGGTCAAGGGCAATCTGACGGTGCGGGCTGCGAAGGATGGCGAAACCATTCTCGGCCTCGACCAGCGGGAATATAAGTTCAAGCCCGGCATGTATGTGATCGCCGATGAAAACGGTCCCGAATCGATTGCCGGCATCATGGGCGGTGAACATTCGGGCTGCGATGAGAACACCACCGATGTGCTGATCGAGTCCGCTCTGTGGGACCCGCGCATGATCGCGCGCACGGGTCGCGAACTCGGCATCGTTACCGATGCGCGCTATCGCTTCGAGCGCGGCGTCGATCCGGAAATGATGGTGCCGGGAGCAGAAATTGCGACCAGCCTGGTGCTGGAACTGTGCGGCGGCGCGCCAACCGTTCTCGATGTTGTCGGCTATGGTAAGCCGGAGCCGCGCGTGGTCGATTTCCCGGTGTCGGAAGTCAAGCGCCTGACGGGCATCGACGTGCCTTACGAAACGTCGCTCGATATTCTGAAGCGCCTGGGCTTCGGCGTCGAAGGTGATGGCAAGGTCATCAAGGCAATTGTTCCGTCATGGCGCGGCGATGTGGAAGGCAAGGCCGACCTCGTTGAAGAAGTCATGCGCATTCACGGCATCAACCGGATCGACCCACAGCCGCTGCCAAGCCACGGCGCGGTCAACGGCCGTATCCTGACGACATTGCAGATCAGGACGCGTCATGCCCGCCGCATGCTCGCCTCGCGCGGCATGATGGAAGCCGTAACCTATTCCTTCATTTCTGAAGCGCAGGCGAAGGCGTTTGGCGGCGGTAAGCCGGAACTGAAGCTGGCGAACCCCATCGCCGCCGATATGTCGGACATGCGCCCGTCGCTGCTGCCGGGGTTGCTTGCCGCTGCCCAGCGCAATGCGGATCGCGGTTTTGGCGATACGGCGCTGTTCGAGGTCTCGGGCATCTATGAAGGCGACACACCGGACGACCAGCGTCGCGTTGCGGGTGGCGTGCGTCGCGGCACCGCCAGGGTCGACGGTTCGGGTCGTTTCTGGGCCGGCAATGCCGCGCCCGTCGGCGTGTTCGACGCCAAGGCCGACGCGCTCGCAGCACTTGAGGTCGCCGGTGCGCCAGTTGACCGAATCCAGATCGAGGCTGGCGGTCCCGAATGGTTCCATCCGGGCCGCTCGGGCACACTGAAACTCGGGCCCAAGGTCGTGCTTGGTTACTTCGGCGAGTTCCATCCGGATACGCTGGAAGCGCTCGATGTTTCGGGCGCGCTTTGCGGCTTCGAAGTCTATATCGACGCGATCCCTGAGCCGAAGGCGAAATCCACACGCACCAAGCCTGCGCTCAACCTCTCGCAGTTCCAGAGCCTCAAGCGCGATTTTGCGTTCGTGGTGGATGCAGACGTGGAGGCGGGCAATGTCGTGAAGGCAGTCTCGACTGCCGACAAGAAGCTGATTGTCGGCGTTCAGGTCTTTGACGTGTTCACGGGTGCATCGCTCGGCGAAGGCAAGAAGTCCATTGCGGTCGAAGTGCTGTTGCAGCCGCAAGACCGCACATTGACGGATGAAGATCTGGAAACGCTGTCGAAACAGGTTGTGGCAAGCGTCGCAAAACAAACCGGCGGCGTTCTTCGCGGGTAAAACCGCCATGTGATGAAGTTGAAAGCGCCAGCCTGATGAATTCGGGCTGGCGCTTTTTGCATTTGGAAATATGATCGTGGAATTATGCAATATATTTTTGAATTTATAATTGCCGGAAAAGGATAGATATGCGCTATTTTCAGGCCACCTTCATTTTGTTTTTATTTTCTCTTTCTGGGTTGTCTTTCAGTACGGCGTCCCCGCAATCAAGGCTGGATGAAATCATTGCCCGCGGTGTGTTGAAAGTCGGCACACCGGGCGATTACAGCCCGTTCAGCTTCAAGGACCCGAAGACCGGAGCGTTCACCGGACTTGATATCGATCAGGCCCAAAGTCTGTCAAAGGCTCTGGGCGTGCGTCTGGAAATCGTCGAAACATCCTGGCCAACACTCACGCAGGATTTTCGCGACGACAAGTTCGATATCGCGATGGGTGGTGTTTCCATCACCCTGGAGCGGCAGAAGATCGGTTTGTTTTCCCGTCCCTATCTGGAGGATGGAAAGGCTCCGATTGCACGCTGCGCCGACAAGGATAAATTCAGGACAATTGCCGAGATCGATAAGCCCGGCGTCAAGGTTATCGCCAATCCGGGCGGAACGAATTCGATCTTCGTCCATGACAATATCAAACAGGCGCAGATCATCCCATGGAAGGACAATAAAAGCATCTTTGATGCGCTTGCCGCCGGAGAGGGTGATGTGATGATTACCGACGGCGCGGAAACGCACTATCAGCAGAAGCAGCATCCCGGCATTCTATGCGCTGTTGATGTGGAGAAGCCATTCAATCATATCGACAAGGCTTACTGGATACAGCGCGATCCCTACTGGGCCGCATTCGTCGACCAGTGGATCGACCTGTCGAAAAGAGATGGCAACTTTGAGGCGATCCGTGACAAGTGGCTCAACTGACGAGATTAGAGCATTTCCAGCAAAACTGTGAAACGTCTACGCGGGGAAATCAGTTCACCGGACTGATTTCTTATCCCGCTTCGATGCGTTGGATAATGCGATAAAACAAATAGTTAGAGCGGTTCCGGCGATTCTGTCAGAACAGGAACCGCTTTAGGCTTCCCGCTCGTACGGGTGGGAATGGCCATCAATGCCATATCGATGATCTTCTGCACCGCGGCGCGCGAATTGCCGTCGCGGGCTTCAAAAGAAATGCTCTGCTGGATCATGTGATAGAATTCGGTCATCTGCACGATATCGGAGTCGGCCGGCAGGTCGCCCGCGGCTACCGCTTGCTGCAGGCGGTTTGAAAGCCGCTCATGATTGGCGTGACGGATGGCCTGGAGAAATTCCTTCACAGGCACATTTTCCGGTTTGCACTGGATCGAGCAGACGCTGATCATGCAGCCGCCCGCCGGGCAGGCAAAGGCGCTGTCGGCGGATTTCTCCAGCCATTGGCGCAGGCCCTCATGAATGGTGGGCGCATTTTCAAGCGCGTCGAAGGGGACTGCGCCAATGGTGCGGCGATAATAGTCGACAGCTTCACGGAATGCCTGCTCCTTGTTGCCGAAGGCGGCATAGAAGCTTGGCGGCGTGATGCCGATGGCGGTCGTGAAATCGTTGATCTGGGCGCAGTCATAGCCCTTGGCCCAGAAAACTTTCATCACCTTGTCCAGCGCCGCGTCGCGGTCGAAGCTGCGCGGACGTCCGCGTGGAACCATTTTTCTCCCTTTCTATAATCATCCTTATATAATTCTCTTGACCCCTTCGGGCAAGTCGATATTAATTATATAATCAATACTATATAAATAGGATTCGTCCCATGAACGATACGTGCGATTCTGCCCTGGCGGCGGAAGGGGTCCCTGCGTCCGCGCAAAAGGCGCGGGCAATCCCGCTCGTCGTCTATTGCCTCAGTCTCGGCGTTTTTGCGCTCACGACTTCCGAACTCATGATTTCGGGAATGCTGCCCTCCCTTCAGGTGGCGTTCGACCGTTCCATTGCCGATATCGGCAATCTCATCTCGCTTTACGCGCTGGGCATGATGATCGGCGGGCCGCTGGTAACAATATTGTTTCTGGCGCTGAAGATCGAGAACAAGCGCGGGCTCCTGCTTTTGCTGGTCTTTTATGCGGCCGCGCAAAGTGTAGCCGCTTCCACAAGCAGTTTTCAGGTTCTGCTGATCGCGCGTGTGCTGACCGGCATGGCTGCGGCCACGAGCTTCGGGTTGATGCTTGCCATCACGGCGCAGCTTGTCGGACCGGAACTGCGCGGGCGCGCGTCCTCGCTCGTCTTCGCAGGCCTCATGCTTTGCACCGTCTTAGGCGTCCCCATCGCAACGGCAATCACCAATGCGTTCGGCTGGAGGGCGAGCTTCTGGGCCATTGTTGTTCTGATCCTCGTCTGTGCGCTCGTCATTGCAATCAAGATCGAATCTTCGCCCGATGCGCCGCAGGCCGATCTGCGCTCCGAACTGAAGGAAATGCGCAAGCCGAAACTCTGGGCCGCCTACGCCACAAGCGCGCTGGTCATCGGCTCTTCCTTCGCCGTCTACAGCTATCTGTCGCCGATCACGGTGCAGCTTGCAGGTTTCTCGGCCATGCAGGTGCCATTGCTGCTTGCCGTTTATGGCGGCGCCAATATCGTCGGCAATTATGTCACCGGGCGCTTTGCGGATCGCCACACGATCCCGACCATCGCCATCGGCCTCGTTCTGATGCTGTCTGCGATGCTGATTTTTGCGCTTTTCGCAGAATTGAAGCCTGCTGCAATTCTCGCCATCGTGATGATCGGCCTGACGGGCATTGCGCTCAACCCCGCCTTCATTGCGCGGGTGATGCGGATCGCTCATCCCGGAGCGCTGGTGAACGCGATGCATGCATCGGTCATCAATATCGGTCTGGGGCTCGGGCCGTGGATCGGCGGACAGGCGATGGAGGCCGGCTATGGCCTGCATGCGCCGCTATGGGTGGGCTTCGCCATGACGCTGGGCGGTCTTCTGACGCTCGCTCCACCAGCCTTGCGCCGGATGTAAAAAGGAAGGGAGCCCGTGAGGCTCCCTTTTTGTTTGGGGCATCCAATCAGAGACCGGTCAGCGCAAGCTGGTGTTCATTGTAACGCTCGCCTGCAATCAGGTTCGGCGTGGACACTTCGTCCAGTCGTCGCAGGTCTTCCGGCGTGAGCACAACTTCGACGGCTTTCACATTGTCTTCCAGATGGCGGATTTTGCGCACGCCGGGGATCGGCACGATGAAATCACCCCGGCTCAATACCCAAGCCAGCGCCAGTTGTGCGGGCGTGACCTGCTTTTCCTGCGCGATCTCCACGATGCGATCCACCTGCCGGTTGTTGGCTTCCAGATTGCCCGGCTGGAAACGCGGCAGCGTCTTGCGGAAATCGTCCTCTGCAAGGTCTGACTGCGAGCGCACCGTGCCGGTCAGCATGCCGCGCCCGAGCGGGCTATAGGGTACGAAACCAATGCCGAGTTCGCGACAGACCGGCAGAACACCCTCTTCCGGATCGCGAGCCCATAGCGAATATTCGCTTTGCAGCGCGGCGATCGGATGGACCGCATGCGCGCGGCGCAGCGTGGAGGCGCCCGCTTCGGAAAGACCGATCGCCCGAATCTTCCCCTCATCGATGAGGTCCTTCAAGGTGCCGACCACATCTTCGATCGGCACGGACGGGTCGACGCGATGCTGGTAGAACAGGTCGATCACATCGATACCGAGCCGCTTCAGGGAAGCCTCGGCCACGTCGCGAATATGTTCGGGACGGCTATCGACACCCTTCGTCTGCCCGTCTTCGATCCTGAAGCCGAACTTCGTTGCAATCGTCACCCGCTCCCTGAAGGGCTTCAGCGCCTTGCCGACGAGTTTCTCGTTCTCGAACGGGCCATAGACCTCCGCCGTATCGAAAAAAGTCACGCCGAGATCGACGGCGCGGTGCAGTGTGCGGATCGCGTCCTGCTCGTCCTGTCCGCCATAGGCATAGGTCATACCCATGCAGCCGAAACCAAGGGCGGAAACGCTCAATTGCGGGCCGAGTTTGCGCTGTTGCATTGTAGTTCCTTTCGAATGACTGATTGAAATACTGAATTTGTGCGGGAAATCGGGAGGCGAACCGGCTGGAGGCACTTTCAGGGCGGCTGCAGTCCGGAGGGATCATGCCGTGAACCATAAAACAGGGCGATCAGTTCGATAATGCCGATTTATTTTCACGGGTTGTTCTGTAATTTATAACAATGAATCGAAGCCAACTGTCACAGCTTGCCGTTCTTGCCGCTGTTGCCGCGCATGGAAGTTTTCGGGGCGCGGCGCGGGAACTGGCGATTGCCCCCCCTGCCGTCAGCCATGCGGTGGCTACGCTGGAGGACAGTTTGGGGGTGCGCCTTCTGGCGCGCACGACGCGCAGCGTCGCGCCAACGGAGGCGGGCCGCCGGCTTCTGAAGCGGCTTGCGCCCGCGCTGGCGGAAATCGATCAGGCGCTGGGCGCGGCGCTGGAGACAAAGGACCGCCCTGCGGGGATCCTGCGCATTTCCGCCCCGCTCGTCGCCACGCAGCTGATGCTTGCGCCTCGCCTTGGTGAATTCGTCCGGCACTATCCCGACATCACTCTGGACCTGCGCATTGACAACGCCTTCACCGATATCGTCGCTGCCGGTTTCGATGCGGGTGTGCGGCTTGGCGAAAATCTGGAAGCCGACATGATCGCGGTGCGGCTCGGCGGCCCGCAGCGCGGCGCCGTGGTGGGATCGCCAGCCTATTTCGAAGCCCGTCCGGCCCCTTCGCATCCGCGCGATCTGGCGCAGCACCGCTGTTTGCGTCAGCGCTTTCCGGGAGGGCGGCTCTATCGCTGGGAGTTCGAGAAGAACGGCCAGATCGTGGAAATCGGCGTCGAAGGGCCGCTGATCGCCAACGACAACGGCATCCTGCTCGAGGCGGCGCTCGCCGGCGCGGGTTTGGTCTGGTTGTTCGAGGATTATACGCGGGATTTTCTGGCCGAGGGTCGGCTGGTCCGGGTTCTGGAAGACTGGTGTGCGCCCTTCGAGGGGTTCCACCTTTATTATCCAAGCCGCCGCCAGATGCGCCCGGCATTGCGCGCATTCATCGACTTTTATCGTCATGGAACAGGAACCGACAGATGAACACGCTGCCGGAGCATTTGCGCTACGCTGGTCTCTCGCCTTCACAGCAGCGGAATGTCTTTTCGCACATGGTGCTGGAAAATCCGATGCTGGCGGACGCGCTGCATCGGCTGCGAGACCTGGGCGGAAAGGCGTCCGGGTCCTGGCTCGTTTCGGGCGCGCTTTACAACACCATCTGGAACCGGCTGACCGGACGGCCCAACCTGCATGGAATCAAGGATCTCGACATCATCTATTTCGACGACAGCGACCTTTCCTGGGAAGCGGAGGATGCGGTTATCGCGCGGGGCGCCGAGGTCTTTCGCGATTTTCCGCTTCCCGTCGAGATGCGCAATCAGGCACGGGTGCATCTGTGGTTCGAAAAGCGGTTCGGACAGCCTTATCCGCCGCTTCGTTCCGCGACCGAATCCATAGAGCGTTATTCGACGATCGCCCATTGCGTAGGCGCGCGGCTGGCCAAAGACGGCGAGACGGGGGATCATGGGCTCATCATCCACGCTCCTTTCGGTCTCGACGATATTTTTTCGTTTCGCATTCGGCCCAATCGTGCCATCGATAACCGCGAAACGCATGAAATCAAGGCGGCCCGCGCGCTGCAATTCTGGCCGGAACTGACCGTTCAGGGCTGGGACGCGCCGGAATGAATTCATAAGAACGAGGGAATTGCATGTTTCGTTGGGGTATTCTTTCCACCGCCAGGATCGGTGTCACGCAGGTGATTCCCGCGCTTTGCGCGTCCGAAAATGGCGTCGTTCATGCCATCGCAAGCCGTGATCAGTCACGTGCCCGATCGGTTGCCGACCGCTTTGGTGCGCCGCTGGCATTCGGTTCCTATGAGGAGCTCCTCGCAAGCGACGCCGTCGACGGCGTCTATATTCCGCTGCCCACTTCGCAGCATATCGAATGGAGCCGCAAGGCAGCCGAAGCGGGCAAGCATGTCCTGTGCGAAAAGCCGATCGCGCTCAGGGCCGACGATATCGACCAGCTCATCGCGGCCCGGGACAGGCATCAGGTCACGATAGCCGAAGCCTTCATGGTCTATTACCATCCCCAGTGGATCAAGCTGCGCGAACTTTTGGCCGAAGGCGCCATCGGCAGGCTCCGCCATGTGCAGGGTGTCTTTTCCTATTTCAACGTCGATCCGGACAATATGCGCAACCAGCCTGAACTGGGCGGCGGTGCTCTGCCGGATATCGGCGTCTATCCGACCGTCGTGACCCGTATGGTCACTGGTCAGGAACCGCTGTCGGTCCAAGCGTCGGTGGAATATGATCCCGCCTTCGGCACCGACCGCTATGCTAATGTTTCGGCCCGTTTCGACGGCTTCGATCTGACCTTCTACGTCGCGACGCAGCTTGCAGGACGCCAGACAATGGTTTTCCATGGCGACAAGGGTTTCATCGAAGTCTATGCACCGTTCAATACCGGTAAATATGGCCACGGCAGCGTCGCGCTTTTCGATGCCGGACACACGCGAGCGAGCGAATGGTCGTTCGGTGATGCCAATCATTACCAGCTTCAGGCCGAAAGCTTTGTGCGGGCCGCACGCGGCGACAGGGATGCGCGGCTGTTCTCGCTCGAAAATTCCAGGGCGAACCAGAAATTCATCGATGCGATCTATCGTGCGGGCAAAACCGGCGGGAGCGAGACAGTCCGTTGATCCTGTAAGGAATATCGGGCAAGGAATCTGTCTTTGTCCGGTTCTTGTGACTTGCAGTGAAAAACCGCGTTTCTTATATACGCCTCGCACAGGGCATTGATGTGCGTCTGGAAACCGGAACCGGTATCCGGATATGCATCGTGAAAAGAGCATTGTGAAACCGATAGGAACCGCCCATGGAACGCTCGGTAGAGGTCTTGGCGGTTTGCTGAATGGAGAGAAATATGGCTAAAGTTATTGGTATCGATCTGGGAACGACCAACTCCTGCGTATCCGTCATGGACGGCAAGAACGCGAAGGTCATCGAAAATGCCGAAGGTGCGCGTACAACCCCTTCGATCGTTGCATTCAGCGATAGTGACGAACGTCTCATCGGCCAGCCTGCAAAGCGTCAGGCCGTCACCAATCCGGAAGGTACCATTTTTGCGGTCAAGCGCCTGATCGGCCGCCGCTTTGACGACCCGATGGTCGCCAAGGACAAGGACCTGGTTCCATACCAGATCGTCAAGGGCGACAATGGCGATGCCTGGGTTGAAGTCCACGGCAAGAAATATTCCCCGTCGCAGGTCTCCGCGATGATCCTTCAGAAGATGAAGGAAACCGCTGAATCCTATCTCGGCGAAACGGTCACGCAGGCGGTCATCACCGTTCCGGCCTACTTCAACGACGCTCAGCGCCAGGCAACCAAGGATGCCGGCAAGATCGCCGGTCTTGAAGTGCTGCGCATCATCAACGAGCCGACTGCGGCAGCGCTTGCTTACGGTCTGGACAAGAACGATGGCAAGACCATCGCTGTCTACGACCTTGGCGGCGGCACCTTCGACGTGTCGGTTCTTGAAATTGGCGATGGCGTCTTTGAAGTGAAGTCGACCAACGGCGACACCTTCCTCGGTGGTGAAGACTTTGACATGCGTCTGGTCGAATACCTCGTTTCCGAGTTCAAGAAGGAAAGCGGCATCGACCTCAAGAACGACAAGCTCGCTCTGCAGCGCCTCAAGGAAGCTGCCGAAAAGGCCAAGATCGAACTGTCGTCCTCGCAGCAGACCGAAGTCAATCTGCCGTTCATCACGGCGGATGCCACCGGTCCGAAGCACCTTGCCATCAAGCTGTCGCGCGCCAAGTTCGAAAGCCTGGTCGACGATCTCGTCCAGCGCACCATCGAGCCTTGCAAGGCTGCGCTGAAGGATGCCGGTCTCAAGGCTGGCGAAATCGACGAGGTTATTCTGGTCGGCGGCATGACCCGCATGCCGAAGATCCAGGAAGTCGTTAAGGCCTTCTTCGGCAAGGAACCGCACAAGGGCGTCAATCCTGATGAAGTCGTCGCCATGGGCGCGGCAATTCAGGCCGGCGTTCTGCAGGGCGACGTCAAGGACGTTCTGCTGCTCGACGTGACCCCGCTTTCGCTCGGCATCGAAACGCTGGGCGGCGTGTTCACCCGTCTGATCGACCGCAACACCACGATCCCGACCAAGAAGTCGCAGACCTTCTCCACCGCCGAAGACAACCAGTCGGCCGTGACGATCCGCGTCTTCCAGGGCGAGCGTGAAATGGCTGCCGACAACAAGATGCTCGGCCAGTTCGACCTCGTCGGCATTCCGCCCGCACCGCGTGGCGTGCCGCAGATCGAAGTGACCTTCGACATCGACGCCAACGGCATCGTCAACGTGACGGCCAAGGACAAGGGCACCGGCAAGGAACACCAGATTCGCATTCAGGCATCCGGTGGACTGAGCGATGCCGACATCGAAAAGATGGTCAAGGACGCCGAGGCGAATGCCGAAGCCGACAAGAAGCGCCGCGAGGCCGTGGAAGCCAAGAACCAGGGCGAAAGCCTCGTTCACTCGACTGAAAAGTCGCTGAGCGAATATGGTGACAAGGTTTCGGCTGACGATAAGAAGGCCATTGAGGATGCGCTTGCAAGCCTCAAGACCGCGCTCGAGGGCGATGATGCCGACGACATCAAGGCCAAGACGCAGACGCTCGCCGAAGCTTCCATGAAGCTCGGTCAGGCCATGTATGAAGCCGCTCAGGCTGCTGAAACCGGTGCTGCCGGCGGTAGCGAAGAGAAGGCTTCAAACGACGATGTTGTCGACGCCGATTATGAAGAAATCGACGACGACAAGAAGAAGTCGTAATTTCAGGCTTAATACGCTCAAGCCCGGGGTTTGCCCCGGGCTTTTGCCAATTTTCGAGATGTTCATATTCGCAGGTTTTGTATAAGTCCTGCATGCTGGCCGGTGTCGGTGGAATACCGATGGAAATATCGGGCAAAGCCTCCATTTGAAAAATCGCTCTGGCCTGCATACATCTTGAAAAGCACGAGACGGTTTCGGGCAAAGTGGGTGTTGATACTGAAACCCGGAGTGCTCCTCCGACATATGGGTCGGGAAAGGCACTTCGATTGATGAACAATTGGAAACGCTGGCCCCTGACAAGTGTTGAACGCTTCGGGGCGTGTCGCACGAATCTGGGGACCGGTTTCGGGATACGATGTCCGTGAAAACAAAAGGCGCGTTCCTGTCGCCGGGATAACGAACTGATGAAGATCGACTACTACGAAGCTCTGGGTGTTGAAAGAACAGCAGACGACAAGACGCTGAAGACAGCCTTTCGCAAACTCGCCATGGAATATCATCCGGATCGCAATCCGGATAATCCGGAAGCTGAACGCAAGTTCAAGGAAATCGGCGAGGCTTACGAAACGCTGAAGGACCCGCAGAAGCGTGCCGCATATGACCGGTTTGGCCATGCAGCCTTTGAAAATGGCGGCATGGGCGGCGGTTTCGGCAACGGTTTTGCCGGCGGTGGCGGCTTTGCCGATATCTTTGAGGACATTTTTGGCGAGATGATGGGTGGCGGTCGTCGTCGCTCCAATGGCGGACGCGAACGCGGCGCCGATCTTCGCTACAATATGGAAGTGACGCTGGAAGAAGCCTATGCGGGCAAGACCGCGCAGATTCGCGTTCCGACGTCCATCACCTGTGACGAGTGTTCCGGTTCCGGCGCGAAGGCCGGTTCACAACCGACCACCTGTACCATGTGTTCGGGTTCGGGGCGTGTCCGCGCTGCCCAGGGCTTTTTCTCGGTCGAGCGCACCTGTCCGACCTGTAACGGTCGCGGGCAGATCATCAAGGACCCGTGCGGCAAGTGCCACGGCCAGGGCCGCGTCACACAGGAACGTTCGCTGTCGGTCAATATTCCGGCAGGCATCGAGGACGGCACGCGTATCCGTTTGGCCGGTGAAGGCGAAGCTGGAATGCGCGGCGGCCCGTCGGGCGATCTCTACATTTTCCTTTCAGTCAAGCCGCATGAGTTTTTCCAGCGCGACGGCTCGGACCTCTATTGCAAGGTGCCGATCTCAATGACGACGGCAGCGCTCGGCGGCCAGTTCGAAGTGTCGACGCTCGACGGCACCCAGACGCGGGTCAAGGTTCCGGAAGGCACGCAGAACGGCAAGCAGTTCCGCCTCAAGGGCAAGGGCATGCCGGTCCTGCGGCAGGCAGCAGTCGGCGATCTTTATATACAGATCGACATCGAGACGCCGCAGAACCTGTCCAAGCGTCAGCGCGAACTGCTCGAAGAGTTCGAAAAACTTTCCTCGCAGGAGAATAGCCCGAAATCAGCCGGGTTCTTCTCAAGGATGAAAGAATTCTTCGAAGGTATCGGAGAATAGAAATGGGAGCCTTTCGGCTCCCTTTTTTGTTCTTTTCCTTATTCACGCCTTGCTTAGGGAATTCAAAGCGGCATAAACTTGTCCAATAACGACAATGGGAGCAGCGAGAATGGCAGGACAGCTCGGCAGGAAACTGGCCGCTAAGTTCGATGAGGAAATTCGTTTTTTCAAGGGATGGATAGACGGGCCGAAAGCCGTCGGCGCCATCCTGCCCACGAGTTCCGTTACCGCGCGCCGCATGGCGAGCGTCATCGACACCGGTTCCGGCCTTCCGGTTCTTGAACTTGGACCCGGTACGGGCGTCATCACCAAGGCGATCCTGAAACAGGGCGTGAAACCTGCCGACCTTTATTCCATCGAATATTCGCAGGACTTCGTGGATCACCTGAATACGATCTTTCCGGAGGTCAACATCATTCAGGGTGACGCATTCGATCTCGACAGCGCGCTGGGCGAGAAGAAGGACCAGAAATTCGACTGCATCATTTCTGCCGTGCCGATGCTCAATTTCCCGATGGACCGGCGCATCCAGCTCGTTGAAAGCCTGCTTTCGCGCATTCCGCGCGGACGGCCCCTGATGCAGATCACCTATGGTCCCTTGCCGCCGGTTCCCGCCGGCCGCGGCAATTATACCGTTCAGCACTATGATTTCGTGGTGCGGAACGTGCCGCCGGCGCAGCTCTGGGTTTATCGCAGCCCACTGGTGTAAATTCTCGCGAGGCTTTCATGACTGCACGTATTCTCGTCTTCGCGGGTTCGGTTCGCATCGGCGCTTTTTCCGGACATATGGCTGATGCAGCCGAAAAGGAGTTGCGGATGCAGGGGGCTGAGGTCACGCGCATCACGCTCGCCGACTATCCGCTGCCGATCATGGACCAGAACCTGGAAAAGGAACATGGCGTTCCCGAGAACGCGATGAGGCTCGGTCGTCTGTTTGCCCAGCATGACGGGCTGATGATCTGTTCGCCGGAATATAACGCCTCGATCCCGCCGCTTCTGAAAAACACCATCGATTGGGTCAGCCGCATCTCGAAGGATGGCGACCAACCATTCAGGCCTTATGCCGGTCTGACGGTCGGTCTCTGTTCGAGTTCCGATGGCGTGTTTGCGGGAATGCGGGGGCTTTATCACCTGCGCGCCGTGCTGATGAATGTCGGAGTGCAGATCGTCACGGAGCAATGCTCCGTCGGTCATGCATCCATGGCGTTCAATGAGGATGGAACGCTGAAAGAAGAGCGCAGCGCCAGGATGCTTTCTGCTGTCTGCCGCAGCCTCATCACGCGGGTGGCAGAAGCAAAAAGCTGATTCCATCTCTTTCGCAATGGGTCCTGTTGTGCGAAGAGAGTAAAAATCACCACGGAGACTCTCATGACGACGACAGATTTGCGCGATCAGCTGATCGTGGGCCTTGACGTGCCGACTATTACTGAGGCGGAGAAGGTAGTCGAAGAGTTGGGAGACGCCGTTTCCTTCTACAAGATCGGCTACCAGCTCGTATTCGCGGGCGGTCTCGATTTCGCAAAAAGCCTTGTCGCGGCGAAGAAAAAAGTCTTCCTCGACATGAAGCTCCTCGATATCGACAATACCATTGCGAAGGGCGTCGAAAATGTCGCGAAAATGGGCGTTTCCATGCTCACGCTTCATGCCTACCCGAAAGCGATGCGGGCAGCAGTGGAAGCCGCAAGGGGATCGAACCTTTGCCTCCTGGGCGTTACGGTTCTGACCTCAATGGACAATGCGGATCTGCGGGAAGCCGGATATTCCGACGATGCGGAAACGCTGGTGCTGAAGCGGGCCCGTCAGGCGCGCGAGGCGGGCATGGGCGGCATCGTCGCTTCTGCCGTGGAGGCTGCAGCCATCCGTCAGGCGGTCGGCCCGGACATGGCCGTCGTCACGCCGGGCATTCGTCCAGCCGGTTCGGAAAAGGGCGACCAGAAACGGGTCATGACACCTGCCGACGCATTGAAAGCCGGAGCCAGCCATCTGGTCGTCGCACGCCCGATTGTCGGCGCGGCTGATCGGAACGCGGCGGCCCTTGCCATTCTGGAAGAAATGCGCTCGGTTGCATGAAAGAGTTACTGGAGGAGAGAGCATGACCAAAGCTTACTGGATTGCCCGCGTGGACGTCCGTGATCCCGAGCGATACAAGGACTATGTGTCGACGGCGAAACCGGCATTCGAGCGTTATGGGGCAAATTTCATCGCACGCGGCGGCAAGGCTGAAGCCGTTGAAGGGCCGGGTCGCGCCCGCAATGTGATCATCGAATTCGAGACCATGCAGCACGCGCTCGATTGCTACAATTCTCCGGAATATCAGGCGGCGAAGGCGATCCGGCAGACAGTCGCCGACGGCGAGATCATCATCGTCGAAGGTGTTTAGATCAAAGGGCCCCAAGGGCCCTTTTTATTTGCTATTCAAAGCCGAACCGGCGGATCGTGCCGTCCGGCAACTGTGAGATCAAGCAGTAACACCTTTCCGGCATGGGGATCGGACCGGCGGGCCTCATCGTCCAGGCCTTCATGGGCGCTCGTCACGATCAGCGCCGTCGCATCCGGCCCGACGAAAGCTGGGCACGATGGCTGGCCCACAGGCAGTGGAACGGAGCGGATCAGGCGGCCTTGCGGTGAATAGGCATTGAGCGATCTGCCGCCCCAGCAGGCATTCCACAGCGTACCTTCGGCATCAACGACCGAGCCATCGACACCGCCCTCTTCGGTTCGGTGGTGGAAGACGCTTTTGTCGGATACCGGCAATCCGGTTTCGGGGTCCGCATCAACCCGCCAGATGATGTTGCGATCCGTATCGGCAAAATAGGCGATCTTTCCGTCAGGGGAAAAGCAGATCGAATTGGTGATCGTGATGCCGGAAAACAGCTTTTTCACCTGACCTTCGCGATACCACCAGATGGAGCCTGCATCGGGTTCGGCTTTTTTGCCCATCGTGCCGATCCAGAACGATCCCGAAGGATGCACGCGCGCGTCGTTGGAGCGGGTGACTTCATTGTCTGCTTCAAGCGGATGGTGAAGGGTGAGGCGCCCGTTGGCGCGCTCACGAATGAACAGGCCATGTTCGCTGACGATCAACTGCCGGTCGCGGTCGATCACGGCGAGAGCGCTCGCTTTCATGCCGAGCGCATGGACGTGGGTTTCGCCGCTGTCCCAGTTCTTCTCGATCAGTTTCTGGCCGAGAATGTCGAACCACCAGACATTTCCGCTCAAGGGATCATAGCCGGGGCCTTCGCCCAGTTCTGCTACATGGTCGGCAAACAGCGTAGTTCTAACAACGGTCACATTTTCCTCCCGAAACGCCAGCAGCGATTTGCAGCTAAAGTGCCAGCATAGACAATGGATGAAAACTGATCCAGTTCAGCTTCACGCACTGAAAAGGCGCAAGCGAAGTCCGCGCGGATTGAGAGAAAGGACTATGTTGCCTGGTCATTCCGTTTTAGATTTCCCGCAACTTCGAATCGCGAGGAAATCATGGCTCTCAAAGTCGCGGTCCAGATGGACCATATCAGCACGGTGAATATCGCGGGCGATACCACATTCGCCCTTTCGCTCGAGGCGCAGAAGCGCGGTCATGAGCTTTACCATTATACGCCGGACCGGCTTTCGATGCGTGATGGCGTCGTTTCCGCCCGCCTCGAAAAGTTGGAAGTGCGCGACATCAAGGGCGATCACTATACGCTGGGCGAGCCAATCCGCCGCGACCTGTCGGAAATGGATGTGGTGCTTCTGCGTCAGGACCCGCCTTTCGACATGAACTATATCACCACCACTCATCTTCTGGAGCGGATTCACCCGAAGACACTGGTGGTCAACGACCCGGCATGGGTGCGCAACAGTCCCGAAAAAATCTTCGTGACGGAGTTTCCCGACCTCATGCCGGAAACGCTGATCACCAAGGACCCGCAGGAAGTCATGGATTTCCGTCGCGAGTTCGGCGACATCATCTTGAAGCCGCTTTACGGTAATGGCGGTGCTGGCGTGTTCCATCTGGCCGATGGCGATCGCAACCTGACCTCGCTTCTGGAAATGTTCGGTCAGCTGTTCAAGGAGCCCTTCATTGCGCAGCGCTATCTGAAGGACGTGCGTGCTGGCGACAAGCGCATTATCCTGATCGATGGTGAACCGGTCGGCGCAATCAATCGCGTGCCGTCGGAAACCGATGCCCGTTCCAACATGCATGTCGGCGGGCGTGCCGAACAGAGCAAGTTGACGCCGCGTGAACGCGAGATCTGCGAGCGCATTGGCCCATCGCTGAAAGAGCGCGGCTTCATTCTGGTCGGCATCGATGTGATCGGCGACTACATGACCGAGATCAACGTCACCTCGCCAACCGGCATCCGCGAAATCCAGCGTTTCGACGGAACCAACATTGCGGCCTTGTTCTGGGATGCGGTGGAAGCCAAGCGGTAGGAACTGCCCTCTTTTCGTTCTCTTATTGTTCTTGAATTCGCCGCTCGCTCGTGCTTAACTCTCTGAGTTGTATTTGAACTTTAACTCACTTGAGAGATGTGGTGCGTGGCGAGCGGGGGCACATGGTCGCGCGGGTTGGGACGGTTGCTTTTCAGGGCATAGAGGCTGTGCCTGTCGACGTGCAGGTGATGGTGGCGCCGGGCAAGATGGGCATGTCCATCGTCGGCCTGCCGGACAAGGCTGTGGCGGAAAGCCGGGAGCGCGTGCAGGCGGCCCTGCACGCTTCCGGCCTGTCCATGCCAACCAAGCGGGTGACGGTTAATCTGGCGCCTGCCGACCTGCCGAAAGAAGGGTCGCATTATGATTTGCCCATTGCCGTTGGGCTTATGGCGGCAATTGGCGCCATTCCAGCGGATGCGATTCAGTCCTATCTCGTTCTGGGTGAATTGTCGCTCGACGGTTCGATAACATCGGTGGCGGGTGTCTTGCCGGCTGCAATCGGCGCTAACCGGGAGGAGAAAGGGCTTATCTGCCCGCATTCCTGCGGTCCGGAGGCAGCATGGGCGGGTGCCGACATCGACATATTGGCACCGCGCAGCCTCATCGCCCTTGCCAACCACTTTCGCGGCACGCAGGTTTTGACTCGGCCGGAACCATCCATGCGGATTTCCGGTGAAACGGAACTCGATCTTGCCGACATAAAGGGGCAGGAGACCGCCAAGCGGGCGCTTGAAATCGCCGCCGCTGGCAACCATAATTTGCTACTTGTGGGGCCACCGGGATCCGGCAAATCCATGCTTGCCCAGCGATTGCCATCCATTCTGCCCCGTCTTTCTCCGCGCGAATTGCTGGACGTGTCGATGATCGCCTCGATTGCGGGTGAGCTTTCGGGCGGAAAACTGTCCGACCGCCGTCCGTTCCGCGCACCGCATCATTCGGCATCAATGGCGGCAATGGTTGGCGGCGGACTGCGCGCGCGGCCCGGCGAAGTATCGCTTGCGCATAATGGCGTGCTGTTTCTGGATGAGTTTCCGGAATTCTCGCCGCAGGTGCTGGATTCGCTGCGCCAGCCGCTTGAAGCCGGGGAATGTCTGATTGCCCGCGTCAATCACCGCACCAGCTATCCGGCGCGCTTTCAACTGATTGCCGCCATGAATCCCTGCCGCTGCGGCATGGCGGGCGAACCGGGGCATGTCTGCGCGCGCGGGCCGCGTTGTCAGGCTGATTATCAGGCTCGCATTTCGGGGCCGCTTCTGGATCGCATCGACTTGCGGGTGGATATGCCCGCTGTCTCCGCCTTCGATCTCATCAAGCCGTCCCGCTCGGAAACAAGCGCGGCGGTCGCGCAACGCGTCGCCCGCGCCCGCGCAATACAGAGCGAGCGCTATTCCGCGCTCGGTCTGGAACCCTCCATGACCAACGCCTATTGTTCGGCCAAACTGATAGAGGAGGTCGCGGAGCCGGATGCGGCAGGACTGAAGCTTTTGCGCGATGCGAGCGAGCAGATGCATTTTTCCGCCCGCGCCTATCATCGTATCCTGAAAGTAGCCCGCACGCTGGCGGATCTCGATGGAAGCGACAAGGTGGGCCGCATCCATCTGGCCAGTGCCATTTCCTACCGCATGGGCGCGGAAAGGCTGGTTTCAGCAGCCTGACCACATGTTAGCGGTGTCCTTGATGAAATTCAGCGCGGCGCTATCGGTTTCCAATGATGGAGGACAGTTCTTTCCTCATATGAATAGCACCAGTAGTGTCCCTGATGGGGCTGGTCATATTGGCGGCTGATCGGGAGTCCCGCAAGATAACAGAGAAGTATCGTGCCGGAGCCGCCATGGCCGACAATGGCAGTATCGTGCGAAGCCGAGAGCCGTTCCACGCATTTGAAACCCTGCATGATGCGGTATTGTACATCATTGGCCCGCTCCCATCCGCGAATGCTGTTGTCTGGGGCCGAAAAGAACTGGTCGGCCACCAATTCGTGCTGGTCGGGAGGCAGAAAGCCGGTGGAGCTTCGGTCGATTTCACTAAAACGATCGTCGGTCGCAGGAATTATTCCTAAAACACCGGCCAGGATTTCGGCGGCTTCAATTGCCTTTGTTTCGGTGCTGGACCAGATCGACCTGATCGATTGCAGCTCAGGCCGACCGGCAAAAGAACGCATCCGTTCGATACCACGCTCCGAAAGGTTCCACGATGGAACAGACTTTGCCGGATCGACGATGACTTCCGGATGCGAGATGAAATAGATTTTTGCCACGCGCCGCCCCGCAATAATCACATCGTTATGAGGCTAAGGGCACGAAAGCGCCCCGTTGCCTGCCCTATTCGGCTCATATTCCAAACGTCACAAGACCATTCTCGTCGATGGCCCAGGCCGGATTCCAAGCAATTTCCCAGGCGTGATCATCAGGATCGGCGACATAACCGCGAAAACCGCCATGGATTGGCGCGTCGGCCGGGCGCAATAATTTGCCGCCAGCGTCAACCAGCCGGTTCATCAGAGGCGTGACCTCGGCTTCCCGCTCCACATTGTGAGCAAGCGAAAAGGCACCCGGTTGCAAGAGACCATCTCGGTCCATGTCGGATTCGAGCGCGGATTTCAGAAAGGTTCCGAGAACGAAACCGTTCATCTGATAAAAGATGATTTCGTCATTCTCGAAAACCGGAATCCAGCCGAAGCCTTCCGTGTAAAAGCGACGTGAGCGCCCGAGATCGGCGATACCAAGTGTGATGACGGAGATTTGCTGTTTCATAACCAAGACCTCTTGTTCTCCAATGCACCATTGCATTGGAGTGGAAGGTCAAGGGACTCGACGCATCTGCCAAATGCGGCAATCGCGAAGGCCAGGACCCGCTTTGCAACGGGGATCGGGCTAACCGCACCGATCTCTCCTTTTTAGACCCGGAACGGATAGCACGTTCCGGGGCATTTTCCAAACAGATGGAGAGATCGCAATGTCAGCGCACTGAGCCGACGAGAAGATTGTCGGGACCTTCAATGGTAACCCAGCGACCGGTGTCGTTCGCGGCCTGACGCTTCAGATAAGTGTAATCCGTCTCGTTCCAGCGCATGACTTCGTCCGTCAGGTTATCAAGAACGAAATCGCCGCGATCGGTGCGAACGGTGAGGACCGCGTGCCCTTCGCCGTCCGGCTTGCGTACGACGGTGATCAGAAGATCGGTGAGCGGGATGCCGGCCTTCTGCAATTCACGCTGCTTCAGCAACACGTAATCTTCGCAGTCGCCAACGGTGGTCGGATAAGCCCAGTATTCCTCGACGCCGTAGATTTCCATGTCGGTCATCGGCTTGATGCGCTCGTTGATCGCAAGGTTGATCTCGACGATACGCTGCCAGTTCGAATGGTTGAGTTGGAGCGCGCGGGTGTCTCGGCTGGTGATGCCGCATTCCTTGGGCTCGCGCTTGCAGAATTCATAATGTCCGATCGGCTGCGAGGTCAGCTTGCCGGTCTGCATGAAGTCGCCGGAGGCAGCTTCCGCACCAAAGCTTGCCATCAGCAGCGAGACTGCGAAACCGGCGGCTGCCATAATCTTTGTGGTCGAGCGAACAACGCAAAACATACTCAACGCCCTTTGGCTCTCGCCATTACTCATTTATTAACGAAACGTTAATGTCTGAAATAGTCCGGAGTCAATTCGGTTTGCCTCGCGATCGCCTGACTTCTTAATTAATGGTTAATGCGGGTAACTCCCGATAATGCAATCTGTAATTGAGGTTGTCAGCCCTCGGAAGCCAGCTCCGACGGTAAAAATTACCCATAATTTTGCCACGGTCCGGGCGCTTGTTTTTTGCCTCGAATAAGCCAATTGTTGGTGTTCGACCGGATCGGAATGATCCCTTTGCAAAGGCCAGAAGATGACAGGCGCAACGACGCGCAAGGCCACGGCAGACGACATAGATGCGCTCCTGCGCATCGAGGAACGCTGTTTCGAGACAGACCGGATTTCCCGCCGTTCCTTTCGCGCCCTCATCGCGCGGCCGACCGCAGAAACCATTGTTGCAACGGTGGATGGCGCAGTCATCGGCTATGCAATGATCCTGTTTCGCCATGGCACCGCGCTGGCGCGGCTCTATTCGATAGCCGTCGATCCGGAGGCAAAGGTCAAGGGCGTCGGCTCGCTTCTGCTGCAGGCGGCGGAAACGGCGGCTTATGACCACGACCGTCCATTGCTGCGGCTTGAGGTGCGCGAGGATAATGAGCGCGCCATTGCGCTCTACAAGCGGCACGGCTATCGCCCCATCGGGCGCTATCTCGATTACTATGCCGACCATTCTGACGCGCTGCGATTTGAAAAGACGGTTCGCGGTGACATTTCGCCGGTCACCGCCTTTCCCTATTACGAGCAGACGACCGATTTCACCTGCGGCGCGGCCTGCCTGATGATGGTGCTGGCCCGGCACAATCAGAAGACCCGACTTGATCCAGTGCTGGAAGTCCGTCTGTGGCGCGATGCGACCACCATCTACATGATGTCGGGGCCGGGCGGTTGCGAACCCTTCGGACTTGCAGTCGCCGCGCATGAACGCGGACTGAAAGCATCGGTCATCGTATCCATCGAGGATATGCTTTTCCTGCAATCGGTGCGTTCGGAAGAAAAGCGCAAGGTCATGCAACTGGCCCAAACCGATTTCCGGCAGCGCACGGAAGCCTATGCCATACCGGTGGATTATCGCAGCTTTACCCTGCACGACATTCTGACGGCCCTGCGCCGTGGAGCGGCAGTGATCGTGCTTGTCAGCGGTTATCATATGTTCGGCAAGAAAGTGCCGCATTGGGTGCTCGCTCATGGCGAAGACGGGCGTCACATTCTCATTCATGACCCCTGGGTGGAGGAAGAGCTGGGCGAGACCATCGCCGATGCCGCAAATGTTCCTGTCCCCTTTCACATTTTCGACCGTATCGCGCGGTTCGGCAGTGATGGGGCTCAGGGCAGCCGTTATTCTGGAAAAAAGGACGGACTGATGACGATCTGCGTCATTCTGGTAGGACGCCTCTCGGATATCGATAATGGGGCGACGCCACACAAGGTCATGACCACGCGCGATTACCTCGCACATCCATCGCTCTTCAATGGCCAGTTGCGCCCGCGGATCATCAATCTGTCGCGCTCCTACGCCTATCAGAGCCGCGGCTATTATGCTTCGCTTCTGGCGGAAGCGCGGGGACACCGCATCATCCCTTCCGTGGAAACCATGATCGATCTCTCGGAACGGCGGCTCTATGAAAACGCCATTCCCGAACTTGAAGACATGCTGAACAAGGCGCTCGGCAAGCATCCGGAAAAGGCACCCGAGACAATCCACGTGCATTTCGGACTTGCCGACAGCCCCGACTTTGAAAAATTCGGACGGCTGCTCTTCGACTGGTTTCGCGCGCCATCGCTGGAAGTATCCGTCAAGCCAGGTGAATGGGCCCGAATCCAGAAGATCGGCTTTGCCAACATCGCCAAGTTTTCCAAGGACCAGAAGGAGCGTTTCGAGGAGGCACTCGACCGATATACCCAGCGCGAGTGGCGTGCGGCGCGCCCAAAGGTGCCAGCGCGCTATTCCTTCGCAACGCTGTGCGACCCGAAGGAAGCGATGCCGCCGTCAACCGTTTCAACGCTGAAGCACTGGGCAAGGATCGCGGCAAGGCTCGGCGTGGAAGTGGAACCGATCGGCAAGCGCGATCTGCCCCGGCTTGCCAATTTTGACGCATTGTTCATCCGCGAGACGACGTCGATCTCCAATCACACCTATCGTTTCGCCCGCCGGGCGCAGCAGGAAAACATGCCGGTCATCGATGACCCGATGTCCATGATCCGCTGCACCAACAAGGTTTATCTGCATGAATTGATGCAGGCCAACGAGGTGGCGGTCCCGCCAACGGTGATGATCGCGGGTGAGGAGGACCTGGAACGCGCCGCCGACATGCTCGGTTTTCCGATGGTCATCAAGATACCGGATTCGTCATTCTCACGCGGCGTGAAGAAGGTGAAGGATTTCGGCGAACTGAAAGCGCTTGCTGCCCTGTGGCTGGAGGACAGTGATCTCCTGCTGGCGCAAAAATACATGCCGACGAAGTTTGACTGGCGGGTCGGCGTTCTGGACGGCAAGCCACTCTTCATATGCCAGTATATGATGGCCAAGAACCACTGGCAGATCGTCAAGCACGATACGGGCGGCAAGCCGCTGGAAGGCGGGTTTCGATCCTATGCGCTGGGCGACGCGCCGCCGTTGGTGCTGGAAACCGGCTTACGCGCAGCGCGCTGCATTGGCGACGGGCTTTATGGCGTCGATCTGAAGGAAACGGACGATGGGGTGGTCGTGATCGAAGTCAACGATAACCCTAATCTTGAACACGGGATCGAGGATGCCGCCGAAAAGGACGAGGTCTGGATCAATCTGACCCGCTGGTTCACCGACAGGCTGGATCGGAGATAGCATTCCCCAAAAGCGAAAACCGGCTTTTAGGGGAAGAATATGCCGAAAACAGTTGGACGGAGCATTTCCAACGATCAAATCTGGATCGGAAATGCTCCATGTCCAGCGACTGAACGCGACCTTGCTGGATCACAAAGGCGTAAAGCAGACCTTGGTGTGTCCTGCGCCAATGAAGCCGAGCCGGCCTGCGGCGCCCTTGGACAGGTCGAGGACGCGCCCCTTGATGAACGGGCCGCGATCGTTGATGCGCACGACAAGCGACTTGCCGTTTCTCTGATTGGTAACCTTGACCTTGCTGCCAAGCGGCAGGGTGCGGTGGGCTGCGGTCAGGCCGGACGGGTTCATGCGTTCACCCGAAGCCGTACGGGAAGTGAGGGCGTACCAGGAGGCACCGCCGCATTGCTGTGCTGAAGCCTCGATTGCGGTGGCCGCGAGAAGACCGGTTGCCGCAACGGCAAGCATAGCCATACGGGTCTTGAAAGTCATGCCAGTTCCACTAGTTGTTAACGGGGTGTCCCACAGTTGTCGCTGAGAAAGACGGTTCCGAACTGGAATCTAAATGTGGCGCTGGCGTGGTTCGAATGAGAACATTGTGCGATAACTGAATCTATATCACGCAGGGAAAATCGTCCTATACTGACCGTTGTTTACTTAATGGCTTAAACACAACAAAGGAATATTAGGAAGTGTTCGCGTTGTTTACTGTAAAGCTGTTTACGATTCGTTAGGAATCTGCGGTGGCACTTCGCTGTGCCTTGATTTGGCGCGCCCATTGCAAGAAAAGCTGCTTTCGTGTGAGGCAGCTGGCTCCGGCCGTGATGCAATTTTTATTTGCAAGGTAAGTTTTCAGCGTCGGCGGCAAAGTTGACGAAATGAGGCGTTTTGGGGGCAGAATTGCAATTTCTGACTGTGCTCGAGAAGCTCTTGTCGAACTTTGAAAGTTATCCACAGGCCCGAAAGAGGGTGAGATGACGTTTCTTTGACTGCTATCACCCTGCACGAAAGCGTTGAATTCCTGCTATAAGCGTTCAGACCAGACGACGGAACGCCATGCAGGACCACCCGGAAAAAGACAGGATCGACGCCGCTTCGCCCGCAATCTCGGCGAGCAAGCGGATCGTCTATCTTTGCCTCGGCTTTCTCATGCTCGGACTTGGCATTGTGGGGGCCTTCCTGCCGGTCATGCCGACAACGATCTTCATCATTTTTGCTGCATGGTTCTTCGCGCGGTCGTCGCCGAAGATCGAGGCCCGGTTGCTCGCGGATCAACGTTTCGGACCGCTGGTCATAAAATGGCGCGAGCGTGGTGCCATTCCGCCGCGCGCCAAGCTCTACGCCTGTCTTGGCATGGCATTCGGATATGGCCTTTTCTGGTGGGGCGCCAAACCCGGCTGGTTGCTGGCAACAGCGGTAACGCTGTTCATGCTGGGTTCTGCCGCCTATGTGTTGTCTCGCCCGAACGAGTGAGTTTAGACCGGGTAATGACTCAACTTAAAGGCGTCCCGTTCTAATCACCTACGGGGTCACGTCGAACCCGAACCATTTTTCGGATAGCCTTTTGATAGTGCCATCGGCCTTGGCCGCCATGATTGCAGAATCGAATTGGCGCTTGAGATCAGCTTCGTCCTTGCGCAGACCGACAGCGACCCCGCGTCCGAGCAGGCCGCCTTTGAAAAGCGGCCCGGTCATGACGACGTTGGAATAGGCCTGCGTCTTCTGTATCGTGTTCAGATAGGATCGGGCGGTGACCTGCATGTCGATGCGTCCGTTTGCGAGATCGAGATCGACCTGCTCGGCGGTTTTATACTCGCGGATAGTGGTTCCTTCTCTGAAATATGCATTGATCAGAGATTGGGCTATCGATCCACCCACGACACCGACGGTCGCTCCCTTTATCGCGGTATTCACATCTTGAAGGGCTTGCTCCGTTTCATGCTTATTGTCCGAAAGGTCCAGATTCTCCTCCATGTGAGGCAGCTTGCTGTACGGACCGTCGCGCAGGGTGGCGAAGACTTGCGGCGTGCGGCCGTAGGATACGGAGAAATCGATGACTTTCTCACGCGCTTTTGTTGCTGACAGCGCTCCCATCACAGCATCGGCTTTGCCAATCTGCAGGCTTGTTATGATGGCGTCGAAGGGAATGGCGATAAAATTGCATTCGACTTTCATCGTCTGGCAAAGGTGCTGGCCCAGCTCGACCTCATAGCCGTCGAGCGTGCCATCGGACTGCGTGAGATTATAGGGCCGAAAATATCCTTCGGTAGCAATGGTGAGCACACGGCTTTGAGCATGGGACTGCGATAGGGAGCTCGCGAGCGCAATTATCCAGACGAGGTTGAACAGACGTGGATAGGTCACTGCGGAAACCTTGTTTTGTCACTTTGTCGTTCAAAGCATAGGTCGGGAGAGGCGGCTGGGTAAATTGGCTGGAAATTGGGAGCCGTTATTCGGTGGCCGGTCGATCATACGAAACCGACACTCAAGCGGTGGACGAACGCCGCATTATTCTTTGCCGGTTCAAGGCGCGGCAAAACCCCACAAAATCACTGGCAAGCGGCTCTGATACAAACCTGTAACAATAGTGTCATATGAATGTAATATAGAGCGCGTAGAGGGCTAACGACGCCACATCGTCATATGTCTTTTACAACAGGAGCCGCAGCTCATGAACAAGATGATTTCCTCGACCGCAGCGCTCGCCATCGCTGCCGTTATGTCGGTTTCCGCCGCCCAGGCGCGCGATCAGATTCAGGTTGCCGGTTCCTCGACCGTTCTGCCTTATGCAAAAATCGTCGCCGAAACCTTCGGTGAAACCTTCCCGAACTTCAAGACGCCGGTTGTTGAATCGGGCGGTTCGGGCGCAGGTATCAAGGAATTCTGCAAGGGCGTCGGTGAGAACACCATCGACATCGCCAATGCATCGCGCGCCATGAAGGACTCGGAACTGAAGTCGTGCATCGACGCCGGCGTCAAGGACGTTCAGGAAGTTCGCTTCGGCTATGACGGCATCGTCTTTGCGACCGACGCCAAGGGTCCGGATTGGAAGCTGAAGCCGGAAGACGTCTACAAGGCGCTCGCAGCCAAGCTCGTCGTGGACGGCAAGCTGGTCGACAATCCGAACACCAAGTGGAACCAGGTCAACCCGAACCTGCCGGATTGGGACATTGCTGCCTACATCCCGGGCGAAAAGCACGGCACCCGCGAAGTCTTTGAAGAAAAGGTTCTGGCTGACGGCTGCAAGCACTCCGGCGCTCTGGACGAAATCAAGAAGACCGGCCTCGACGACAAGGCAGCCGCTTCCGCCTGTATCGCAGTGCGCAAGGACGGCAAGGCTGTCGACATCGATGGCGACTATGCTGAAACGCTGGCCCGCATCGACTCCAACAAGACCGGCGTTGGCGTTTTCGGCCTCTATTTCTTCGAAAACAATGCCGACAAGCTGAAGGTTGCCACCGTCAACGACGTTACTCCCTCGGCTGCAACGGTTGCTTCGGGTGAGTATCCGGTGTCCCGTCCGCTGTTCTTCTACGTGAAGAAGGCGCATCTCGGCGTTATCCCCGGCCTCAAGGAATATGTTGAGTTCTTCCTCAACGACCAGATGATCGGTCCTGACGGCCCGCTCGCCGAATATGGTCTGGTTCCGGCCCCGGATGCAGAACGTGAAGCACAGCGCGCTGCTTTCTCCGAAGGCAAGACGTTGGCTGCGAAGTAAGTTTTGATCTGTGGAACGCGGGGATGAGGAATCTCCGCGTTCTTCTCCTTTCGCGCCTTTGTATTATGACAGGCGCATTCGCGTGGAACGGCATGGGTGGAAGCTGCACCTCAACGCCATCCGCATTCATCAGGGCAACCGGGGAAATTGAATGTCCTTCTTTCTGGTTCTCGTCAGTATCGTTGCAATCGGGCTGATCGGATTCTTCATAGGCCGCCAGCGTGCCGTTGCACTGGACAAGGCGCAGTCTGCTTCCGCAAAAGCCTCGCCGACCGAGAAAATGCATTCCCGCCCGCATTATCATGGCTGGTGGGTTTTCCTCGTTTCAGCATTGCCTGCGGTTCTGTTCCTCGCAATATGGGCCGTAGGAACGTCGGTTTATCTGGATCACAGTGCGACCGCCCGCTTGCCGGATGCCGTTGAGGAAGGGTCCTTCACCAATCGCAGCCTGCAACTCGGCATGGTTCGCGGTCTTGCCAGCGGGCTTGACCGGCTGACGCCTGCCGAACTTGAAAATTTCCCGTCGAACTATCAGGACGCCCGCACGCTTCTGGGGGCAAAGGGCGTGGCGCTCGCGACCGAGGGCCAGGACTATATGGTGCCGATCGCGCTTTACCTGAAAAAGGCAACGGCCCTCACGCACACCATCGGTTCGGCTGTTTCCCTGGTGATCGCCGTGGCGGGCCTGATTTTCGGCCTCTCCACGATCAGCCGGCGCATGCGCGCACGCAACAATGTCGAGCGGATCGTTCTCTGGGGGCTGATTGCAGCCTCCGGCATCGCCATCCTGACGACCATCGGCATCATCTGCTCGATGCTGTTCCAGACCATCAGCTTCTTCCAGTCCGTTTCGCCGTGGGACTTCTTCTTCGGCACGGTGTGGGACCCGCGCTTTGCCGCTGCCGGTTCGGGCGGCGAGACTGGCCAGTTCGGTCTTATCCCGCTTCTGGCAGGCACGCTCTATATCGCATTCGTGGCCATGCTGTTCGCGGTTCCGGTCGGATTGTTCTCCGCCATCTACATGGCCGAATATGCTTCGCCGCGCGTGCGCACCGTGGTCAAGCCGGTTCTGGAGCTTCTGGCCGGTATTCCCAGCATCGTCTACGGCTTCTTTGCGCTCGTGACCGTCGGACCTTTCCTGCGCGATCTGTCCATCGCCATTGCTGGCGGGCAGGGTTTCATCATGGCGCAGAGCGTTCTGACCGCCGGTCTTGTCATGGGCGTGATGCTGATCCCGTTCGTATCCTCGCTTTCCGATGACATCATCACTGCCGTGCCGCGTGCGTTGCGCGACGGCTCGCTTGGTCTCGGCGCGACCCGTTCCGAAACCATCAAGCGGGTGGTCCTTCCGGCGGCATTGCCGGGCATCGTGGGCGCACTTCTGATGACTGCCTCGCGCGCCATCGGCGAAACCATGATCGTGGTTCTGGCGGCAGGTGTTGCGGCGCGCATCAACATCAATCCCTTCGAGGCGATGACCACCATCACGGTGAAGATCGTCAACCAGCTGACCGGCGATCTTGAGTTCAATTCGCCGCAGACGCTGGTGGCCTTTGCACTCGGCATCACGCTTTTCGTCCTGACGCTGATCATGAACATCTTTGCGCTGCACATCGTGCGCAAGTACCGGGAGCAGTACGAATAATGACCGATACGACCTTTAATGCCAGCGGCGCCGCGGCACAGCCGACGCGTCGCGATATCGGACTGAAACGCCGCTACGCTGCCGAACGTCGCTTCCGCTATTACGGTATTGCTGCGATTGCCATCGGCGTATTCTTCCTGTGCGCGCTCCTGTTCTCGGTTTTCTCCAAGGGCTATACCGCCTTCTGGCAGACGACGCTTTATCTGCCGGTAAAGCTTGAAGAGAGCGTGATCGATCCGGGCAACAAGCGCGCGGCCGATCCGAATGTGCTGATCACGGCCAATTATCCGCTGCTGGTGCGCAACGCTCTGGCTGAAAAGCTTGGTGTTTCGACGACAGATCGACCAGCAATGCGGGACCTTGGCCGTTTCTATTCGGACGGCGTGCGCATTCAGCTGCGCGAGATCGTGATGAACAACCCCTCGCTCATCGGCACGACACAGGTCGTTCCGGTTCTGGCGGGCGCGGACATCGATTCCGCCTTCAAGGGGCAGATCGATCTTTCGGTACCGGAGGCGAATCGCAAGGTTTCGGACCGTCAGGTGGGATGGATGAGGACGCTTTCGGAAGAAGGCGTGATGAAGGAGTCCTTCAATACGGGCCTCTTCACCTTCGGCGCATCCAGCCGTCCGGAAACCTCCGGTCTCGGGGTGGCATTGGTCGGTTCGCTCTACATGATGCTCATCGTTCTCGGCCTTTCCCTGCCGATCGGTGTTGCTGCTTCGATCTATCTGGAAGAGTTCGCCAAGAAGAACCGCTTCACCGACATGATCGAGGTGAACATCAACAATCTGGCGGCGGTCCCGTCCATCGTGTTCGGCCTGCTCGGGCTTGCGGTGTTCATCAACTTCTTCGGCCTGCCGCGCTCCGCCTCGCTGGTCGGTGGTCTGGTGCTGACATTGATGACGCTGCCAACCATCATCATCGCGACCCGCGCCGCGCTTCGCGCCGTGCCGCCATCGATCCGTTCCGCGGCCCTTGGCCTCGGCGCGTCGAAAACGCAGATGGTCTTCCACCATGTCCTGCCGCTTGCCGCACCCGGCATCCTGACCGGCACGATCATCGGCCTTGCCCATGCGCTTGGTGAAACCGCGCCGCTTCTGCTGATCGGCATGGTGGCCCTTCGTCGCCGACGTACCGTCAACGCCGATGGAACCGGCGACTGCTTTGCCGGTGCAGATCTATATGTGGGCAAACGAAGCAGAACGAGCCTTTGTGGAACGCACGTCAGGCGCTATCATCGTCCTGCTTCTGTTCCTTGCCGTGATGAATATTGCAGCAATCATTCTGCGCCGCCGCTTCGAGCGCCGCTGGTAAACGGGAGTCGAAAGCTATGAACCTGATGACTGAACGATCTCTCGAGAAAGCCGTAGGAGAAAAAATGAACGCCAACGCCAGTTCCATAAAGATGCGCGGCGACAAGGTCTGCGTGTTTTATGGGGAGAAGCAGGCTCTGTTCGACGTCGATCTGGAAATCCAGGAAAAGATGGTCACAGCGCTGATCGGCCCTTCCGGTTGCGGCAAGTCTACCTTCCTGCGTTCGCTCAACCGCATGAACGATACGATTGAAGGCTGCAAGGTCGGCGGCAAGATCACGCTCGACAACGAGGACATCTACGATCCGAAGATCGATGTCGTCGAACTGCGGGCCCGCGTCGGCATGGTGTTCCAGAAGCCGAATCCGTTCCCCAAGTCGATCTATGAAAACGTCGCTTACGGCCCACGCATCCACGGTCTCGCCCGCACCAAGGCCGATCTGGAGGAAATCGTCGTAACGAGCCTGAAGAAGGCGAGCCTGTTCGAGGAAGTGAAGGATCGTCTGCACGATGCGGGCACCGGTCTTTCCGGTGGCCAGCAGCAGCGTCTTTGCATTGCGCGCGCGATTGCGGTCAGCCCGGAAGTCATCCTCATGGACGAACCGTGCTCGGCGCTCGACCCGATTGCAACCGCGAAGGTGGAAGAGCTGATCGACGAACTGCGCCAGAACTATACGATCGTGATCGTCACGCACTCCATGCAGCAGGCCGCGCGCGTTTCGCAACGCACAGCCATGTTCCACCTCGGCAATCTGGTCGAAGTGGGCGACACGGAAACCATGTTCACCGCGCCGACCGAAAAGCGCACGCAGGACTATATCACCGGACGCTTCGGCTGATCCGGAACTGCGTTTCAACAGACAGTGCGGCTTCCCCGCAATTTATATTACGAGGTCTACTATGCCGTCTCAGCATACCGTTCGCTCCTACGATGAGGAATTGAAGTTTCTCACCCACAAGATCGCCGAAATGGGCGGACATGCGGAACGTATGGTCGAGCAGTCGGTCGCCGCTATCGTCAATGCGGACAACGCGCTCGCACAGCGCGTCATCTCCGACGATCTCATCCTCGACGCCAGCGAGCGCGAGATCGACGACAAGGCCGTGATGATCATCGCCAAGCGCCAGCCCATGGCCGTGGACCTGCGCGAGATCATCGGTTCGATCCGCATCTCCGCCGACCTGGAGCGCGTTGGCGATCTGGGCAAGAACATTGCCAAGCGTGTTGCCGCCGTTTCGGAATCGCGTCAGCCGGTAAAGCTCTATCGTGGTCTGGAAACGCTGGCCGAACTGGCGCTGACCCAGCTCAAGGACGTGCTCGACGCTTATGCGTCGCGCTCGGTGCAGCAGATCAATGTCGTCCGTGACCGCGATGATGAGATCGATGCCATGTACACGTCACTGTTCCGCGAATTGCTGACCTACATGATGGAAGATCCGCGCAATATTTCCGCCTGCACGCATCTTCTGTTCTGCGCCAAGAATATCGAGCGTATCGGCGATCACGCGACCAACATCGCGGAGACCGTTTATTACATCGTGACCGGCCTGCAAATGCCGGCTGAGCGGCCCAAGGAAGACCTGAGCCACGGTATTGTCGTGGATGAGGCGCGTAAACCCTGAACTGCATCCGACCGGACCTGGAGTGATCCCGAGTCCGACGGCTGAGAATGAGTGAATAGCGCGGCGGCACGCGGTCGATTGGGGGGATTGTATCCACCGCCCGCCGCATTTGGATAGGGAAATACTGGATGTCACAGGCACCCAAAATCGCTGTGGTAGAAGACGAAGAGGCGCTGAGCGTGCTGCTTCGCTATAATCTTGAGGCAGAGGGCTACCAGGTCGATACCATGCTGCGCGGCGACGAGGCCGAAATCGCATTGCGCGAGAATGTGCCGGATTTGCTTATTCTGGACTGGATGCTGCCAGGGGTTTCGGGCATCGAATTGTGCCGCCGCCTGCGCCAATGGCCGGAAACCGAGCGCCTGCCGATCATCATGCTGACGGCGCGTGGCGAGGAAAGCGAACGCGTCCGCGGGTTGAGCGTCGGCGCCGACGATTATGTGGTAAAGCCGTTTTCGACGCCGGAACTTCTGGCGCGCGTCAAGGCGATGCTGCGCCGGTCCAATCCGAGCATTCTTTCGCATGTGCTGAAAGTGGGCGACCTTGTTCTGGACCGTCAGCAGCATCGGGTTTACCGCAAGGAAAAGGAGGTCCGTCTCGGACCGACTGAATTCCGACTGCTCGAATATTTCATGATGTCGCCCGGCCGTGTCTTCTCGCGCAGCCAGCTTCTGGATGGCGTCTGGGGTCCGGACATCTATGTGGACGATCGCACGGTGGACGTCCACGTCGGACGGCTGCGCAAGGCGATCAATGTCGGTCGCGCGCTCGATCCGATCCGCACCGTTCGCGGTGCCGGTTATTCTTTCGGTTGATCGACACCGTCATTCAAACTCTCAGATATAGCTCCTGATCGGCCCGCCATTTTCATCGTGGCGGGCCGTTTGCGGATGATCAGCCTGCGGCAACGTTGATCCGATTCGCATAGGCCCGACCAAAACTGCGCGCCAATCACGCATTTTCACGCGATGTTACAAATCTGTTTCCAAAGTTGACGACAACCCACGGAACCCATGGGAAACAGAATTTTTGCAGATCATTCGAAGCAGCGCGGACGTGATGGAGAAACCATCCAAGCAAAAGCGAATTAAGGCAGCGATATGGCGTGTATTGCGGGAATTTGTATCGCATTAAATCAATGCCTTATCTGAATTCGTAATTCTCGTTAATAAATTATTAATATATTTAAAGGGCTTGTAGGCATATTCGCACTCTCGATTCGGATTTCGTTTCAGGCTGTATGACCGCTGCCTGCATCGTTGGGATTTGACCCTTCGCCTTTTTTTGGCCTAAAAATTCCAAAACCTTGAATTCGATTGAGCGACAGTAGGACGTACGATTTTGATCTTCGTCCTCTTTGACTTGCACCGCAGTCAGACGTTCGCGCGCATCATTCCGGATGTGTCTGCCTGAACGAATGACTGGATCAGTTAAGGGTCCTAACATGAGATTGAGCCATTGACGCGCGCCGCGAAGTGGAAATTGCCCGTTCTTGTCGGGCTGGTGGTTGCGCCTTTCGTGGTCACCGGATGCACGACGACCGGAACCACGGGAAAAGCCAATTCGGAAAAGACGGCGGCAAGCCACGTCAAATCCGTCAATGGCGTGAAGACCTACACCTACACAGCGCGTGACAAGGAATGCCTTGAGCGCGCGATGTTCTTCGAATCGAACCGGTCCAGCCCCGACGGGCTTCTCGCTGTCGGCACGGTCGTCATGAACCGTCTCGCATCGGGCCGTTATCCCGATACGATTTGCGGCGTCGTTGGCCAGAAGAACCAGTTTGCGCCGGGCGTCCTCACCCGCAGGATGGATTCCAGGGCGCTGCCTGATGTTCAGGCGACTGCCGATGCAGTGTTGAAGGGGCAGCGCCATCCGAAACTCAAGAACGCCATGTTCTTCCATACGGCGGGCCTGAGGTTCCCTTACAACAACATGCACTATGTGCTCGTCGCCGGTGGCAATTCCTTCTATGAAAAGCGCAACCGCGATGGCTCGCTGCAGAACCCGGTCCCGCAGGAGCCATACAATCTTGCCCTCGCATATTCGCCGCAATCGCCTTCTGTTCCGCAGGATCCATCTTATGATGTGACCCTGCCGCAGACCGGTCCGGTTCCGGGAACGGAACCGACTGTTCAGGTGGCACTGGCGGAGGCTTCCAAGGCTCAAAGCGCAGACCAGAACAGCGGCGTCGGTCCTCAGGCGCGCAGTGACCGTCTAGTGCGTCATCGCGGTGTTGCGGCCCCCCAGCAGGAACAGCATATGCAGATGGCGTCCTACCAGCCGCAATTCGATACCACGGCCCCGCAGCCGACCTCGCTTGGCTATGCTCCGGCGAGCCAGAAGCAGGCTGACGCAATCGGCGCGCTTCTTCTCTCCCAGGACCGTCCCGAAGCTCCGCTCTAAGAAGCGCTTATAATCGGATGCTCTGCAACGCCGGTCTGGTCCAATCCGACCGGCGTTTTGATTTCAATGGCAGATTGCAGTTGTTTTCAGCGAAGGCGTCAGGGCCGATAGACCGGACGATAGATCACCATCGGAGCATCATAGAAATCGACCTGATTCTGCCAGGCGCGCCTGTCGGCCCTGCGATCGAGATCGAGCCGCATGAGGCAATTGGCGAAAGCGTCGGTCCTGGGTTTGAAACCATAGCTTTGGCAGGTCTGTTCGTCAGCTGCACGGCGCTGTTCGGGCGTCATCGTTACGCAGCCGGTCAGAAGGCCGGTAATGCCCAGTAAGATAAGCACTTTCTTATTCATTGCTGTCTGCTTTCTTCTGCAACTGACCGCGTGAATACTATAGCGTAAAGGCAGGAAAAAAGGTGGTGAAATTATGCCGTCTGATAAACTGTCGGTGATTCCATATCCAAAGAGGTCTTCCACCCATGGCTCCTGAACAGCTGAACCCAGTCATCGATCCGGTGAAACTTGAACGTCTTGCGGAAGTCGCCGTTCGTGTCGGTCTGCAATTGCGCGAGGGGCAGGATCTCGTCATCACCGCGCCGGTCGTGGCGCTGCCGCTGGTGCGCCTCATCGCCAAGCATGCTTACAAGGCCGGAGCCGGGCTGGTAACGCCGTTCTTCGCGGATGATGAAATGGCGCTTGCCCGGTACGAGAATGCATCGGATGCGAGTTTCGACCGTGCGGCAAGCTGGCTTTATGAAGGCATGGCAAAGGCCTATTCGGACGGCGCTGCCCGTCTGGCCATCGCAGCCGACAATCCGATGCTGCTTTCAAGCCAGGACCCGGCCAAGGTTTCACGCGCCAACCGCGCCAATTCAAAGGCCTATCAGCCGGCGCTGGAAAAGATCGCCGGTTTCGACATCAACTGGAACATCATCTCCTATCCCAATCCGGCATGGGCGCAGCTCATGTTTCCAAACGACGCGGAAGATGTTGCGACCCGCAAGCTGGCCGAGGCGATCTTCGCGGCGTCGCGCGTCGATGTCGATGATCCGGTCGGCGCCTGGGCTGCACATAATGCAGCACTTCGTACCCGCACCCGCTTCCTGAACGGCAAGGCTTATAGCGCCCTGCATTTCAAGGGGCCGAACACTGATCTGACTGTTGGGCTTGCCGACGGCCATGAATGGCACGGCGGCGCGTCCACTGCGAAAAACGGCATCACCTGCAATCCGAACATCCCGACGGAGGAAGTGTTTACGACGCCCCACGCTCTTCGTGTCGAAGGCCATGTGACCAGCACCAAGCCTTTGTCGCATCAGGGCACCTTGATCGAGAATATCGCGGTTCGCTTTGAGGGCGGGCGGATTATCGAGGCCAGGGCGAGCCGTGGTGAAGAGGTTCTCAACAAGGTGCTGGATACGGATGAAGGCGCCCGTCATCTGGGCGAAGTGGCGCTGGTGCCGCATTCCTCGCCGATCTCGCAGAGTGGGCTTTTGTTCTACAACACCCTGTTCGATGAAAACGCAGCAAGTCATATCGCGCTCGGCCAGTGCTATTCCAAATGCTTTATCGACGGAGCGAAGCTGACGCCGGAACAGATCAAGACGCAGGGCGGCAACGCGAGCCTTATCCATATCGACTGGATGATCGGCTCCGGCCAGATCAACGTCGACGGCATCAACGCGGACGGAACCCGCGAGCCGGTGATGCGCGGCGGCGAATGGGCTAACTGAGTATAGCCAGACAAAAAAGGCCGGGATTTCCCGGCCTTTATAGAAACGACGGTTGCCAGGCCGTCAGGCTCTCATATCAGTTCGTTTCCTGAACATGGGCCTCGAGGAACCACAGCGCCTTGTCGAGGCTGCGGGACGCGGCGGTAAAGATGTCAGCCGTATCGTCGTCTCCCGCTTCATCCGCGTCCTTGATCGACTTGCGCAGCAGGTTGGCAACATCGCCATAGCGCTCGATCAATGCCAGCAGATGGTCGTGAACGGCATAGATGTCGGTCGGATAAGGTTTGAGCTTGCTTTCCTTGGCAACCACCTGCGTCGTGCCGTAGGCCGTGCCGCCGATCTGTACGGCGCGCTCGGCAATCGTATCGACATGTTCGTCGAGATCGTTGCGAAAGCCATCGAGCATTTCATGAACGGCGATGAATTGCGGCCCCTTGAGATTCCAGTGAGCCTGCTTGGTGATGAGGGCAAGATCGATTGTCGCGGCGAGGTTTTCGTTAAGCAGCGCGATCATTGTCGTCTTCGTGTTGGAAGGAAGATCGTTGCGGGTTGCATGCATCGACTTCTGGGGCATTTTATCCTCACATCCTTTTGCTCGATCCGGCTAGGAGAGACTGGGAGAATGTCGCTCATGGTCGTGGGCAGCTGTTCCAACACAAACGAACCCGCCAGATCCTTACAAGGCTCGATTGCCGGAGGGGCCTTCGTTACCTTCAAGGCAACGCAAAACATTCCCGCACCCGGTGGGAAAATGCATGCCGACAGATTTTGTTCCGTGGGTCGGTTAAAAAACGGGACCGATTGGGCTTGCACCAAGTTGCGGCTTGTCGCAGCGCGAAATCTGATTTACCCGGTTGCGCATGAAAATACTCGCGCTTGATACTGCCGCTTCGTGGTGTTCCGTTGCCGTCTACGATTCCGATGGCGATCTCGTGCTTGCCGATGTGAGCGAAAACATCGGCAAAGGACACGCGGAAGTATTGATGACCTATATAGAACGCGCTTTGACGGAGGCGAAACTATCGCTCAGCGACATGGATCGCGTGGCGATCAATATCGGGCCGGGATCGTTTACCGGCGTGCGTATCGGCGTTTCGGCGGCGCGCGGCTTTGCATTGGCCCTCGGCGTTCCGGCGCTCGGCATCACAGCCTTCGAAGCGCTGGCCGCTGAAAGCCGGCTCACGAACCCTGAAAAGCCGGTGCTCGTCCTCCTCGACGCGCATCGCGGCGAAATTTATGCGCAACCATTCGATGCGAAGGGTTTGCCAGGCGATAAGCCTCTGGTCCTGTCACGGGACGAGGCAGAGGCCCTTGCCGCTTCCCAGGCGGAAAATACGGTTCTTGCGGGTTCCGCTTCCGTTTCAATCAATGAAGCGGTTGGCGGACGTTTTGCACTCGGCCCGTCAGAGCCGACCGCGACAATCGGCGTTTATGCGCGTCTCGCTGGCTCGCGCCAGCCGGGGGATGCGCCGAAGCCGCTTTACATGCGCGGGCCTGATGCAAAGCCACAGGTCGGGTTTGCGCTGCCGCGGAAGAGCGCTGGGGAATAGCCGATGATGGGCTTGCCGTTCGGCCGCTTCGGTCGCAGGGAGGTTTCGATAGAACCGCTGAACGCACAGGACAGCCATGCGATCCAGCGCATTCATGCCGCCGCCTTCCATCATGGCTGGAGCTCCGATGATTTCAGGTCGCTGATTGGCGAAAACACTGTGTTCGGCTTTGTGGCGCGTGCGGAAGGCAAGCCGAACGATGCGTGCGGCTTCGTGCTGGCCCGTCTGGTCGCAGGAGAAGCGGAAATCCTCACCATCGCCGTCGCGCGCGACGTGCAGCGGCAGGGCGTGGGGCGCGCGCTCATGGATGCCGTGCTGCGCCATCTCTACCAGGAACGGGCCGAAACGCTTTTTCTCGAGGTGGACGAGGCCAATGTCGCCGCGCAGGCGCTTTACCGCCGTCTCGGCTTCCGGAAAGTCGGCGACCGTCCGGCCTATTACGAAACGGCGAATGGGCGTTCGGCGGCCCTCATCTTGCGGCGTGACCTGAAGAGGGCGCCATGATCGGCGCGATCCGGATATTCCTGGTCGTCGCGGCCATGGTTGCGCTGAGCCTGTCGCTGATTCCGGTGCAATATCTGTTTTTGAAACTGAAGAACGGCTGGAAACGCAGCCTGCCGAACTTCTTCCACCGCGTCGTGGCGCGGCTTTTCGGCTTCCGCATCAGGACCGTCGGCCAGATGCACGAAGGCCGCCCGCTTCTCCTTGTCGCCAATCATACATCATGGAGCGACATTGTCGTGCTGTCGGCCGTAGGACAGGTGTCCTTCATCGCCAAATCGGAAGTGCGCGACTGGCCCGTCTTCGGCATGTTCGCCGTCTTGCAGCGTACCGTTTTCGTGGAGCGCGAGCGGCGAGGCAAGACCGGAGAGCAGACGTCGGAGATTGCGCGGCGTCTGGCGACCGACGACGCAATGGTGTTGTTCGCCGAAGGCACGACATCGGACGGCAATCGCGTTCTGCCTTTCAAGACGGCGCTTTTCGGTGCCGCGCACGCCGCGATCAAGGAAGCGAATGTGCCTGAAGTCATGGTTCAGCCGGTTGCGATCGCCTATACGGGGGTTCACGGCATGGCGATGGGCCGCTATTTCCGCCCCATTGCGTCGTGGCCGGGCGATGTTGAACTGATGCCGCATCTCAAAGGCATCTTGCGCGAGGGCGCGATAGACGTCGAGGTGCGTTTCGGGGAACCCATTGTCGTAACCGCCGAGACAGATCGCAAGGCGCTCGCTCGCACAATGGAAAACCGGGTGCGCGCGCTTTTGCAAAGCGCATTGCTGGGGCGTGATATCCCCGAAGAGTGACAGCCGTCAGATTGTCACCTTCCAAAATGACGACAAAAGCTGTAGATAGCCGCGCATGAGCGACAATATCACCGAACTCGACCCCGCGGCAGAGCGCCCGAATGCGCGCAAGGTTTTCGTAAAGACCTATGGCTGCCAGATGAACGTCTACGATAGCCAGCGCATGGCCGACAGCCTTGCAGCGGAAGGCTATGTCGCGACCGATACGCCGGATGATGCCGATCTGGTTCTGCTCAATACCTGCCATATTCGTGAAAAAGCGTCGGAAAAGCTCTATTCCGCACTTGGCCGTCTGCGCAAGATGAAAGATGCGCGCGAAGCGAATGGCAAGGAACTGACCATCGGCGTTGCGGGCTGCGTGGCGCAGGCGGAAGGACAGGAAATCCTGCGCCGTGCGCCGAATGTCGATCTTGTCATCGGGCCGCAGACCTATCATCGCCTGCCCAATGCGCTTGCGCGGGTTCGCAGCGGCGAAAAGGTGGTGGAGACCGAATACGCTCTCGAAGATAAATTTGAACATCTGCCATCGCCGAGGCGCGAGGAGACCCGCAAGCGCGGTGTTTCAGCGTTCCTGACCGTGCAGGAGGGCTGCGACAAGTTCTGTACCTTCTGCGTGGTTCCCTATACGCGCGGCTCGGAAGTTTCGCGCAGTGTGAAGCAGATTGTGGCGGAGGCCGAGCGCCTTGCCGACAGCGGCGTACGCGAACTGACCCTGCTCGGCCAGAACGTGAATGCCTGGCACGGCGCTGGTGACGATGGCCGCGAATGGGGCCTGGGCGAACTTCTGTTTCGTCTGGCGCGCATTCCCGGGATTGCCCGCCTTCGTTACACCACCAGCCATCCGCGCGACATGGATGACAGCCTGATTGCCGCCCATCGTGACCTGCGCCAGCTGATGCCTTATCTGCATCTGCCGGTACAGTCCGGCTCGGACCGCATTCTCAAGGCGATGAACCGCCGTCACAAGGCGGATGAATATGTGCGCCTCATCGAGCGTATCCGCGAAGTCAGGCCGGATATGGCGTTGTCGGGTGATTTCATCGTCGGCTTCCCCGGTGAAACCGATCAGGATTTCGAAGACACGATGCAGCTCGTGCGCGAGGTCAATTACGCACAGGCCTATTCGTTCAAATATTCGCCGCGTCCCGGCACGCCGGGCGCCGATCTTGACGATCATGTCGAGGAAGCGGTCAAGGATGAACGCCTCCAGCGGCTTCAGGCACTATTGTCCGAACAGCAATATGCGTTCCAGGATTCCATGATCGGTCGCGAGATGGATGTGCTGCTCGAAAAGCCGGGTCGCGTTGCGGGCCAGATGGTGGGCCGTTCGCCATGGCTGCTGCCTGTCATCATTGATGACAATCAGGACCGGATCGGCGACATCATTCATGTGAAAATCACGTCCACAGGCACCAACAGCCTTATTGCGCAAAAACTGGCCTGAAGGCATGATGATGCCGAGGCAGAAAATTTCGGCGTATTGAGTCGCTTGCCGGTAATCCTGTCGAGACTATGATTGCAATGCGTGGACGGTTTGCGTTCATGCATAGTCTGGTCTGAAAAGTCCCCTACTTTTCAGGATTGTGCTTTAAGGAGATACGGTTGAGCGCTACGGAAAAGCTGAAGTCTGCCAAGCCAACCAATCAAACGCAAAAAAGCCCGACGACCGGGGCCTCGGACATGGCCCATATCGTGCTCACCTTTGACAACAACCGTCTTGCCAGCGCGCTTTACGGTCAGTTCGATGAAAACCTTGCCCGTATCGAACAGAAGCTTGGCGTGGATGTCCGCTCCAAGGGGAACCAGCTGTCGATCCGGGGTGAGCCGACCGCGACCGAGCAGGCGCGGCGCGCGCTCGATCATCTTTATGCAACGCTGCAGAAGGGTCATGAGCTTGGACCATCCGATGTGGATGGCGCACTCCGCATGGCAATCGCTGCCGATGACCAGTTGACGCTGCCGACCATGGAAAACAAGGGCAAGCTTTCCGCAGCCCAGATTTCCACGCGCAAGAAGACGATCTTTGCCCGCACGCCGACGCAGGATGCCTATATGCGGGCACTCGACCGGTCGGAGTTGGTGTTCGGCATCGGACCGGCCGGTACCGGCAAGACCTATCTTGCCGTTGCTCATGCCGCCATGCTTCTCGAACGCGGTCTGGTGGAACGCATCATCCTGTCGCGTCCCGCTGTCGAGGCGGGGGAACGTCTGGGCTTCCTGCCGGGCGACATGAAGGAAAAGGTCGATCCTTATCTGCGCCCGCTTTACGATGCGCTCTACGACATGATGCCGGCGGAAAAGGTGGAACGTGCCATTACCGCGGGTGTGATCGAAATCGCGCCTCTTGCCTTCATGCGTGGGCGTACGCTGGCGCATTCTGCGGTTATTCTCGATGAGGCGCAGAACACGACCTCCATGCAGATGAAAATGTTCCTGACCCGCCTTGGCGAGGGTTCGCGCATGATCGTGACGGGCGATCCAAGCCAGATCGACCTTCCGCCGGGGCAGAAATCGGGCCTCGTGGAAGCACTTCGCGTGCTGGATGATGTCGAAGGCGTCATCAAGGTGCGCTTTACGGAGAAAGACGTTGTTCGCCATCCGCTGGTGGCAGCAATCGTCGGCGCTTACGACCGCGACGGCAAACAGCACGCGCGTTCGGAATGATCTTGCAATTGCCTGCTGGAATCACGATTTAACAAAGGCTGTCTGCCTCTTGGCAGGCAGCTTTCCAGAGCATGATTCCGAAAAGCGGAACCGCCTGCGCAGGGAAATCGGTCCACCGGCTGATTTCTGATCCTGCTTTGATCGGGAAAATTATGCTCAAGCAAAGGCTTCTGTGCGTCTGATTGGACGCACGGCGCTCTAATAACTGAAAGGATGATGCGGCTAACCAGCATGGAGAGCCGCCGCAGAACGTGTCAAATAACGCGATCCATATCGATATCATGATCGAAGCCGGCAACTGGCAGGAAGAAAACGCCCTCGAAGGGCTTGTCAGAAAGTCCGTCGAGGCCGCCTGGTCCAACCTTGGACTGAAAAGCGCAGCAAGCGAACTCAGTGTCGTCTTCACGGATGATGCTTCGATCCAGACCCTGAATGCCGAATGGCGTGGCAAGGACAAACCGACCAATGTGCTGTCGTTTCCGGCATTTCCGGTCAAGGCCGGATCGCAGCCTGGACCGATGCTGGGCGACATCATCATTGCGCGGGAAACCGTCGAGCGAGAGGCTCTTGAAGAGGGAAAGCCGCTCGAAAACCACCTTGTACACCTTGTCGTGCATGGCTTTTTGCACCTTTTGGGTTACGATCACGAAACCGATGCGGAAGCGGAGGTAATGGAGGGCCGCGAGCGTGAAATCCTTCATGCTCTTGCCATCCCCGACCCTTATGCTGTATCCGATTGAGACCTTAACAACGATTGACCATGGCTGATCAAACATCGCACCCCCCGTCCGCTGGCGAAAATCGCAGCGAGACTCAAGACGCCGAAGGGCAAAGTACGCAGCGGTCCGTAGTGGCCGAAAAGCGTTCCCTGTTGTCGAATATTTTCCCGTTCATGCGCTCGCGCCAATCCTCTTCGCTGCGTGAAGATCTGGCCGATGCCCTTTCCAGCACGGCAAGCGAACAGGATTCAGCATTCTCGCCCGAAGAAAAGGCGATGCTGCACAATATCCTGCGCCTGCGCGAAATCCGCGTTGAAGACGTGATGATTCCGCGCGCCGACGTCGAGGCCGTGGAAATTTCCACGCCGCTCTGGGAAGTGCTGGAACTTTTCGAAAAATCCGGCCATTCGCGTATGCCGGTCTATGCCGAAACGCTGGACGACCCGCGCGGCATGATCCATATCCGCGATGTTCTCAACTACATCACCAAGCAGGCCCGTCAGAAGACCACGCGCCGCAGCAGCCCGCGCAGCAAGGCGACAGCCGAAGACAAGGCCGCCAAGTTCGACATGGGCCGCATCGATCTCACCAAGACGATCGGTGAACTCAATCTCATGCGCAAGGTCCTGTTCGTGCCGCCATCCATGATGGCGAGCGGATTGATGGCGCGCATGCAGGCGACTCATATCCAGATGGCTCTGGTCATCGACGAATATGGCGGCACCGATGGTCTGGTCTCGCTGGAAGACATCGTCGAAATGGTCGTCGGCGATATCGAAGACGAACATGACGACGAAGAAATCATGATCGCCGAAGAAGCCGACGGCGTGTTCGTCGTGGATGCACGCGCCGATCTGGAGGAACTGGCCGCAAAGATCGGCCCGTCTTTCGAAGTGGGCGAGCATGGCGAGGACGTCGATACGGTCGGCGGTCTGATCTTCTCCGTTCTCGGGCGTATTCCGGTTCGCGGCGAGGTCGTTCAGGCAATTCCGGGCTACGAATTCCACGTGCTGGAAGTCGATCCGCGCCGGGTAAAGAAAGTGCGTATCGTGCCGCTTTCCGCGGCTGACCGTCGCCGCCAGCAACGCGCTGTCGTATCCGCCAAGCCGGGAGAACAGCCCGCACAAGCCGAAACGGCAACCGACGCCCCCAAAGAGGCCGGATGATCGAAAGGCTGGCGGGGAAAATCATTCTGTCGAGCGGCTGGCGTCGTGCGCTGGCCGCTTTTCTGAGTGGTGCCTTCGCCACACTGACCCAGCCGCCCTTCGATATCTTTGTAGCGGGCTTCATCTCTTTTCCGATTCTCGTCTGGCTGATCGATGGCGCTATCGCCAATGCGAATGCCGGTCCGGTCAGGCGCCTGCTTCCCGCAGCAATGGTCGGCTGGTGGTTTGGTTTCGGTTATTTCGTTTCAGGGCTGTGGTGGATCGGCACGGCGCTGCTCGTCGATGCGGACCAGTTTGCCTGGGCCCTGCCGCTTGCGGTTCTGGGGCTGCCCGCGTTTCTGGCGCTTTTCTACGCGCTTGCGGCCATGGTCGCGCGTATCTTCTGGTCTGACGGCCTGGGGCGCATCGTTGCGCTTGCGTTGGGCTTTGCGCTGGCGGAGTGGCTGCGCCTCTTTCTGTTCACCGGTTTCCCGTGGAACGCCATCGGCTATGCCATCATGCCAACGCCGCTTCTGATGCAATCGGTCGCCGTGCTTGGCCTCACCGGGATGAGCGCCCTGGCAGTGTTTGTCTTTGCCGCACCAGCATTGCTGATCGGCGGGCGGTTTGCAAAGACGGGCATTGCATTTGCCCTGATACTCGTCGCTGCCCACATCGGCTTCGGTGCGTGGACGCTTTCACAAGCGCCCGCATTGGGCGAGGAAAAAACCTCGCTCGCGGTTCGTATCGTGCAGCCATCCATTGCCCAGACCATGAAGTGGGATAATGCCGAACGCCGGTCCATTTTCGACAAGCTGGTTTCCCTGACGGCGGAAGCACCCGCCGAAGGCAAGCCGAAGCCCGATGTGATCATATGGCCCGAAACGGCAGTTCCTTATATCCTCACCTCAACGCCCGAGGCTCTTTCCCGGATCGGCGAAGTTCTGCAGGACGGTCAGGTGCTGTTGACCGGTGCCGTTCGTGAAGAAAAGGCATCCGGTGGCGGCGAGCCGCGCTATTATAATTCCATTTACACGATCGATGACCGGGGCGTCATTGTCGATGCCGCCGACAAGGTGCATCTCGTCCCCTTCGGCGAATATCTGCCTTATGAGAATTTTCTTCGCAGGCTTGGGCTTCAGGAAGTGGTGGAAATGCCCGGCGGGTTTACCGCCGGCACCACGCGCCGGGCGCTGAACGTGAAAGATGGCACAAGCTTTCTGCCGCTGGTCTGCTATGAGGCGATTTTCCCGGACGAACTCGGCTATTCCGGACAGGCGGCAAGTGCCATCATCAATGTGACGAATGACGCGTGGTATGGCGATACGCCGGGACCATACCAGCATTTTCGGCAGGCCCAGGTGCGGGCCGTGGAGCAGGGGCTGCCCCTCATTCGCGCAGCCAATAATGGTCTTTCAGCGGTCGTGGATGCTTATGGTCGAATCACTGACGGCCTTGCGCATGATGCCGTCGGGGTCGTTGACGCTTACCTACCGTCAACTCGTGCACCATTTTGGAGCACGCCACCCGGCTCGCGACAATCTCTGGTAGCGCTGTTAACCTTACTCGCGGTGAGCGTGGCTCTCCGACTGCCAATCGGCAGGCGTTTTCATTGACAGACTAATATTGTTACGATGTTATGGCTCGGCGGCGACGGTTTTTGCGGAAAATCGTCAGACTACCTCCCAAAACTTATTGTTATCGCTGTTCAGATGAACAGAGCATGAATGAAAGCTCGCAGCTGCGAGGAGTGACAGTTGTATGATTGAGAATAAAAAGAAGCCCAACCCCATTGACGTGCATGTCGGCAGCCGCATCCGTCTTCGTCGTAACATGCTGGGCCTCAGTCAGGAAAAACTAGGCGAAAATCTCGGCATTACCTTTCAGCAGATCCAGAAATACGAGAAAGGCACCAACCGTGTCGGTGCAAGCCGCCTTCAGGCGATCTCGGCCATTCTGAATGTCCCGGTCTCCTTCTTTTTTGAAGACGCGCCGGGTTCCTCGAACCAGGCCGGTTTTGCAGAAGATAATGAAGCGACCTACGTTGTCGACTTCCTGAATTCCAATGAAGGCGTTCAGCTGACCCGTGCCTTCACGAAAATTTCAGATCCCAAAGTGCGCCGCAAGATCATCGATCTCGTGAAGTCGCTCGCTGCGGACGCTGACTGACTGCATATCCTGAAAAGGCGATAGGAACGGGACATGGCCGTGTCCCGCCGGACTTGGCACTTCACGGCGCGGGAGCAGTCGGAAAAGGCCATGCGGAACGAATTTTCGTGCCGAGGCGCTGCCGCAACAAGAATATGCATTGACGGTTTAATCCCAACTTCGCTAACACATTACCGTGCCCGGAACGCTGGAACCTGTTCCGGGCGCTACTGTGTTTCCATGGCGGAGATATTCTCCGTTGGATTTTCAAGAGGGGTTACCCGTGTCGCGCAGTTCTTATCTCTTCACCAGCGAATCTGTGTCCGAAGGCCATCCGGACAAGGTTTGCGACCGCATCTCCGATGAAATCGTGGACATGATCTACAAGGAAGCGCGCCGCACCGGCGTCGATCCGTGGTCTGTCCGTGTTGCCTGTGAAACGCTTGCGACCACCAATCGCGTGGTCATCGCCGGCGAAGTGCGCGTGCCGGATACTTTCCTGAAGAAGAATAAGGATGGCACCATCGCCCATGATGCTGCCGGGCATCCGCTCATCAATCCTTCGCGTTTCCGTTCGGCGGCCCGCAAGGCGATCCGCGAAATCGGTTACGAACAGAACGGTTTCAACTGGAAGACCGTGAAGATCGACGTGCTTCTGCATCCGCAATCCGCCGACATCGCGCAGGGCGTGGACAACGCCGCCGACCGTCAGGGCGAAGAAGGTGCGGGCGATCAGGGCATCATGTTCGGCTATGCCTGCCGCGAAACCCCCGATCTCATGCCGGCGCCGATCTATTATTCGCACAAGATTCTGGAAAAGCTGTCCGAAGCCCGCCACAAGGGTGAGGGCGACGCGGGCAAGCTCGGGCCTGACGCCAAGAGCCAGGTCACGGTGCGCTACGAGAACGGCAAGGCCGCCGAGGTTACGCAGATCGTTCTTTCCACGCAGCATCTGGATGCAAGCTGGGATTCGAAAAAGGTCCGTTCGGTTGTCGAACCCTATATCCGCGAAGCGCTCGGCGACCTTCCGATAGCCGCCAACTGCAACTGGTACATCAATCCGACCGGCAAGTTCGTCATTGGGGGACCGGACGGCGATGCCGGGCTGACCGGCCGCAAGATCATCGTGGACACTTACGGTGGTGCCGCTCCGCATGGCGGCGGTGCATTCTCCGGCAAGGACACGACCAAGGTTGACCGTTCCGCCGCTTATGCTGCCCGTTATCTCGCCAAGAACGTGGTTGCCGCCGGACTTGCCGACCGCTGCACGATCCAGCTTTCCTATGCCATCGGCGTTGCACAGCCGCTGTCGGTCTATGTCGACCTGCATGGCACCGGCAAGGTGGCCGAATCTGCGGTCGAGGAAGCGCTGCGTGAAGTCATGGACCTGTCGCCGACGGGCATCCGCAAGCATCTCGACCTTAACAAGCCGATCTATGCCAAGACCTCATCTTATGGTCATTTCGGTCGCAAGCCGGGCCGTGACGGTTCCTTCTCCTGGGAGAAGACGGACCTGACCAAGGCTCTGAAGGCTGCGGTGGCGTAACTTCCGGCGGGAAGTTGCATCTAAAACCGCTTGGCATTATGTGTGCCGACGATTTTCGAGGAGCGCGGTCTTGGATCGCGCTCTTCTGCTATTGGAGCACATCCCGAAAAGTGTGAAACGGTTTTCGGACTAGATGCGCGTCAAAATAGATGGATAGAGCACCAGATATGATGCCCACGGATAAAGTATGACCGAAGAATCTCATCCTCTGCGCGGTGCCGGAAATTTCTTCGGCCGTCGCCACGGCAAGCCTTTGCGGAGCCACCAGAAGAACCTGTTCGAGGATCTTCTGCCGCGCCTGAAGATCGATGTCGAAAATCCGGCACCGCAGGATTTGCGCCCGCTCTTTGACGCAAAGGTTGATGCCGTGCGCCTGGAGATTGGCTTCGGCGGCGGCGAGCATCTGCACCACGAAACCGGCCGCTATCTGCAGACAGGCTTCATCGGCGTCGAACCGTTCATCAACGGCATGGCCAAGATGCTGGCGGCACTGGATGCAGAGTCGCGGCAAAACCTGCGCCTCTATGACGAGGATGCGACGGCGGTATTGGACTGGCTGCCGGATGCTTCCCTGACGGGCATCGATCTTTTCTATCCCGATCCGTGGCACAAGCGCCGCCACTGGAAACGCCGTTTCGTGAGCGACGCCAATCTGGATCGCTTCGCTCGCGTGTTGAAGCCCGGCGCGAAATTCCGTTTTGCTTCGGATATCGAACATTACGTCAACTGGACGCTCCAGCATTGTCGCCGTCACCCGGCATTCGACTGGCAGGCGGACGGCCCGTCCGACTGGAATGATGCCTATGAAGGCTGGCCGGGCACGCGCTATGAAGCAAAGGCTTTTCGCGAGGGACGCCGCGCCGCCTATCTGACCTTTATCCGCCGTTGAAGCGGCTGGGCGTAAACGGAATGAATCGAACAGCAGAAGCGGTCTTGAAAAAATCCGCTTCCGCTGGTATATAGGCTTCAAATTCTTGGTCGTTTGAACAAGAGTGGGCCCTCCCGGACCCGCTCTTTTTTGTTACTTACGGCTCTGTAAAAAGGTTTATCGAGTGACGGAACAGGAACAGGCAATTGAAGCCGCAGGCGCGGATGAGCGTATCATTCGCGAAACGGGCATCGATGCAAAAGTAGCAGGCATTGTGGAGCCGGTGCTCAATACGCTGGGTTTCCGCCTTGTGCGTGTGCGCCTTTCCGGCCTCAACGGCCAGACCTTGCAGATCATGGCCGAGCGTCCCGACGGCACGATGACGGTCGACGATTGCGAGCTGGTCAGCCGCACCGTTGCGCCGGTTCTCGACGTGGAAGATCCGATCAATGGAAAATACCATCTGGAGATCTCCTCTCCCGGTATCGACCGCCCGCTCGTCCGCAAGTCGGACTTCGCCGACTGGGCCGGTCACATTGCAAAGGTGGAAACTTCCATCGTTCATGAAGGCCGCAAGAAGTTCCGTGGCCGTATCGTTCTGGGCGATGCGGAATCCGTCGTGATCGAAAGCGACCAGATTTCTTATGGCAGCGAACCTGTCGTGCGCATTCCATTCGATCTGATCTCGGATGCGCGCCTCGTTCTGACCGATGACCTGATCCGCGATGCGCTGCGCAAGGACAAGGCCCTGCGCGAAGGCCGCATTCCGGGTGACGATCTCGGTAGCGATGAAGCGGACGGGCAGTCCGACGGAGCCGCATCGGACGAAGCCGAAGATAAAGAATAAGTTTCAGGCGTCCGGCATCTTGAGGAGCCGGATGCGACACCAAGGAGAGTCCAATGGCAGTCAGTGCTAACAGGCTGGAGCTTTTGCAGATCGCCGATGCGGTCGCACGCGAGAAGTCGATCGACCGCGAGATCGTTCTTGCGGCCATGGCCGATGCGATCCAGAAGGCGGCGCGTTCGCGTTACGGCCAGGAAAGCAACATTCGCGCGGACATCAATGCGAAGTCCGGTGAGATCAAGCTGCAGCGCCTGCTCGAAGTCGTTGAACACGTCGAGGATTACGCGACGCAGATTTCACTCTTCACCGCCCGTGATCGCAACCCGGACGCACAGATTGGTGATTTCATCGCTGACCAGCTTCCGCCGATGGATTTCGGCCGTATCGCCGCGCAGTCGGCAAAGCAGGTCATCGTGCAGAAAGTGCGTGAAGCCGAGCGTGACCGCCAGTATGACGAATACAAGGACCGTGTCGGCGAAATCGTCAACGGTACTGTGAAGCGCGTCGAATACGGCAATGTGATCGTTGATCTGGGCCGTGGCGAAGCCATCGTGCGTCGTGACGAACTGATCCCGCGTGAAGCTTTCCGTTACGGCGATCGCATCCGCGCCTATGTCTACGACGTGCGTCGTGAACAGCGCGGTCCGCAGATTTTCCTGTCGCGTACCCATCCGTCCTTCATGGCGAAGCTTTTCACCATGGAAGTGCCGGAAATCTACGACGGCATCATCGAAATCAAGTCGGTTGCCCGTGATCCGGGTTCCCGTGCCAAGATCGCGGTCGTCTCGCGTGACGCTTCCATCGATCCGGTCGGCGCCTGCGTCGGTATGCGCGGTTCGCGCGTTCAGGCCGTTGTGGGCGAGCTGCAGGGCGAGAAGATCGACATCATTCCGTGGTCGCCGGATGCGGCTTCCTTCATCGTCAATGCGCTTCAGCCAGCTGAAGTTGCCAAGGTTGTTCTCGATGAAGATGCCGAACGTATTGAAGTTGTCGTCCCGAATGACCAACTATCACTTGCAATCGGTCGTCGTGGTCAGAACGTGCGTCTGGCTTCCCAGCTCACCGGCTGGGACATCGACATCCTGACGGAAGACGAAGAATCCGAACGTCGCCAGAAGGAATTCGCCGAACGTTCGACCCTGTTCATGGAAGCGCTCGACGTCGACGAGATGGTCGGTCAGGTTCTGGCTTCCGAGGGCTTTGCCTCGATCGAGGAACTGGCCTATGTCGAGCCGGGCGAAATCGCCTCCATCGATGGCTTCGACGACGATACGGCTGGCGAAATCCAGGAACGCGCCCGCGAATATCTGGATCGCATCGAAAGCGAACAGGATAATCGCCGCAAGGAACTGGGCGTCGCGGATGAACTGCGCGAACTGCCGGGCATCACCACGGCGATGCTGGTGGCTGTCGGCGAAGACGGCGTGAAGACGATCGAGGACTTTGCCGGTTATGCCGTTGATGATCTCGTTGGCTGGCGTGAACGCAAGGACGGCGAAACCGTCGCCCATAGCGGCATCTTCTCTCCGTTTGACGTTTCGCGCGTCGATGCGGAACAGATGGTGCTGACTGCGCGTTTGAAGGCAGGATGGATCACGGAAGAAGAACTGGCATCGGCTCAGGAAGAAGAAGCCGAAGCTGGCGAAGAGGAAGCAGCTTCTTAAGAAGCCTGCTGGAACAGGAGGGCCGCGTGGCTCTTACGTCTGGTTCATTTCAGGCGTAAGCTGTGCGGCTCTCGCAATTGAGTTCTGAAAAATGGCCGTCGTTCATCCGGATTGATCGGCCAGTTCGGCTTTCGAGGGCGGTGGTGGCCGTCCTGAGCATCCACCCGAAAAATCGGTTGGGATTTTCGGAAAGCGCGATGCTTGGATTCATCGGTTTGGAGCGTCCTTTGTGCGTTTATGAGGACCCATGGCGCTCTAACGGGTTGTGGTGGGGCTTTCGCTCTGGTACAGCGCCCGCGTTGGGTCCGATGTGCGGGCAGACCGCGATGTGGCAAGACTGGAGTACGCGTGGAGCAGGATATGAATGACAGAACCTGTATCGTCACGCGCGAAAGCGGTTCTGCCGATGTTTTGATCCGGTTCGTGGCTGGTCCCGATGGTTCCGTCGTGCCGGATCTGAAACGAAATCTGCCGGGCAGGGGATGCTGGGTCAAGGCCGAGCGCCGTCTGGTGGATGAAGCGGTCAAGCGCAAGCTTTTTGCGCGGGCGCTGAAAGAAGGTGTAACGCCGCAGGCGGATCTTGGCGCGCTGGTTGACCAGCTGCTGACGAAATCTGCTCTCGGCAGTCTCGCTCTGGCCCGCAAGGCCGGTGCTGTGGTGTCGGGCTCCACCAAGGTGGACCAGGCGATCCGTACCGGGGCAGCCGCCATGGTGTTGCACGCAAGGGAAGCCGCTGCCGACGGCGTACGCAAGCTTGATCAGGCTCGCCGTGCCGTGGTGCATCTGGATGGTCCGGAAATCCCTTCTTTCTCTCTTTTTACGGGAGAAGAAATGGATTTGGCATTTGGGGGCGGAAATGTGATACATGCAGCCGTACTTGAAGGAAAGGCGGCAGCCGGGTTCGTAAAGCGGGCGCTTATATTGCATCGCTATCGCGGTGAAAGCGCATCGGACTCGGAGTAGAGTGCAGCTCTGGAGGGGTTTGGCAGGCCCCGGATGGGATTGCACGTTGAAGCGGATGACTGGAGCTTTATCCAACATGACCGGGTCGCGTTGGATAATGCTCGAGTAGAGCGGCCGGAGCCGCGAAGGAAACGGAAACGTAATGAGCGATAAAACGAACGACGACAAGACGCTGAGCGTTAATACGAAGAAGACGCTGACCATGAAGCGGCCAGGCGTCGAGCAGAGCACCGTGCGCCAGAATTTCAGCCACGGCCGCACGAAGGCTGTCGTCGTTGAAACGAAGAAGCGCAAATTCTCGCGGCCTGACGAGAAGCCGGAAGTCGAAGCGGCGGCCCCACGGCCTGCTGCTCCTGCCCCGGCGGCTCCTGCGCCTGCAGCCCCTGCACCGGCCCAGGCCGCACAGCCTGCCCAGGCTGCACAGCCCGCTCCGGCAGTGCGCGCGCCAGCACCTGCAACTCCGGCACCCAAGCCGGCAGCACCTGCTGCTTCGGTAACGAGGCCGCATGTCGCGCAGCAGCGCCCGATGCAGCAGCGCCCCGGTGGACAGCAGGCACAGCGCCCGCGTCCGTCCGACCGCTCCGGCATGGTTCTCAACACGCTGTCGCGCTCTGAAATGGATGCGCGTCGCCGCGCACTCGAGGAAGCACAGGTACGCGAAGTCGAAGAACGCGCTCGCGCTGTCGAGGAAGCCAAGCGTCGCGCCGAGGAAGAAGCACGCCGCGCCAAGGAACGTGAAGAATCTGCCCGTCGCCAGGCGGAAGAGGAAGCTCGTCTCAAGGCCGAGGCGGATGCCCGCCGCAAGGCCGAGGAAGAAGCCGCCAAGCGTATGCCGCAGCCCGAAGCCCGCACCGAGCGTCGCGATGACGCGCGCCCGGCGCCGCAAGGCAATCGTCCGCGTGAGGCGGGTCGTCCTCAGGGCAGTCGCCCGCCGCAAAGTGGCCGTCCGCAACAAGGCGGACCGCGCCCGGCGCCGAGCCTCGTCGATGCTGCCCCCATTCCGGGCAAGCCGCTTCCGCAGAGCCAGCTTCGCAAGCCCGGTCAGTCGGATGACGACGATGACCGTCGCGGCGCAGTTCGTCGTGGCACCCCCGCCAAGCCGGAAGTGCGTGCACCGAAGGTTGTGAAGGGCGAAGATGACCGCCGTCGCGGCAAGCTCACTCTCACGAGCAATCTTGAGGAGGAGGGCCGTTCGCGTTCGCTTTCGGCGATGCGCCGCCGTCAGGAAAAGTTCAAGCGTTCGCAGATGCAGGAAACCCGCGAAAAGATTTCGCGTGAAGTGACCATTCCTGAAACCATCACGTTGCAGGAACTTGCCCAGCGTATGACCGAGCGCTCCGTTGACATCATCAAGTACCTGATGAAGCAGGGCCAGATGATGAAGCCGGGCGACGTGATCGACGCTGATATGGCGCAACTGATCGCTGAAGAGTTCGGCCACACCGTCAAGCGCGTTGCGGAATCGGACGTCGAAGAAGGCATCTTTGGCGTTGCCGACAACGAAGCCGCACTGGTTTCCCGTCCTCCGGTCGTGACCATCATGGGCCACGTCGATCACGGCAAGACTTCGCTGCTCGACGCCATTCGTCATGCCAACGTCGTGTCCGGCGAAGCCGGTGGCATCACCCAGCATATCGGTGCCTATCAGGTCGAACAGAACGGCCAGAAGATCACCTTCATCGATACGCCGGGCCACGCCGCATTCACCGCGATGCGTGCCCGTGGTGCGCAGGCGACCGACATTGCCATTCTGGTGGTTGCCGCTGACGACAGCGTGATGCCGCAGACGATTGAATCGATCAACCATGCCAAGGCGGCTGGTGTCCCGATCATCGTGGCGATCAACAAGATCGACAAGCCTGCCGCCGATCCGCAGAAAGTTCGCACTGCCCTGCTGCAGCACGAAGTCTTCGTGGAATCGATGGGCGGTGAAGTGCTCGACGTGGAAGTGTCGGCGAAGAACAAGATCAACCTCGACAAGTTGCTTGAAGCAATTCTGTTGCAGGCTGAAATCCTTGATCTCAAGTCCGATCCGACGCGTACCGCGGAAGGCGTCGTCGTCGAAGCCCAGCTTGATCGTGGCCGTGGTTCGGTTGCAACCGTTCTGGTTCAGACCGGTACGCTGCATCCCGGTGACATTCTGGTCGCGGGCAGCGAATGGGGCCGCGTGCGCGCTCTGGTCAATGACCGTGGCGAGCATGTCAAGGAAGCCGGTCCGGCAATGCCGGTCGAAATCCTCGGCCTTCAGGGTACGCCGCAGGCGGGTGACCGTTTCGCAGTCGTTGCCAACGAAGCCAAGGCGCGTGAAATCGCCGAGTACCGCCAGCGCCTGGCGCGCGACAAGGCCGTCGCTCGCCAGTCCGGTGCACGCGGTTCGCTCGAGCAGATGATGAACCAGCTTCAGGTTTCGGGCACGAAGGAATTCCCGCTCGTCATCAAGGGTGATGTGCAGGGTTCCATCGAAGCCATCACCAATGCGCTGGACAAGCTTGGCACCGACGAAGTTCGCGCCCGCATCGTCCATTCGGGCGCAGGCGGCATCACGGAAAGCGACGTGTCGCTGGCCGAAGCCTCCAACGCCGCGATCATCGGCTTCAACGTCCGCGCCAACAAGCAGGCACGTGACGCAGCCGATCAGCAGGGCATCGAAATCCGCTACTACAACATCATCTATGATCTCATCGATGACGTTAAGGCAGCGATGTCGGGTCTTCTGTCGCCGGAGCGCCGCGAAACCTTCCTTGGCAATGCCGAGATTCTCGAAGTCTTCAACATCACCAAGGTCGGCAAGGTCGCCGGTTGCCGTGTCACCGAAGGCAAGGTCGAGCGTGGTGCAGGCGTCCGCCTCATTCGCGACAACGTGGTTATCCACGAAGGCAAGCTCAAGACGCTCAAGCGCTTCAAGGACGAAGTGTCGGAAGTTCCGGCCGGTCAGGAGTGCGGCATGGCGTTCGAGAACTACGACGACATTCGCGCAGGCGACGTCATCGAAGCCTTCCGCGTCGAACACGTTTCGCGCACACTCTGATTACTGTCTCGCCGGGCTGCCGTAAGGCGGCCCGGCTTTTCATTATCCGGTCCAGAGGGTCTGACTCCCGGCTGGATTGTGGTAAGTTGCGTATTATTACGCCTGCCAATTTGTAGTCATGTTGTCGGACAGTCCTTCGCGGCTGGATGCCGATTGGCGGCTGTTTATCGAGGGTATAGCCATGGCACGTTCTCCAGATCCAAAAGGCTCGGGCGGCCTTTCCCAGCGCCAGCTCCGCGTCGGCGAGCAGGTGCGCCACGCATTGGCGCAGGTGCTGCAGCGGGGGGAAATCCGCGACGATCTCATTGCCCGCACCGTGATTTCCGTTTCGGAAGTGCGTATGTCGCCCGACCTCAAGATCGCGACCTGCTTCATCACTCCGCTCGGGGATGCCGACACGCAAGCCGTTATCAAGGCACTCGCCGCAAATGCAAAGTTCATTCGCGGACGCATGGCGCCCAGCCTCAGCCAGATGAAGTACATGCCCGAATTCCGCTTCCGGGCCGATACCAGCTTTGACAATTTTTCCAAGATCGATGCGCTGCTCCGCTCGCCGGAAGTCGCCCGCGACCTTGGGCATCACGATGAAGAAGACCGGGAGGCAGACAAGGCTTCCGGCAATGGAGACGAGTAAAGCATGGCAAGACGGGGCAAGAAAAAAGGTCGCCCGATATCCGGCTGGGTTATTTTCGACAAGCCGAAAGGGATGGGATCGACCGAGGCGGTCTCGAAGATCAAGTGGCTGTTCAATGCCGAAAAGGCCGGCCATGCCGGTACACTCGATCCGCTTGCTTCCGGCATGCTGCCCATAGCGCTTGGCGAAGCGACCAAGACCGTGCCTTATGTCATGGATGGAACCAAGATCTACCGTTTTACCGTGACCTGGGGCGAAGAACGTTCCACCGACGATCTGGAAGGCCAGCCGACCAAGACATCGGAGAAGCGCCCGTCGCGGGCGGATATCGAAGCACTGCTGCCCAATTATACTGGCGTCATTTCACAGGTTCCGCCGCAGTTCTCGGCTATCAAGATCGACGGCGAGCGCGCCTACGACCTCGCCCGTGAAGGCGAAACGGTCGAAATCCCTTCCCGCGAAGTCGAGATCGACCGTCTGGAAATCGTGGGCATTCCGGATGCCGACCGCACCGAGTTCGAAGTCGAATGCTCCAAGGGCACCTATGTGCGCTCGCTGGCGCGCGACATGGGGCGTGATCTTGGCTGCTACGGCCATATTTCGGAGCTGCGCCGCATCGAGGTTGCCCCGTTTACGGAAGAGGATTCCGTGACGCTGGCGGAACTGGAACAGGCATGGCCGCCGCTCCCGCCGAAGGATGAGGACGGCAATATCGTGGAGCCAGCTCCGCGCCGGGATTTTTCGGCGATCGACGCATTGGTCATCGATACGGGTGCTGCACTCGACTGCCTGCCGCAGGTGGCGCTTTCCGACGATCAGGCGCAGCGCGTGCGTCTCGGCAATCCGGTGATCCTGCGCGGACGCGATGCACCTCTGGAGGCAGACGAAGCCTGTGTCACCACACGCGGAAAACTGCTCGCCATCGGCTATATCGAACATGGACAGTTCAAGCCGAAGCGGGTTTTCACAACCGGCTGACGTTTCGTTGGATGATGGCGGTGAGGTGGCAAATTGAATTGAGACTGGCATTCCTGCCAATTTTGCACTATATGCCCCTCATCGATCATGCGTAACAGCATGTCAGATCGTGTAAATGGCCCGCGCTGGACGACATCCCGGCCCGGGCGTCTGGTTTTCCTCTCATCTAGAAAGGGTGTTACGATGTCGATTACTGCTGAGCGCAAGCAAGCACTTATCAAGGAATACGCCACCAAGGAAGGCGACACCGGTTCTCCTGAAGTACAGGTTGCCGTTCTTTCCGAGCGTATCGCCAACCTCACCGAACACTTCAAGGGCCACAAGAATGACAATCATTCGCGTCGCGGCCTCCTGAAGCTGGTTTCGCAGCGTCGTCGCCTTCTTGACTATGTCAAGGGCATTGACGAAGCGCGTTATCAGGCGCTGATCGGCCGTCTCGGCCTGCGCCGCTAAGGTTGAAATCGGGCGACGCCTCAAAACGTCGCCCGTTTGATTTATCGGCATTTGGTCATGCGGATAGCCGCGAACCGATCAAATGCGACTGTAAGCATGTCTCCCAAGAGCGGGAACCGGTTTTGGGACGAAGACATGCCTTGAAACAACAGATTGAGCTGAAGCGCGAACATATGTGAGCGCATCCGCTCTATCGGGCGAACGCCCGCTGGCATGAAACGACGCACAGGGTGCATTCCGTCATGCCTATGAAGAGCTCACAAGGCTCATGACCTGGACCAGTCATGGGGCAGGATTGCAGGCAGTTCGTGTCAGAGCGTATTCGGAAATGAATGTTCTGACACTTACGAACTTCCCGTTGTCTTGCCCGTGGCCCGTCCGCCAACCGAGGCGATGCCTTCAGGCGCTTTTGCGCGGCATCACCACATGAGGACAAGATATGTTCAATACCCATAAAGTAGAAATCGAATGGGGCGGTCGTCCGCTCACGCTCGAAACCGGCAAGATCGCCCGTCAGGCTGACGGCGCCGTACTCGCAACCTATGGCGAAACCGTCGTTCTGGCGACTGTCGTTTCTGCCAAGGAGCCAAAGCCCGGGCAGGATTTCTTCCCGCTGACCGTCAACTATCAGGAAAAGACCTATGCCGCCGGCAAGATTCCTGGTGGCTACTTCAAGCGTGAAGGCCGTCCGAGCGAAAACGAAACGCTGGTTTCGCGCCTGATCGACCGTCCGATCCGTCCGCTTTTCGTCGATGGCTACAAGAACGACACGCAGGTTGTCGTCACCGTTGTCCAGCACGATCTGGAAAACGATCCTGACGTCCTTTCGATGGTTGCAGCTTCCGCAGCGCTCACCATTTCCGGCGTGCCTTTCATGGGCCCGATTGGCGGCGCACGCGTCGGCTACATCAACGGCGAATATGTTCTGAACCCGAATATCGACGAAATGCCGGAATCGAAGCTCGATCTGGTCGTCGCGGGTACGTCGGAAGCCGTGCTGATGGTCGAATCCGAAGCACAGGAACTCTCCGAAGAAATCATGCTTGGCGCCGTTGTTTTCGGCCAGAAGGGCTTCCAGCCGGTCATCGATGCGATCATCAAGCTCGCTGAAGTTGCCGCCAAGGAACCGCGCGACTTCCAGCCGGAAGACCTGTCGGCTCTCGAAGCCAAGATGCTGGCCGTTGTCGAAAACGATCTGCGCGACGCTTACAAGATCACCGAAAAGCAGGCCCGTTATGCCGCCGTCGATGCCGCCAAGGCAAAGGCGAAGGAACATTTCTTCCCCGAAGGCGTGGAAGAAACCGAAATGTCGCCGGAACAGTTCGCGACCATTTTCAAGCATTTGCAGGCCAAGATCGTTCGCTGGAACATTCTTGACACCGGCAGCCGCATCGATGGCCGCGATCTGAAGACCGTTCGTCCGATTGTATCGGAAGTCGGCCTTCTGCCGCGCACCCACGGTTCGGCTCTGTTCACCCGCGGTGAAACGCAGGCTATCGTTGTTGCCACGCTCGGCACCGGCGAAGACGAACAGATGATCGACGCCCTGACCGGCACCTACAAGCAGCCTTTCATGCTGCACTACAACTTCCCGCCTTATTCGGTTGGTGAAACCGGCCGCATGGGTTCGCCGGGCCGTCGCGAAATCGGCCATGGCAAGCTTGCCTGGCGCGCAATCCATCCGATGCTGCCTTCCGCTGAACAGTTCCCTTACACGATCCGCGCCGTTTCCGAGATCACGGAATCGAACGGCTCGTCCTCGATGGCAACCGTTTGCGGCACGTCGCTGGCTCTCATGGATGCAGGCGTTCCGCTTGCACGTCCGGTTGCCGGTATCGCCATGGGCCTGATCAAGGAAGGCGAACGCTTCGCCGTTCTGTCCGACATTCTGGGTGATGAAGATCACCTCGGCGACATGGACTTCAAGGTTGCCGGTACGGAAAACGGCATCACCTCGCTGCAGATGGACATCAAGATCGACGGTATCACCGAAGAGATCATGAAGGTCGCTCTGGAACAGGCCAAGGGCGGTCGCGTTCACATCCTCGGCGAAATGGCCAAGGCTCTGTCGACCTCGCGTGAAGAACTCGGCGAATTTGCTCCGCGCATCGAAGTGATGAACATCCCGACCGACAAGATCCGCGATGTTATCGGTTCTGGCGGCAAGGTCATCCGCGAAATCGTGGAAAAGACCGGCGCCAAGATCAACATCGAAGACGACGGCACGGTGAAGATCGCTTCATCGAACGGCAAGGAAATCGAAGCCGCCAAGAAGTGGATTCATTCGATCGTTGCCGAACCGGAAGTCGGCGAAATCTACGAAGGCACGGTCGTCAAGACCGCCGACTTCGGTGCTTTCGTGAACTTCTTCGGCCCGCGTGACGGTCTGGTTCACATTTCGCAGCTCGCTTCCGACCGCGTTGCCAAGACCACCGATGTGGTCAAGGAAGGCCAGAAGGTCTGGGTCAAGCTCATGGGCTTTGACGAGCGAGGTAAGGTTCGCCTGTCGATGAAGGTTGTCGATCAGGAAACCGGCAAGGAAATTGCCCAGGAAAAGAAGAAGGAAGATGCCGACGCTGAATAAGCGTCGCATCTTTCGCGAAACCGGAAAGCGCGCCGCGAGGCGCGCTTTTTTGTTGCATGGGATTCATTTCAAGACCATGGATGATGCCCATGATTACACCGGCACAACAAACTCTCTTTCTCCCCTTCGATCAGGGCATTCTGGATATCCCTGAAGAAGGCCAGTCCTTTCTTGGCTGCGGTCTTTCTGCGGATCGGCGCCTTGAAGATGAATGGAAACAGGCGCTCACTTTCCTGCAACCCTGGCGCCCCGACTGGCTGGCCTTGGAAAAGGAAGGTTTCAAGGCAGTACCCAGATTAGGCGCCAGATTGGACGAGGGGCGCCGTTTCGCCGGTGGGCTACTGTTGCTCGGAAAACATCGCGGACGCAACGAGGCGTGGTTTGCGGAGCTCCTGGCGCGTGTTGAGCCGGGCGGCTGGATCGCCGTATCGGGTGACAAGAAGCTCGGCATCGACAGTTTTCGCAAATGGGTCGGCAATATTGCCGAAATCAGCGACCGCATGTCGAAGAACCATGCCGTGGTGTTCTGGCTCAGGAGGCCTGCCGACCTTACCGACGATTTCATCGCCGCCCTGAAGCCGCTTGCCGCCAATATCGACGACGTGTTCCAGACCGAACCCGGCATGTTCTCGCACGGTGTCATCGACAAGGGCTCGGCCTTGCTCGTGCCGCATATGGAAAAGATCGTTTTCGGCAATGTCGCCGATCTGGGCGCTGGCTGGGGCTATCTGGCTGCGCAATGCCTGAAGTTTGCTGACCGCATCAAGGCAATAGACCTTTATGAGGTTGATTTTGAGGCGCTGGAAGCCGCACGCGGCAATCTGGAACGGCTAGGCCCATCGGTGCCGATCAGCTTCAACTGGTTCGATGTGACGAGCGAGAAACTGACGGGCATCTATGACACCGTGGTCATGAACCCGCCTTTTCACGAGGGGCGGGTGACGGATGTGTCGCTTGGACAGGCATTCATTGCCGCGGCAGCTTCCCGGTTGAAAACCGGCGGACGTCTGCTGATGGTCGCAAATCGTCAACTTCCTTATGAGACGACGCTCAAGGGGCTGTTCAAGAATGTGACGCTTCTTGAGGAGGCAAACGGTTTTAAAATCTTCGATGCGAAGAAATAAAACAAAAAACCCGGCATTTCTGCCGGGTTTTTTATTGAGTGAAGCGGCTTACTCGCCGCGTTCGGCGTCGGAGCTTTTCAGCTCTTCCAGTGTGGGCATGGAGACGATGTTGTAGCCGGAATCCACATAGTGAATTTCGCCGGTAACGCCGCTCGAAAGATCGGACAGCAGATAGACTGCCGATTTGCCAACATCGTCGATATCGACGGTGCGGCGCAGCGGAGAGTTACGGCGCTGATAGCTGAAGATCGCGCGTGCATCGCCGATGCCGGCACCGGCCAGGGTACGCACCGGGCCAGCCGAAATCGCGTTGACGCGGATGCCCTGCGGGCCGTAATCGGCGGCAAGATAACGAACCATGGCTTCAAGTGCCGCCTTGGCAACGCCCATGACGTTGTAGTTCGGGATGGTACGGGTCGATCCGCCATAGGTCAGCGTCAGGATCGAGCCGCCGTCCTTCATGAGCTTTTCGGCGCGTTGTGCCATTTCCGTGAAGGAGTAGGCGGAAATCACCATGGTGCGGCTGAAGTTTTCGCGCGTGGTGACGTCTGCGTAGCGACCCTTCAATTCGTTCTTGTCGGAAAAGCCGATGGCGTGAACGATGAAATCGAGCTTGCCCCACTTCTTTTCGATTTCGGCAAAGACCGCATCGACCGATGCTATATCTTCAACATCGCAAGGCAGCACGAAATCCGAACCAACCTGTTCGGCAAGCGGCTTCACGCGCTTGCCCAGCGCATCGCCCTGATAGGTGAAGGCGAGTTCTGCACCCTGTGCTGCGAGTTGTTTTGAAATTCCCCAGGCGAGTGAGTGATTATTCGCGACCCCCATGATGAGGCCGCGTTTGCCTTTCATCAGACCTTCCATATTTTCCCTCTCCCTCAGCCCTGATAACGCTGGAAAACCAGCGTTGCATTGGTGCCGCCAAATCCGAAGGAATTGGAGAGCACGGTGTTGAGCTGAGCGTTGTCAATGCGCTTGCGAACGATAGGCATGTCCGCGAAGGCAGGGTCCAGTTCTTCGATATGTGCGCTTTCGCAAATGAAATTGTTCTGCATCATCAGGAGCGAATAGATCGCTTCCTGCACGCCTGTGGCACCCAGCGAGTGGCCGGTCAGCGATTTGGTTGCGGCAATTGGCGGGCATGCATCGCCCGAACCAAAGACCTGGCGGATCGCTTCGATTTCCGGTGCGTCGCCGGCAGGGGTCGAGGTCGCGTGCGGGTTGATATAGTCGATCTTGGTCTTGACGGTCGAAAGCGCCATCTTCATGCAGCGGATCGCGCCTTCACCAGACGGAGCGACCATGTCGTAGCCGTCGGATGTTGCGCCATAACCGACGATTTCGCCATAGATCTTGGCGCCGCGAGCCAGAGCGGTTTCCAGGTCTTCCAGCACCAGAACACCGGCGCCGCCTGCGATCACGAAGCCGTCGCGGTTCTTGTCATAGGCGCGCGATGCGGTCGACGGCGTGTCGTTATATTTGGACGACATGGCGCCCATGGCGTCGAACAGGACCGAAAGCGTCCAGTCGAGGTCTTCGCAGCCGCCCGCGAACATGCGGTCCTGCTTGCCATACTGGATCATCTCGAACGCATTGCCGATACAATGGTTCGACGTCGCGCAGGCCGAGGAGATCGAGTAGTTGATGCCCTTGATCTTGAAGAAGGTCGCAAGCGTCGCCGAAGCCGTCGAGCTCATGGCTTTCGGCACGGCAAACGGACCGACGCGCTTGGGGCCCTTTTCGCGGGTGATGTCGGCAGAATCGACAATGGTGCGTGTCGAGGGGCCACCGGAACCCATGATGATGCCGGTGCGGTCGTTGGAAACTTCCTCGTCGGCAAGCCCCGCATCGGCAATCGCCTGATCCATGGCAATGTGGTTCCAGGCCGTGCCGCGGCCATGGAAGCGCATCGCGCGCCGGTCGACGAGCGCTTCGACGTCGATATTCGGGGCACCGTGCACCTGGCAGCGGAAGCCGAGTTCGGCATATTCCTCAGCGCGGGAGATACCGGACTTCGCTTCACGCAGCGAAGCCGTGACTTCTTCGGTGTTGTTACCAATCGAGGATACGATCCCCATACCCGTTACGACCACACGCCGCATCGCGTTCTCCTTTACACCTGATCCGTGAGCGACGTGCCGTCATGCGGACTGCCGCCTGTTCGCGGTTACATAGGTGCGATCTTCGCATGTTTTGAGCGCGGCCGCATGAAAACTGTTCACTTTTTTGCAGTCGCGCTCGTGAATGATGATGATTGGGGCGCCTTACTGGCCCTCGCTGTCCTTCGACAGGCCGACGCGCAGGTCGGTTGCCCGGTAGATGGTTTCGCCATCGGCTTTCAGCCAGCCGTCAGCCGTGCCGAGCACGAGGCGGCCGCGCATGACGCGCTTGAAATCAATGCCATATTCAAGAAGCTTGGTATGCGGGCGCACCATGCCCTTGAACTTGACTTCACCGGTGGAGAGGGCCATGCCGCGGCCCGGCTCGCCCAGCCAGCCGAGGAAGAAGCCGGTCAGCTGCCACATGCCGTCCAGGCCGAGGCAGCCCGGCATGATCGGATTGCCCATGAAATGGCATGGGAAATACCAGTCGTCCGGGCGCACGTCATACTCGGCGCGGATATAGCCCTTGTCGAACTCGCCGCCGGTTTCGGAAATATCTGTGATGCGATGGACCATCAGCATCGGAGGCAGGGGAAGCTGAGCATTGCCGGGGCCGAACATCTCGCCGCGCGCGCAGGCCAGGAGTTCTTCATACCCGTAGCTTGATTTCTGTTCTGCCATTACGCCTCCCTTGAGGTTCATTCTGTATCGACCGGCAATCCGGCCCGATTGTAGGTTTCACCGGAACATCCCTACCACAGACTGTTTCCGGCAGTAAAATCATGCATTGGATTAATCCGGGGTTTATCCGAAAAACCGCGCATTTCCCAAGGCTATTGATAGTTATTTCGCAACGGCATATATCAATGTCAGTATGCAATGGGCAACAGCCCGTTTGACGATTGATGATTTTGCAACAAGCTTGTGACGGTACCAACGGTGAATATGCAGTCTTCACATACCCACTCGACGGTCTCGATGGAAGAGCAGCTCCGCCGCGCGGGCCTGCGTCCGACGCGCCAGCGCGTTGCGCTTGCGAGCCTGATCTTCGCGCAGGGCGATCGCCATCTGTCTGCGGAAGACCTGCACGAAGAGGCCGTCATGGCCGACGTGCCGGTGTCGCTGGCAACGGTTTACAACACGCTGCACCAGTTCACGGAAGCCGGTATGCTGCGCATTATCGCAGTCGAGGGCTCGAAGACCTATTTCGATACGAATATCTCGGATCACCAGCATTTCTTCCTCGAAGGGGAAAATGTCGTGTTCGATATTCCACACGGTGAAAAAGGCCAGCCTACGGTTGCCAATATGCCTGACGCACCGGACGGCATGGAAATCGTCAATGTCGACATCATTGTTCGCCTGCGCCGCAAGGGCCAGTAACGGCGTCTTTTTTCGATTGGGAATGAAAGAAAGCGGCCATGGCCGCTTTTTTTGTTGCCTATTGGCGCGCTTGGGGCTGAAAAGGGAAGAAATTCTGATGTCCCGATTGAATCGCCTCCCACGTTAAAGTCGGGCCTGCACCAAGGAGATATCATGCGTAAACTACTCGTCGCGGCAACCATTCTTGCCGTGTTCACCGCTGGCAGCGCCTTCGCAAAGACCGTCCGGATCGGGGTCACGCCGGGGCCGCACGCCCAGATCATGGAAAAGGTCAAGGAAGTCGCCGGGAAGAACGGCCTGGAACTCGATATTCAGGAATTCTCTGACTACGTCATTCCGAACATGGCGCTTGCGGATGGCGCGCTGGAAGCCAATTCGTTCCAGCACAAGCCCTATCTCGACAATCAGGTCGCCGATCGCGGCTTCGACATTGTGAGCGTTGCCGAAACCGTCAACTTTCCCATGGGGCTTTATTCGAAGAAACTGAAGAATATTTCGGAGCTGGCCGACGGCGCGACGATTGCGATCCCCAATGATCCGACCAATGGCGGACGCGCTCTGCTCGTGCTTGCCGAAAACGGGATCATCAAGCTCGATCCGTCCAAGGGGCTGAAGGTCAGCGCTCTCGATATCGTGGAGAACCCGAAGAACCTCAAATTCGTTGAGCTCGATGCCGCACAGCTTCCGCGTTCGATGGAAGATGTCGATGCCGCCGTCATCAACACCAACTATGCCATGGAAGCAGGCCTCAATCCGGCAACCGATCCGCTGGTGCGGGAAGGCGAGAAGGCGCCCTACATCAATATCCTTGTCGTTCGTACTGCAGACAAGGATGCCGACTGGGTGAAAACCCTGATTTCCTCCTATCACAGCGGCGAAGTGAAGGAATTCATTGCCACGACGTTCAAGGGGTCGGTGATCCCGGCCTGGTGACATTTGCGTTGTTTAGCGGGGCGGTTTTCGCCCCGCCGTGCGAAGTCCAACTCGGTCAGTTCCCCAGGAGAGGGGTCAGTCGAAAACTTCGCCAGGATAAACGCCCCACAGGTCCGATTGCTTTATCCAGCCACGGACCCCGCCCATGTCCAGGCGGCACCATTGACCGGTGCACTCGCGCACGGTCCCCACCACGCCCGGCTCAATCTCGGCGACAAGCCCCGATGTCTCGCTGGCATCGCGCCGCATATTGATCATCGAACCCTGATTGTTCTTGAGCCATGGGGCGGTAATGGCGGTTCGCTTGCCGGAGAGCAGCGACTGGTAAACCCAGCCTTCCGTGCCGTCCGCATCGCGGATACGGCGCCAGTTATCGTATTCCTGGATAATTTCGACCGGCAATCCAGCCTTCATGAAAAGCCATGAAACCGCATAGTCACGCCCCGGTCCGACGCGCAGATTGACGCGGGCCGGTTTAAGGCTGACGAAACGCGGTACGGGGAGCCCGCTGGCGCCCACGGAGGTGCCGGCGGGCTCCGCAGCCTGTGCGCCATGGTTTTGGGAGGCGCCAAGCGGCGCCAGAAAGAGAAAAAATGCCAGAAAGCCAAGCGTGGCCATCATGAAGCGTTGCGAAAGTACTCTGTACAAACTGCGACCTCTCGCCGTCCTGTCACGACAGAACGGTAGCGGCTTCGGCAGTTTAAGGGGGCTGCGAGGCGACGGTGCCGTCCTGTTTTCAGATCGTGCATCCATCTGTGCGTTACAGATCGATATCCGACCGAGTTATTTGATTTTTAACGCCTGTCTTCGGAAAGCCATTGCAGGTTTTCCGGTAGGCGCCTGAAGTTTCCGGTTTTTCTTTGTCTTTGCCGCTTCGCCTTGATAGAGATGTTCAGCCGAAGCAATATCCCATATTGCACCGCCTTGGTTAAGGAGGTCTCAACATGAAGCTTCGGTTAACGCATTTTCGGGAAATGTGGGAGTAGGTTTCCCTTGGAAATGTGCAGGAAATTTCTTGGAGGGCGCCCTGTCGGTTGGTTACAATACAGGCCGTTCCAGGGGCTTTGCTCAACAATGGGGTGGAGATGTCGAACAAGAAGAAACCGCTGGTCGTTCTTACGCGAAAATTGCCGGACCCAGTGGAAACCCGGATGCGGGAACTGTTTGATGCGCGTCTGAATATAGACGACCACCGCATGAATCAGCCGGAAATCATCGCTGCGATGAAAGAGGCGGACGTTCTGGTGCCCTGCATCACGGATGTCATCGACGCCGCGGCAATCGAACAGGCTGGTCCCAATCTCAAGCTGATCGCGAATTTTGGCAACGGCGTGGACAATATCGACGTCACCGCCGCTGCAAAGCGGGGCATAACCGTCACCAATACGCCGAATGTCCTCACCGAGGACACCGCGGACATGACCCTGGCGCTTCTGCTTTCGGTGCCAAGACGTCTGGTGGAAGGCGCCAATGTGCTCGGTGAGCGCCACGGGCAGTGGCCGGGCTGGTCGCCGACCTGGATGCTGGGACGGCGCATCTGGGGCAAGCGCCTCGGCATTGTCGGCATGGGGCGCATCGGCACGGCCGTCGCCCGCCGCGCCAAGGCTTTCGGGCTTTCCATTCACTATCACAACCGCAAGCGCGTCAATCCGCAGGTGGAGGAGGAGCTGGAGGCGACCTATTGGGATAGTCTCGACCAGATGCTGGCCCGGATGGACATCATCTCGGTCAACTGCCCGTCCACGCCTGCCACCTTCCATCTGCTCTCTGCACGTCGCATCGCGCTGATGCAGCCGACCGCCTATATGGTCAACACGGCCCGCGGCCAGATCATCGACGAGAATGCGCTGATCGACCTGATTGAGCAGGGCAAGCTGGCCGGCGCCGGTCTGGACGTGTTCGAGAACGAACCTGCGGTCAATCCGCGTTTGCTGGCCCTTGCGGAAAAAGGCAAGGTCGTCCTGCTGCCGCATATGGGCTCGGCCACCATGGAGGGCCGCATCGACATGGGCGACAAGGTCATCATCAATATCAAGGCTTTTGTCGACGGGCATCGTCCCCCCGACCGCGTATTGCCGAACCGGGTTTAGCTTTTCCGGCTCGCGGTCTTCACTTGGTCGGCGTTCTTGCCGTCAATGAAGCGCAGCACCGTATGCGCATAAAGGCGCGGATTTTCGACCGGCACCCCATGTCCGGCATCGGGCAGGATAATCAGTTGCGCGCCCGGTATCTGGCTGGCGATGAATTCCGTATGTTCGCGCGAGATGGCCGTATCATGGTCGCCGATCACAATCGCCGTGCGCACGCGAATGTCCGAGAGTTCCTCGCCGGTATAGTTCGGCTCGTTTGCCCACAGCGCATGGATTTCCCTGTCGATGCTCTCATAGTGGCGCAGTTCCGGTATCGGCTTTCCCTCTGCGCGGGCTTCGGCATAGCCGGTATTGCCATCAGGCGTCACGTTCGCCGCCTGCGCGAACAGGCTTTTCAGCCGTTCAGGATAACGCATGGCGATATCGAGACCGATAATGCCGCCATCGCTCCAGCCGACGAGATCAACCTTGTCGATGCGGAGAAAGTCGAGCAACGCCACATAATCGTCGGCCATCAACCCGTAGGTAATGGGATCTTTGGTGCGGGTGGAGCGCCCCTGTCCGCGACTGTCGGCAACGATCACCATGTGATGACGCGCGAGAATCGGCAGCTGGGCATCCCACACGTGCTGGTCGGACAGACCGCCGGGAATGAGCAGGATTGGCGATCCCTTGCCAACGATCCGGTAATACATTTCGATGCCGTTGACCTCGGCAAAGGTGGGAGGCGAGGCTGGAATGGCCATGCGCGCAACCTTCTCAGTCGAAACGGGGGAAGGAAAAGACAAGACAAGGCCGATCAGCAAGGCGGCTATCGTTGATGTCGTCTTCCCCTTCATGAATTCCCTGTCTTGTTTTCAGGGTCTGCGGATAAGTGTCGGCAGATCGTAGAGATAGGCGATGCGCTTGATCGCGTCCTGCAGCGGTTCCAGCGTAACCGTCATCGTATGGCCGCTCGCATGGATCAGCATGTCGGGCGATGCGCAGATGGCGACATGGCCCTTCCAGAAGACGAGATCGCCGCGCTGCAGATTTGAATAGGTCGCATCGGGCTCGACGATTTCACCGAGCGCATCCTGCTGCATGTCGGAATCGCGCAGAACCTTTCTGCCCGCCACCCACATGCAGAGCTGCACGAGGCCGGAACAATCGATGCCGAAACCCGAGGTACCGCCCCACAGATAGGGCGTGTGGAGGAGCGTTTCGGCAACGGTCACATAATCCGCCGCATGTTCGCTCACCGGGGCAAGATGACTTGCAATCAGTGCCTCGCCGCTTTCCAGCAGCGCATATTTCGTGCCGCGCGTCTCGGCAGCCCCGACGATGCGCAGGCGTGAACCGAGCGACAGCGCCTTGGTGTGCGGGAAACGGAGATCGGAGCCGGGATAAACAAAGGTGCGCGGCACCACCACCATATGCGTGGCCTCGCCTGCCGGACGTTCCAGCGCGGCAGAGGAGACGTAACCGGTATAACCATCGCGTTCGGCCTGCACCCACGACCAGCCGTCCATTTCCTCGAAGACGCGGACGGAATCGCCAAAGATCATCTGGGTCTGCGGCCCGCTGTCCATGCGCGGTTCGCCCCGCAGATCGACAACCGGGGCGGAAACCTGCATCGGCGTTCCGGCGGCAAAACGCGCAGCTTCCACCTGACCGGTCAGCCTTTCATCGGCGAGGTCGGGACGGTAGGCGTTGAGACGGCGGTCGAGCATGGTCAAAGTGGTAACTCCCTGGCTTTGGCGATCACCAGATCGCCCAGTTTTTCGACATAAAGTGCACCGGCGACCGTCCTCTTTACTAGCACATTTCGCCGGTCTTTTTCATCACGATGCCGGGAGACGAACTCAAGCGCGCCCATCGTGTCGAGCGCGCGGGTGATAACCGGCTTGGTGACGTTCAGTTTCGCCGCGAGTCCCCGCACTGTATGCGGCGGGGGCTCGAGATAGATGGTCAGGAGAATGGCTGTCTGCCGCGTGGTGAGATCGGGCATCTCATCACGCACCTGTTCCAGCGACAGGGTTCTCAGCAATGTCAGCGCCTGCAACGGCTTCAGCTCAATTGGCATCCGGTCCCACCCAAACGGGGATTGTTTCGGAACCGTTTTATTCAATCTGCTTTCGGCGTTTCAGGCAAGCGGATTCAGCGCGCCGGATAGCGTTCCTTCAAAAGCTGGTAAAGAGCGCGTATTGCCTGCGCTTCGCCGCCGACCGGAGAGGCGGGCTTTTCAACCGGCACCCAGCCGAAAATGTCGAAATGGGCCCAGCTTTGAGCCTTTTCGACAAATTTGCTGAGGAAAAGCGCTGCCGTCACCGATCCGGCGAACCCGTCGGTGGTGACATTGTTGACGTCGGCGATCCGCGAGGAAAGTTTTTGCGCATAGGGCTTCCAGAGCGGCATGCGCCATAGCGGGTCCGCTGTCGCTTCCGCGCATTGGGCGATGGAAGCGGCAAGCCGGTCATCATGCGTATAGAATGGCGGCAGGTCGGGGCCAAGCGCGACACGCGCAGCCCCCGTCAGCGTCGCCATGTCGATCACGAGTTCAGGCTCTTCCTCGTCGGCCAGCGTCAGGGCGTCGGCAAGGACCAGTCGGCCTTCCGCATCGGTATTGCCGATTTCGACGGTCAGTCCTTTTCGGCTTTGCAGAACGTCGCCCGGTCGGAAGGCATTGCCGGCGATCGAGTTCTCCACGGCCGGGATGAGCACCCGCAGCCGCACCGGCAATTGCGCATCCATGACCATGGAGGCGAGACCCAGCACATTGGCGGCTCCGCCCATGTCCTTCTTCATCAGGAGCATGCCGCTTGCCGGTTTGATGTCGAGACCGCCGGTATCGAAGCAGACGCCCTTGCCGACCAGAGTGATTTTCGGGTCGCCCGCCTTGCCCCAGCCAAGATCGATCAGGCGCGGCGCAATGGCGCCAGCGCGACCGACCGCATGGATCATCGGAAAGTTCTTTTCCAGAAGCGCATCGCCTTCCGTGACGGCAATGTCGGCCTTGTATTTTTTCGCCAGTTCACGGGCGGCGTTTTCGAGGGCATCCGGCCCCATGTCGTTGGTCGGCGTGTTGATGAGGTCGCGCACCAGCGTCACCGCGCCGGCGATGCGGCGGAGTTCGGCTTCGTCCAGGCCGTCCGGCAAGGCCAGTCGGACCGCCTTGCCATTGGTCTTGCGATAACGCGTGAAATCATAGCCGCCCATCAGGAAGCCCAGAACCGCAAGCGCTGCATCGTCCACCGTGCCTTCGATATGCCAGTCGCCTTCCGGGAGGCTGCGCGCGAGCTTTCCGGCCAGAAGCTGCGACTGGCCGGTCTTTTCATCGCCGGTCCCAAACAGTGCACCCGATACCGATCCGTCCGCGCCGGGGAGGGCGAGCACACGTCCGGCTTCGCCATCAAAGCCATTGGCCTTGGCCCATGCAACTGCCCCGGCGGGAAGGCCGGAAGTTTCCAGACCGCCCTTCGGCGTAAACCAGATGGGGCGGCTTTGTTCGGATTTTCGGGAAAGAAGTTCGACAGACATGATGCTCTTTCTGGCAAGTAAGCGATGTCCGGCAAAAGCGCTGGGATTTTGTCGGAAGTTCATAAAAACAAGCAGATAACGCATGCCGAAAAATGTGAAACGGTTTCCGGACAAGATGCGCGCCAAAACAAACAGATAGCGCGATTATTGCCGCGCGGAAACCAAAACCGCAATCGCTTTGTTAACCAATCATTAGGGTTAACAGATTATTGATTTATCAGGAATTGGGCTTGAGGGGGCATGGGCGCATCGTCCGGCCTTGATCATGTCTCCAAACCCCGAACCGGTTTCGGGATGAGACATGCATGAAACGAGAGACTGAAGCATGTCGGGTCACGACACGCTTCGGCAGGAGAGGCGGGATGCTGAACATCGCTCGAAAAGACGCTATCGCAACACGTCTTGGCTTCGCCTGCATTCTTTCGGCATTGGTTCTTTCCGGCTGCACATCGGTTGACCGGACGACGACAGGCTCGGTGCGCCGCGCGGCAACGGTCGCGACTTTCGATCACATGAACGACGCGCAGCTTGCCGCAATGGCCGGGCGGCTTGGCGCACAATATGAACGCAATCCGAAGGACCGCCAGACCGCGCTCAACTATGCCAATGTGCTGGGCCGCCTTGGCCGCAACGATCAGGCGCTGGCGGTCATGCGGGCGCTCGCCATCGTCTACCCGAAGGATCAGGCTGTTCTTGCGGCCTATGGCAAGGCGCTTGCGGGTGCGGGCCAGTTCGACGGAGCGCTCGACGCCATTCGCCGCGCGCAGAACCCGGCCTATCCCGACTGGAAGCTGGTTTCCGCGGAGGGTGCCATCCTCGACCAGATGGGCAGGAAGGACGAAGCTCGCGCGACTTATCAGAAGGCGCTGCAGCTTCAGCCGAATGAACCGTCGATCATCTCCAATATGGGGATGTCCTATCTTCTGGCCGGTGATGCCCGGACGGCAGAAACCTATTTCAAACAGGCCGCAGCCGCGCCCGGTGCCGATAGCCGCGTGCGCCAGAACCTCGCCCTGTCGGTCGGTCTGCAAGGCCGCTTTCAGGAAGCCGAGGCGATTGCCGCGCAAGAGATTTCTCCGCAACAGGCAAAGGCCAATACGGATTATCTCCGGTCAATGCTCGCGCAGCAGAACTCCTGGAACATGCTCAAGGACAAGCCGAAAGGCTGACCCCCCTATCAGTTTCCGCCGAACAATCCGCCCTGCGCCGATATCTGGATGAAGGCCGGACCTAGGATGACGATAAAGAGCACCGGCAGGAAGAAAACAATCATCGGAACGGTAAGTTTCGGCGGCAGGGCCGCAGCCTTCTTTTCCGCTTCCAGCAGACGCAGGTCGCGGCTTTCCTGAGAAAGTGTGCGCAGCGCCTGCGCGACCGGCGTGCCGTAACGCTCGGCCTGAATCAGCGCCTGCGTGACCGATTTCACCGGTTCCAGACCGGTGCGATTGGCGAGATTTTCATAGGCTTGACGGCGTTCCGGCAGGAAGGAAAGCTCGGCATTGGTCAGCATCAGTTCTTCGGCAAGCTCGACGGACTGGATGCCGATTTCGTCAGCCACCCGGCGAAAGGCAGCTTCGGTGGACATGCCCGATTCAACGCAGATCAGCATCAGGTCGAGCGCATCCGGCCAGGCCCGCCGGATGGATTGCTTGCGTTTGGTTGCGCGATTCGAGACGTAGAGGTTGGGCGCGTAAAAACCCGCATAGCCTGCAAAAATGCAGACGAGAAGGCGAACGAAGAACGTCTGATCGGCAAGCACCCCGAGCACGAAAATGTAGATGGCGGCAATGGCCATTGCCCCGAACGGCAGCACGAAACGCAGGAACAGGAAGATGTTGAGCGGGTTTTGCCCTCGGAAGCCAGCCTGCCGGAGCGAAGCGACCGTCTTTTCGTCGGCCAGAGCCCGTTTGAGATCAAGCTTTTCGACGAATTCCCGGATGCCGGGCTTCTGCTGATGACGCAGGCTGCCGCGACGGTCGCTTTCGGCGGCCAGACGGGCCCGCTCGCGTGAGCGAATGGCTTCGCGTTCGGTGGCGACCGATTTCATGCGCGATTTGAGCGCGCTGCCGCTCAGTACCGGCAGGAGGATGGTCACCACGGTAGCAAAGACCGCGACCATGATCAGCGCGCCGATCAGAAACTGGGGATCGGACAATTTCTGTGTGAGGAGAGAAAACATATCCGGTGCCTCACATATCGAAGTTGATCATGTTCTTCATGATGAAGATGCCCGTCAGCATCAGCACGGCTGCAACGCCCAGAAGCATATGGCCGGTCGAAGACGTGAAAAGCAGCGTCATATAGAGCGGGCTTGTCAGGTAGACGAGAACCATGACGATGAAGGGCAAGGCGCCGATAATGGCAGCCGAAGCCTTGGCTTCCATGGAAAGCGCGTTGACCTTGGCCTTCATCTTCTTCCGGTCGCGCAGAACCTTTGAAAGATTGTTGAGCGCCTCGGAAAGATTGCCGCCCGCCTGTGCCTGTATCTGGATGACGATGGCGAAGAAATTGGTTTCGGGGCAGGGCATGGAATCGGGCATCTTGCCGACCGCTTCGGGGATGGAAAGCCCGATCTGCTGCGCCTCGACGACCTTCTTGAACTCGCTTTTGACCGGTTCGACCGCCTCGCTCGCAATGAGCCGCAAGCCGTCATTGAGCGGGAGCCCGGCGCGGGTCGCGCGCACGATGACATCGAGCGCATTGGGAAATTCCTCGAGGAACTTCTTCAGTCGCTGCTTGCGCCTGTGCAGCACAAACCAGCGCGGCAGGCCGAAGAAACCGGCAATCGCTATACCCGGCAGGAAAAGCAGCGGCGCGCCGAAAAGCAGTGCGACGAATGTGGCGAAAAACGCAGCCGCACCGGAATAAAGATAGAATTTCTGCAAGGTGAGCGTGAGCCCCGCCTGGGTCAGCAGAATGCGCAGGGGCGGATATTTCTGGTTCTTCTCGCGCTGCTTTTGCCGGGCTTCCAGATCCTTGATATTGTCCTGCAACTGCTTGCGGCGCTTCTGGATGTCGGCATTTCTGTCGCGTTCGCTGCGCGTTATCGCCCGTTCCGAACCGCTGTTGCGCACGGTTTCGAAGCGGCGCGCCGCATGATCCTTCTTGCCGAGCTTTTCATAAAAGAGCGCATAGAACAAAGCCGCGCAGGCGATGACGGCAAGCACCACGAACATCACAATGCTGGCGGACCCTGTCATGCACTGGCCCTTTCCATGCCGTCGAGCACGGAGGCAAGGCGGCTATCCTCATTATAGTAGCGGGCGCGTTCCCAGAAGGCGGGACGCCCGATGCCTGTCGAGCTGTGGCTGCCGAGAATGCGGCCGGAAGCGTCCTCCCCCTTGATATCGTAGAGAACGAGGTCCTGGGTCGTGATGACGTCGCCTTCCAGCCCCACCACTTCCGTAATGTGGGTGATGCGGCGGGAGCCGTCGCGCAGACGCGCGGCCTGGATGATGATATCGACCGAACCGACGATGATCTCGCGCACGGTCTTTTGGGGCAGCACATAGCCGCCCATGGCGATCATCGCTTCCATGCGGTTGAGGCATTCGCGCGGGCTGTTGGCGTGGATCGTGCCCATCGAACCGTCATGGCCCGTATTCATGGCCTGCAGGAGATCGAATACCTCGGGTCCGCGCACTTCGCCCACGATGATGCGTTCGGGCCGCATGCGCAGACAGTTCTTCACGAGGTCGCGCATGGTGACTTCGCCTTCGCCTTCCAGATTGGGCGGGCGGGTTTCCAAACGCACCACATGCGGCTGCTGCAATTGCAGTTCTGCCGAGTCTTCGCAGGTGATGATGCGTTCGTGCGCGTCGATATAGCGTGTCAGGCAGTTCAGAAGCGTGGTCTTGCCTGAACCGGTGCCGCCGGAAATGATGACATTGCAGCGCACCCGGCTGATGATCTGCAGCAGTTCCGCCCCGGCATTCGATATCGCGCCGAACCGCACCAGCTGGTCGAGCGTCAGCTTGTCCTTGCGGAATTTGCGGATGGTCAGGGTGGGACCGTCGAGCGACAGCGGCGGTGCAATGACGTTGACGCGCGAACCGTCGGGCAGGCGGGCGTCACAGATCGGGCTCGATTCGTCCACGCGTCGTCCGACCTGACTAACGATGCGCTGGCAGATGTTGAGAAGCTGCTGGTTGTCGCGAAAACGGATGCCGGTTTCCTGCAGCAGACCGTCCACTTCGATATAGGTCCGGCGCGAGCCGTTCACCATGATATCGGCAATGTCGTCGCGGGAAAGAAGCGGCTCCAGCGGACCATAGCCCAGCACGTCATTGCAGATGTCATCGAGCAGTTCCTCCTGCTCGGCAATCGACATGACGAAGTTCTTGATGGCGATGATGTCATTGACGATGTCGCGGATTTCCTCGCGCGCGGCATCGGGCGCCATGCGGGACAATTGCGACAGGTCGATCGTATCGATCAGCGCCGAGAAGACCTGCGATTTGGTGTCGTAATAGCTCTCGGTCTTTTCGCGGCCATGACCGCTGGATTGCTGCGTGCCGGGCTGATGCGAGCCCGTCGGCCCGGATGTTTTCGCGAGCGTGCCCGGCTGGGCCGCCTGCGTGCGGGATGGCTGCATGGCCGGTTGGGCCGGTGCGGGCATGGCGGCTGGCGCGGCAGGTTTGGGCGCGGGCGGTCGCGTTCCGCTTTCCGGCCTGTTTCCCGTATCGTTGCCTCTTCTGCCGAACATGATTCCCTGCCGTTACTTGGTCTTGCGTGCAAACTTGCCCAACAGGCTCGATATGCCGCTCTTCTTGCGCGGTTGCACATCGGCCCTGCCGGTCACGACATGCGCAATGTGGCTGATGGCTTCGGCAATCGGGCTTTCCGGATTGGTCTCCGCGATCATCCGGCCATTATTGGCGGCATTGCCGAAAAGTTGCGGATCGAAGTCGATGGTGGCGATGGGATCGATGCCGAGCGGTTCCGCAAAATCGGCGATTGCGATTTCCGGCCGCTTCGGAATGCCCATCTGGTTGAGGACGAGATGCGGCTTCACATCATTGGGGCGCAGCTGCGCCAGCGTGTCGAGGAGGTTTTTCGTGTTGCGAAGATTGGCAAGATCGGGCGTTGCGACGATCACCACTTCATCGACGCGCATCAGGGTGGTCCGCGTCCATCCGCTCCAGCCATGAGCTACGTCCAGCACGACCAGCGGAGAACTGCGCTGAGCGACGTCGATCAGTTCGGCAAAGGCGTCTTCGGCGAAGTCGAATGTCCGCTCCAGGCTCGAAGGTGCCGCGAGGATCGACAGATGGTCCCCATATTGGACGAGCAGCCGGTCGAGATAGACCTCGTCAATGCGTTCCGGTGAAAAGACAGCATCGGCAATGCCGAGCGTCGGGTCCTGATCGAAGTTGATATTCGCCGTGCCGAAGGGCAGGTCCATGTCCGCCAGCACGACATCGTGCCGGAACATATTGGAGATCGACCAGGCGACATTATGGGCGATGGTCGATGCGCCGACGCCGCCTTTCGCGCCGATGAAGGCGATGGAGCGGCCAAGCGGTTCCGCACCTGGATCGAGAAAGATCGATGAGACGATGGCCAGAATGTCGGCGAGCGACACAGGCGCCACGATATATTCCGAAACGCCGCGCCGCAGCAATTCGCGATAAAGCCAGACTTCGTTGGAATGGCCGATGACCATGACCTTCGAGCCGGGATCGCAGACTTCCGACAGCTGCTGCAATTCTTCGAGCAGCACATTGGGTTCGGACGCCGATTCGACGATGATCAGATTGGGTGTGGAGGCGGTCTGATAGAATTCGATTGCAGCCGCAACGCCGCCCATCATGACTTTCAGATGGGTCTTTGCCATGCGCCGGTCGCCGCCTGCGCGCTCGATCGGAATCGCGACGCTTTCGTTCACGCAGAAAGCCTGGATGGAAATGCGCGGAATAGGGCGCACATTTTCAAGCATGATCGGCGCACGGCCTGTTTCCGGTGCTTCGTCCTCCGGTTCGAACGCGAAGTTGCTCATGGCGCCCTCTTAATACTCGGCCTGCTGGCTGCGGGGTTCGCGCCAGTTTTGCGTCTGCGCAGGCGACATTTTCACATAGCCCTGATTGCCGTTGAGTCGTGCCGTCGCGCGATCCGAATCGATAGGCGTCATGGTGCGCGGCCCAAGAAGATCGGCCGGGTTGGCGACCTGCGCGGCCAGATTGTTCTGCGAGACGCAGCCGAAATTGGCGTAATGCTTGTTTTCAGGGGTGCTGGCGAGGTCATCCGGCCAGCGGCCGCACGGCGTCGTGCCGGCCGTTATCGCATAATAGCTGATGCGGATCGGGGCTGCCGCGTCCGGGCTTTCGACCGGATAGTTTTCGATGGCGATATTGTTTGCCTTGATGCCGCTGCGCCGCAGCGTTGCCGCTACCTCTGTGCTCAGCCGGTATGCGGCGGCCTGATTGGACGCGCCTGAAGGCACCAGAACATAAAGCATGCCGGAGCCGCTGCGCCGGTAATTGGCGATTGCGCCCTGAACGATGCCGCGCTGCATCGGGCTCAGCTTCTGGTCGGCCTGTGCGATCGGAATATCGGTAACCTGTTCCCGCTCGGCAATCGTGATCGGGTGATTGGTGCGGTAATCGTCCGGTAGCGCGCCCACGGTGACGTGCTGGCGGTTCGCGCACCCCGCAAGAAGAGCCAGCGACAGGGCGACGAGCGCTGGTCGGGCGGAAATCCTGCAAAAGCCTCTGACTGAATAGGTCATGATCTGTCCCCGCTCACTTGTAGATATAACCGACGACGCCGTTGTAGCGACCGGGCGGCAATTTTGTTTCCATCGTGCCGTAAACGCGATTGACCTTGCCGAGGATGTATCCCGCGCCATCGCTGGCCGGGTTGAGATTGTCGTCAGGCCGCGCAAGCTGCTGGCGGGCGACCGGTCGCGCCAGATAAGGCGTGACGATCACCACCAGTTCGGATTCGTTGCGAATGAAATCCTTGCTGCGGAACAGCGCGCCGAGGACTGGAATCTTGGTGAGGCCCGGAAAGCCGGAAACCGACTGGCGCACTTCATCGCGGATCAGGCCGCCGATCATCATGGAACCGCCGGACGGCAGTTCGACAGTCGTGTCGGCAACGCGCTTTCGCAGCGACAGGACGCTCGCGCCCACGCCTTCCATCTTGTTTGTCGTGCCGGCGCCTTCCGTTGTCGGCTCCGAGACGGAGGTTCTGATTTTCAGGCTGATGCGTCCCGGCCCCAGCACGGTCGGCATGAATTCCAGACCGATGCCATAATTGATCTTGGCCAGCTGATTGGTGCGTTTTCCGTCGTCGTCATAGGTCACGCTGTTGATGACATTATATTCGCCGCCGACATTGAAAGCCGCCTTTTCACCGGAGATTGCGGTCAAGGTAGGCTCGGCGAGGGTCTTCATCACGCCTGCCGATTCCATCGCCCGCAGATAGGCGGAAAAGTTGCTCGTCGCGAGGCCGAACCCGGTATCGGAAAGGTTGTTGCCAATGGCGCCTGCGATATTCTCGGAAATCCCCCCATAGGAAATACCGTTCGATACACCGCTTCCGGTCATGTTGACGCCAAGCTGCTTCATGACGGAGCGGCTGACCTCGGCGACGGTGACTTTCAGCGTCACCTGATCCTCGCCGACGATGGTGAGCATATTGACGATGGCGCTCTGCCGACGCCCCCAGTCGGGATTGTTGATGGCGACACCGCCGCCATCGGTCGGCGCCGAGGCCGTGGTTGAATATTGACCGGTTGTTGCTTCGCCACCGGAAACGAAAAGACCGGCAAGCTTTGCGGCCTGCGCCGAGTCCTGCGGGGTCTGCACGGTTCCGGTCAGCACCACATTGTCGTTGATGAGTTCGACGCGAATATCGGAACCCGGGATGAGGCGCTTCAGCTGGGACGAAAGCCCGCTCACGTCCCGCTCGATCTCGACATCGATCGATGCGACCTGCTCGCCATTCTGTCCGAAGACAAAGATATTGGTCTGTCCGACCTGCTTGCCGAAAAGATAGATGCGCCGCGACGTGCGCGTCACAGCATCGGCTATCGTCGGATTGGAGACGAGAACGTCATAGGCGTCCTGCGGGAGATCGAGGACAACCGATTTGTTGAGGCCGAGCTTGATTGTCTGCGAACGCTGCTGACTGCCAACCTTTACGATGCCTGCCGCCGCCATTGCGGTCATGTCGGCAAGCGGCAGGGAAACGGTGGCAAGCGCGCCGGCCAACAGCGCGATCCTTGCGGAATATGGGCGCACGCGGTTTGTCTTTCTCATGAGCGCGGTCCTATTTCTGTAACGCTGCCGGATTTGATGACCTTGACCGTCCCGCTGCGGGTGGGCGAAGAAACCAGATAGTCCGCCTGCTTGATATCCCTGTCCTCGACATCCTGTGTCGAGCGAAGCGCCAATGTCAGGCGGTCTGCCATCTGCTGGGCAACGGTGATGATTTCGGCCTGTTCCGGCGTCACTTCCAGCGTCGCGGTCTGGCCAACCATGACCTTGCGGCCCTGCTCGTCTTCCTGGATCGCCTGGTCGATTGCCAGAACCCGCACATTCTGCAGCACGGTTTCGGTGGTGAAGGGTGTGAGCGACTTGTCGCCATTGTCCGGCTTGCGGCGGGTCATGATGACATCGACGAAATCATTGGGAAGAATGAAGCCGCCCGCCGAACTTTCGGCATTGATCTGCGTCGCGACGGCGCGCATGCCGGGCGGCAGGATGGACGACATGAAGCTCTGTCCCGGACCGATGAGCTTGGCCTTGCGGATCGGTTCGCCCGTGAAGAACTGCAGCCGGACCGTGGCGCCGCTCAGTTGATTGATGGCATCGGGTTCGCTCGCGCGTGTGATATAGCCTTCGCTGATAGCCTCGGCCGGCCAGGGCTGCCAGCGCATCTGCGATGTGAGCTCCGCGCCGACACCGAGATTTTCGGTGGCGACGAGCACGTCCTCCAATTTGATCTGCGGTGCTTCAGGCGCGGCGACGACAGGCGCAGGCGGCGGCGTGGCAAGGTTCATGGCAATATAGCCAGCGCCACCAGCCGCAAGAACGGCTACTCCTAAAATGAGCAGTCGAGCTGATTTCATGATATGCCCCGCGCAAATCCCCACGCCTTGATGACGTGTTCCAAAATTGCACTGGCAATCGTGTAATTATGGTTAATATAATCTTATTCGCATAAAGAAAGATTGAAATTACACGTAGGCGTTGTGCGCCAAAGCGTTCAGAACATCCCCGCCATATAGGCTTTCATCGATTCTCCGACGGGCGTCAGCGGAAATGTCCAAAGACCGGCAGCGCCAAGCGCAATGCCGTAGGGAATGCCTACATCCTTGCGGGCGAGCGTGCCCATGAATGCAAAGCGGTCAGCCAGAAGCGGGCGCGGAACCATCCGGTAGAGGATGATCGTGAGCGTGAGCACGCCGCCGAGGATCGAAACCATCACGAGATAATCCATGAGGCTGGGATCGGGGCCATACCACAAGGCCGTCGCCGCGATCAGCTTAGCGTCACCGCCACCCATGGCGCGAAGGCAGAAGAGTGCAAAGGTGATGATGAGCGCGATGCCGCCAACCGCCAGATGCCAGCCGAAATCGGAAAGGGAAATGCCGCAAAGTGGCGCGAGCAGGAGAAAACCGAGGGTCAGCCCGATGGAAACACGGTTGCGGATCGTCATCGACGTCAGGTCGGTGACCATGGCCGTCACCATTGCCAGAGCGAAGATTGCCGTCATAACTGTTGCCGTCATGGCCATTGCTGTCATTGCCGCCCCCGCGTCAACTGTCACCCCACCGCCTGCACGGAATTGTTCTTATGCCTAGCGGTTCGTCGCCTGTTCGAACTGTCTCGCCGTTTCGTTGAATTTGTCGCCGACACTGCCGGCCATGAGCGCAACGCCGCTTATGATCGCAATGGAAACGAGCGTGCCGATCAGCGCATATTCGATCGCTGTCGAACCGGCCCTGTTCTTCATGAAACGCGTCATCAATGTCGGCATCGCATGCTCCTCGCTGTCCCGATCGCGCTGGTTTTTGGGAGTGCGCTTTAATTTCGGATGTGCTGAAGCATAGGAGAGAGGAATTGTGGCCCTCTTAACAGGTATGGTTAACGAAGTGCTGCAACGCTCGCGAGACGGCGGCAATCGCGCGATTGGTTAATCTTTGGCGAATTGCGGGCGCGGTCTGCACTGATGGGTGGCGACTTAATTCTTCCTTCACCAATCCCGTTCATTCTTTGCTCATTATATTGATGGGGCTTTATGAGCTTGGCCCATTATATCAGCGGGGGAATGTCGCGTGGGGCGTCGTTTGTTTTCTTTGGGTGGCTTCGGCGTGGTGCCTGCCATGGGCGCGGCTTTCATGGCCGTGATTGCGGTCGCACAGGCATCCGCGGAAGACTATATCGCCCTTGAAACCAGCCAGGCGCGGATTTTGCGGCTGGCGCGTCCCGCCGACAGCGTCGTGATCGGCAATCCGTCGATTGCCGATGCAGTGGTTCAGGACGCGCAGACCATCGTCCTGACTGGCAAGGATTTCGGCGTCACCAATATTGTCGTCATGGACAAGCAGGGCGAACCGATCCTCGACCGTGAACTGGTCGTCTCCCGCAACACACGCGGAACGACGCGGATTTATCGGCAGGCCGAAGTGCAAACGCTTTCCTGCACCCCCTATTGCGAAAAAGCTTCGACGAAGAACGGCTTCGACGACAAATAGCGATATTCATGCGTGAGGCCGCGCTTGCGTTAATACTCTTTCAGGTTGTCCTGTTGTAACTATACGCCCAATCGAATTCTTGATCGAGTTCAGGCAGAATTGGGTGGGGTTATGACTTTGGAAATCTTGGCGCGTCGCCTTGCGCGGGTGGGCGTATGCCTGCGCCGTTTCCCTCGTGCGCAAAATGGCGTGGCAGCGGTGGAATTCGTGCTGCTCATCGTTCCGTTCCTCCTCATCGTCTTCGCGACGATCGAGATCGGCGTAAGTTTTGCGGCACGCCAGGTCATAGCCAATGCGACGGAGACCGTGGCTCGCAAGTTGCAGATGTCGGGCAGGATCGGAGGCATCCAGATCAAAGACGCTCCGGTCAGCGTGGACGCCCTGCGCAATGAACTTTGCCAGCAGATGCAGTTCATGGTCGCGTCCGGCTGTCCCAATCTTTCGTTCAATCTTGGAACCTATGAAGGGTTCGGCCAGGTTCCGACGGACACGATTCTCGATGAAGAGGGCAAGCTCACGCGGACTGGCATTACCGGGACGAGCGGAACCTCCACCATCAACCAGCTCAACGTTGTTTACGCATGGCCGGTGCTGACGAACATCCTCTATCTGATGCAAAGTCCCCATGCTGCAGGCGGCAAGATGCCGCTTTTTGCAACGCTTACCTGGCAGAACGAGCCTTTCCCGAACTGAGATAACCAACGCGCCCCGAAACCGGTTCAAACTTTTCGGGATGCATTCCAGAGGGATCACCAGAGCGATCACCGGAGCGATCATTGTCATGCGTAACTATCTTCGGAATTTTCTGAGTGACCGGCGCGGCCTGGGAGCGGTTGAATTCGCGCTCATCGCGCCGCTCCTGCTTCTGATTTACCTGGGTTCCGTCGACCTTGCCGATGGGGTGGACACGAACAAGAAAGTGTCGCGCTCGGCGAGCGCCCTTGCCGATCTGGTCGCCCGCCAGTTGTCGGTCACGAAGAATGATCTCGACGACATGTTCAATATCAGCCGGACTTCGCTTCTGCCCTATGGGCGGACCAGCCCGAAGATAAGGATCACCGCGATCAGGATCGATGGCGCCGCCAACAACCTGACGCCGAAAGTCGACTGGTCCTACGCCAATGCGGCGGATTTTGCCGTCAAGAAGGGTAGCACCGGCACTATTCCCTCCACGCTCGTGAGTGAAGGTTCTTATTTCATCAAGGTCGATGTCGAACTTGACTACAAGCCCCTCAATTCATGGATTTCGACGAGCATTCCGATGAGCGAAACCTATTATCTGGCGCCGCGCTATACGAACACGATCCCCTGCACCAATTGCTGAGCATCTTGGCATTGCGGGCAAAACTCAACATATAAGGACAAAGCCGATGCACGGCTCTTGTTCAGGATGAGTTTTCAATGCCCGAATTACCAGAGGTCGAGACGGTTCGCCGTGGTCTGCAGCCCGTCATGGAAGGCGCGACCGTCAGCCAGGTCGAACAGCGCCGCCCGGACCTGCGCTTTCCCTTTCCAGACCGTTTTGCCCAACGTCTTTCGGGCCGGCGCATTTCAGCGCTTGGGCGCCGCGCAAAATATCTCACGATCCATCTTGATGACGGCCTTTCCGTCATCAGCCATCTGGGCATGTCGGGGTCGTTTCGCATCGAGACGGATGAGGGTGGCGATACGCCCGGTCAGTTCCATCACGAGCGTTCCAAGCTGAGTGCGCATGATCATGTGGTGTTCCACCTTCAGCGTGCCGATGGTGGCTCTGCCCGCGTGGTCTATAACGATCCGCGACGGTTCGGTTTCATGCTCTTTGCCGAAGAAGGCACGCTCGACAGTCATCCGCTGCTTGCGGGCCTCGGCATAGAGCCGACGGGCAATCTGCTTTCGGGCGCTGTCCTGTCGGAACTCTTCTCTGGCCGCAAGGCACCCCTCAAGGCCGCGCTGCTCGACCAGCGGCTGATAGCCGGTCTCGGCAATATCTATGTCTGCGAGGCGCTCTGGCGCAGCCACCTGTCGCCGATGCGTGCCGCCGGTTCCGTCGCACAGGACCCCGAAACCATGGAGCGGCTTGCTTCCGACATTCGAACGGTGATTGCGGAAGCCATTGCCGCAGGCGGCTCAACCCTCAAGGACTATATTCAGGCAGATGGCGCGCTCGGCTATTTCCAGCACTCCTTCTCCGTCTATGGGCGCGAGGGCGAGCCTTGCCGAAATCCTGCCTGCAAAGGCTTTGTGGAACGGGCGGTACAGTCGGGACGTTCGACTTTTTTCTGTGCGTCCTGCCAGCAATGAATGCTTGAAAAAGAAGTCCTGCCAGTCCACTTTGCCCGCCAACCAGCCAGCCGTTGATGGAGGAGTTCAAATTCATGGCCTATGAAACGATCATCGTTGAGACACGCGGCAGCGTGGGCCTCATTCGTCTCAATCGTCCGCAGGCGCTCAATGCGCTGAACCGCAAGGTGCTTGAGGAATTGACGGAAGCTCTCGGCGCTTTCGATGCGGACGGCAAGATCGGCGCAATCGTCCTCACCGGCTCCGAAAAGGCTTTTGCCGCCGGTGCCGACATCAAGGAAATGCAGCCTATCGATTTCGTGGACGCCTATCTTCAGGATATGTTCGCCGACTGGCAGAAGGTGGACCGTGTCCGCAAGCCGATCATCGCGGCGGTTTCGGGCTATGCGCTGGGTGGCGGCTGTGAACTTGCCATGATGTGCGATTTCATCATTGCCGGCAGCAACGCCAAGTTCGGCCAGCCCGAAATCACCCTCGGCGTCATGCCTGGCATGGGCGGCTCGCAGCGTCTCACCCGCTATGTGGGCAAGTCCAAGGCAATGGATATGTGCCTGACCGGACGCATGATGGATGCGGCGGAAGCCGAACGCAGCGGCCTGGTCTCGCGGGTGGTCGCGCCGGAGGAACTGCTGGAAGAGGCTTTGAAGGCCGCCGAACGCATTGCATCCTTCTCGCGTCCTTCCGTGCTGATGGTCAAGGAAGCGGTCAACCGCACCTATGAAATGACGCTAAGCGAAGGGCTTCGTTTCGAGCGTCGCCAGTTCCACTCCCTGTTTGCGACGGAAGACCAGAAGGAGGGCATGGCGGCCTTCATCGACAAGCGTACGCCATCGTTCAAGAATCGCTGATTGATCGGATTGGTGGCCGACAGGCTGCCCCGATAAGAGCGTCGCGGAAGTCTCCGGCTGCTTCCGCTGAGCTTTTATTGGGCTTTTATTGGGCTTTTGGGCCGGATTTGCGGCTCTATGATCGACCTTTGGGGCAGAATCCACGTTGACGCCGCCCCAAAGCTGATCTATAAGCCCGCCCACGGATCGGCGGCCCAAAGGATTTTTCTCGGCTGCCCTAGAGGTTTTGTGCCCGGCGGTTTTTGCCCCTGGCTAGCTGACAGAAAA
>NZ_ACQA01000003.1:0-135000 GCF_000182645.1 Brucella intermedia LMG 3301
AGCAGGTCCCAAGGGTATGGCTGTTCGCCATTTAAAGCGGTACGTGAGTTGGGTTCAGAACGTCGTGAGACAGTTCGGTCCCTATCTGCCGTGGGTGTAGGAATATTGACAGGATCTGTCCCTAGTACGAGAGGACCGGGATGGACGTATCTCTGGTGGACCTGTTGTCGTGCCAACGGCATAGCAGGGTAGCTATATACGGACGGGATAACCGCTGAAGGCATCTAAGCGGGAAACCCACCTGAAAACGAGTATTCCCTATCAGAGCCGTGGAAGACCACCACGTTGATAGGCCGGGTGTGGAAGTGCGGCAACGCATGCAGCTTACCGGTACTAATAGCTCGATCGACTTGATCACTCCCATTTACAATATCCATCGAACGAAGTTCGATGAAGGCAATATGGCAGTAGGGCAATAAGGCAATATGTTGCCTAAAGCCCTTAACCATCGCCTGCACAGAAAGACAAAGCACAAAGGCAAAGGATAGGCGCAGACCAAACATACTGCCCTATTCCCCTACTGCCTTACTGCCCTGAACCAGCTTCTCATTTGTGTTCTTCGCCGACCTGGTGGTTATGGCGGAGCGGCTGCACCCGATCCCATTCCGAACTCGGCCGTGAAACGCTCCAGCGCCAATGGTACTTCATCTTAAGATGCGGGAGAGTAGGTCGCTGCCAGGTCTGCTAAGCACACAAATCAATCCATCTTCTCAAACCCATGCAAAACAGACCAAATCACGCCCAAAGCGCCAAAAAATACCAAAACCGGTCATAATATCGCACCCATAACGCGGGGTGGAGCAGCCCGGTAGCTCGTCAGGCTCATAACCTGAAGGCCGCAGGTTCAAATCCTGCCCCCGCAACCAAAAATAAAACTCGTCGCACAAGCGGCGGGTTTTGGCGTTTAAAGGGGCAAAATAGCCGGATAATCGCTCGCATCCGCCGCAACCCAGAAAAGGAGCAGGGGCCGCAAAGCCCCACACAAACCTTGTTTGCACCGAAAATCACTTCTGTAAGTCCAGCCACTCATCCAAGCCGATATGGCTTATATGTTCGACGCGATGGTCATTCATGAACTGGTTGAACTGCTTCTCTTCCGTGTGGTGATGTTTAAAGCCACATTTCGCCTGGGCTTTGAAGGATTGCTCGTTTTCGGCGAAATAACCACACCACAGAGCCGCCATTTTCAGGTCTTCGAAGGCATGGCGCATCAGTTCCTTCACAGCTTCCGGAATAAGGCCCTTTCCCCAGAAGGGGACACCGATCCAGTAGGCAACCTCTGCTTCATTGGCGGCGATATCAAAATTACTGTCCTTGCCGATCAGTAATCCCACCATGCCGATGGCGACATTGTCCTCTTTCAGGGTGACGGCATAGACTTCCGGATGCGAAAACACGGTCCGGATAATTTCCAGACTTTCTTCCTCACTCTGGTGAACTGGCCAGCCGGCAATCGGTCCCACCCGATCATCGCTGGCATATTTATACAGGCTGGCTGCATCGCTATCTTGCCATGGCCGCATGATCAGACGTTCGGTTTCAAGCATGGTTCTTCTCATTTCTATCGAGGGTTGCTGTCCCCGGCTTTTAACGAAGGCAGGGAAAAGTTGACAATGGAAGGAACCGGGTGAAGTAGGTAATAATGAAAACAAACGGTCTTTATCTGAAGCGATTGCGCTGCAATGATGGACAAAATGAAAACAGGTTGCTCCTTGCGCCCCGCCGAAGGCGTCGAGTTCGGGATCGGGAAAGGTCGGCTCGAGGAAGACGATAACCAGCTATTGTCATTGAGCTATGTTGTGCTGCTCATTTGCCAGAATGGCTCGGCCGAATTCGAGGTGAATTTCCGAAGCTACCAGATGCAGAAAGACGATTTTCTGGTTCTTTATGACGATTCCATCGCTTCTGTGAGCAATAGATCATCTGATTTTTCCTGCTCTTATTATCTGATAGAGCGCTCCATAGCCTCGGATATTGCTTATGGATTGCCAAACGAGTTGTTTCTGTTTCTAAGCCGGCATCCGTTTTTTAAGGCCGATGAGCGTACCATTCGTTTTCTCTCGGTCTGGGAGAAGATGACCGCTTTCATTTACGAAGAGCCGCTGCAATATCAGAGAACCATTCTGGTCAATCAGTTTCAGAATCTGTTCTTGTGGCTTTCGCATAAGGCCGCCGGTTTCGATATTTCCGAGAAAAATGATTACAGCAGGCAGGAAGCGCTCTGCTGGAAATTCTGGGAGCTGATATTCCTGCATTGCAGACATCAGCGTGAAGTGTCCTTTTATGCGGGTCTCCTGAATGTGACACCTTATTATCTCTCGCAACTCACCAAGAGATTTTTTAATGATGCCCCGAAAACGTTGATCGATCGACAGGTAATACTGGAAATCAAGAAACAGTTGATGCAGCCAAAAAGGTCAATGCAGCAAATTGCACATGATCTTGAATTTGCAGATGCGTCTTACTTAAGTAAATATTTCAAACGCCATACGGGACTAGGCCCTACAGAATACCGAAAGAAGATTTCTTGAGGCCGGAGCGCATCCCGAAAACTGTGAAACGGTTCTCGAAACGCGCCCTAGAGCATTTCCAGCAAAAGTGTGAAACGTTTACGCGGGGAAATCAGTTCACTGGACTGATTTCTTATCCCGCTCCGATGCGTTGGATAATGCGACAAAACAAATAGTTAGAGCGGTTCCGGCGATTCTGTTAGAATAGGAACCGCTCTAATGGCACAGATTTCTTGTCCCTGCCGGTAGCGATGATGGAGCGAGCGCCAACTTCGATCCGCCGTTGAAACCTATTCGCGCCCTTTTGAATGCTCGCCAAGAAGCTCTTCGATATCATCGAAGATCGACTGCCATTCTTTCTGTGTCAGCTCGAACAGGTTGAAGCTTCTCAGCCAGAATGCGCCCTCATTGGCAATGAATGCCAAGCGCGCCCGCCGTCCTTCCGGCGTCGAAACATCTAGCCCGTCCCATTGCCTGCGATACCAGGCGCGGGTTTCCTCGAGATAATGGGAGTTGGGTATCAGGCTCGCCATCATGGCTGCAAACCGCGAATCGTCGTCTGCGTCGCTTTCGCGCGTCACCGCTATATGGGCCGCTATGTGTGAGATCGCGTCATTCTTATGCCGCTTGCGTGCCGCCACCTGATCGTCGAACCGGTCGCCCAGCCGTTCGATCATGGCTTTCATCAGCCCGTCTTTGTTGCCGAAGCAATATTGCACGCCGCCCTTGGTTACACCGGCGGCCTGCGCCACCGCGTCCATGGTCAGCGCAAGGATGCCGCCTTCCTCAACCAGCTTCTCGGCCATGTCGAGCACATGATCGCGGTCGATCGAGCGCGGGCGACCCGTTTTTTGCAATTTCTTACTTTCCATACGGACGGATTTATATTACGTCGGCACCTCTGACAAGTTTGAATACGACCGTATTGAAAAGGTATGAACCGATGTTGCCGCAAAATCGCTGGCTCGTTCTCGCAATTGTTTCCAGCGCGTTGTTCCTGATCGTCGTGGATATGACGGTGCTTTACACAGCCCTGCCGCGTCTTACCCATGATCTGGCGGCCAGCGCTTCGGAAAAGCTCTGGATCATGAACATCTACCCTCTGGTGGTAGCAGGTCTGCTGCCGGGCCTCGGCACGCTCGGTGACAAGCTCGGCCACAAGCGCATGTTCATGAACGGGCTGGCGGTGTTTGGCCTTGCCTCGCTCTGTGCAGCCTATTCGCCAAATCCGGAAATTCTGATTGCGGCGCGCGCATTCCTTGCCTGCGGTGCGGCCATGATGATGCCTGCCACACTTTCGATCATCCGCCTCACGTTCACCGATGAGAAAGAACGCTCGCTTGCCATCGGCATATGGGCGGCAATCGCTTCGGGTGGCGCTGCCATCGGTCCGGTCGCGGGCGGCATTCTGCTGGAATATTTCTGGTGGGGTTCGGTCTTTCTGATCAATGTGCCGGTCGTTCTGGTTGCGCTCGGGCTTTCGGCCTTCCACCTTGAAAACCGTCCGCTCGGCTCACAGCGCAAATGGGACCTGGTCGGGTCGATCCAGATCATGGTGGGGCTGATCGCGCTCACCTATGCCGTCAAGGAACTTGCAAAGCGCGATGCTTCCATGTCCATTTTTGCGGCAGCGCTCGTCATCGGCCTTGCTGCCACGACGATCTTCGTCCGCAGACAGTTTGCAAGCGCTGAACCACTGATCGATTTCTCGCTGTTCAGGACGAGACTGTTCTCGTTGGGCGTGTTTGCAGCTCTGGTCGCGTCGGGCTCGATGACCGGCATGGAACTGGTTTTCAGCCAGCGCATGCAGCTGATCGAAGGCATGACACCGCTCCAGGCGGGCCTGACCATTCTGCCTATCCCGCTGGCAGCTTTCGTTGCGGGGCCGCTTGCGGGCGCAATGTTGCCGCGCTTCGGTGCGGGCAAGGTGCTCTGGATATCGCTCGGCGTTACGGCGCTCGGGGTGATGATCTACATCCTCACCTACCGGATCTCGGCGCACTTCTATCTGGCGGGGCTTGCCGTCCTTGGCTTTGGCGTCGGCTGTGCGATGACCGGCGCATCATCCTCGATCATGGGAAGCGCGCCTGCCGAAAAAGCGGGGATGGCCGCTTCGGTGGAGGAAGTCTCGTTCGAGCTTGGCAATGCTCTGGGCGTAACGATCTTCGGCAGTATCCTGTCAGCGTTCTATACGGCGAGCCTCGTTCTGCCAGCCGGTTCAGGCATTCCTCCTGTTGTCCGCGACAGCCTTGATGAGGCGCTGCTTGCAGCGCAATCGATGGCCGCCGCTGACGCCCGTGCGTTGACCACGCTCGCTTCGCAGGCGTTCGAGAATGCCTATGTCGCTGTCGTGGTGGCAACGGCATTGCTGCTGTTCGCTGCTACCGTTGCTACCTATCTGGTTCAGCGTCGCACCAGACAGAAAAGCCTTTGCTGATTGAAGCATTCATCAGCCCGGGCGCGGAGAGCCGCCTCTTCACGCAATCACATTTCTGCACTATTCATGCGTGCAACGGTGGTTGGGAGGCGGCCCTTCATGAACACAGCAAGCGATGCGCGTTTCTGGGATCGGACATCGCGGAAATATGCCATGGGCAAGATCGCGGATCAGATCGGCTATGAGCGCACGCTGGACCGGACCCGGGCTTTGCTTGGTGCAAGCGACAAGGTGGTGGAACTGGGCTGCGGAACAGGAACGACAGCGCTTAAGCTTGCCGGTGCTGTTCAGCATTATCTAGCGACAGATTTTTCTGCCGGAATGATCGCGATTGCCAACGAAAAGCTTGCCGCTGCCCCGGTCCCGGCTCTCTCCTTCCGAACGGCGACTGCGCAGGCGCTTGCCTCAGAGGCGGCACGGTTCAACGTGGTTCTTGGTTTCAACTATCTCCATCTGGTTCGTGACCTGTCGGACACGCTGCGCTCGATCCACACTTTGCTTGAGCCGGGAGGCTTGTTCATTTCCAAGACGCCTTGCGTGGGCGACATGAACCCGCTCATCCGGCTGGCATTGCCCGCGATGCGCCTGATCGGCAAGGCGCCCTATGCGGGCGTCTTCCCGGCGACGGAACTGAGCCAGCAAATATCTGCGGCGGGCTTCGATATCCTTGCCGTTGAACGCCACGCCGCGAGGGGCAACGATAATCGCCCCTATATCGTGGCGCGCAAGAGGTGACATGAGCGGACGAGACTGCTGGAAGCCAGCCACGCCCGGCATTCCATGTCCAGCATTTGCCGAGCCCATGTCCCTCGTTCCCCGGCTTATGGTTGCGTTTCAGCAGAGAGCTCAACGGCATGTGACTGAAGCGAAATCAGCCATGTGACCGCGAGAAATGCGACCATCGCCCAGGGAAGATAGCCTGCGCCCAAACCGCCGAGAACAAGGCCGCCGATCAGTCCCCCTGCGGCAATGGCGAGATTCCAGAAGGTGACGAGCATTGCTTGCGCCACGTCCGCCGCGCTGCCGGCAGCTTTGGCGAGCGCTGTCTGAAGCAGCGTTGGAACGCCGCCAAAAATCAGTCCCCACAGGCCGGCGGTGGCAAGAACGATCAGCGGCGAGGTGTTCCAGACCCCGAAGGCGATGGCGCAGACGGCAACAACGATGATGCTGCCTTGCATCATTGGCCACAGCTTGCGGTCGATGTACGTGCCGACGACCCAGAGACCGGCAATTCCCGCAATGCCGAAGATGAAGAGCACCATGTCGGCGCGGGCCGACAGGCCGGAAAGGCTCAGGAACGGCGACACATAGGTGTAAAGGATATTATGTGCGATCACGAATGCCAGCGTCATGCCGAGTATCTTCAGCACGCCCGGTATGCGCAGTGTATCCGGCACGGAAAACCGCTGTTCCTGCTTCTGTCCGGGAAGGTCCGGCACGATGAAGTGGATCATGATGGCGAGGGCAAGCGCGAGAAGGCTCATCAATCCGAAAGCGAGCCGCCATCCGGCCAGCGCACCGATAAATGTGCCTGCCGGAACGCCGAAGGAAAATGCCAGCGGCGCGCTGATGCCGACAATGGCAATCGCACGTCCGGCAAGATGCGATGGCGCAAGCCGGGCTGCATAGCCAACAAGCCACGCCCACACCAGGCCGGCGGATATTCCGGCGCAGAACCGGGCGATGAGCATCAGCGCGAAGCTGTTGGAAAGGGCGGTTACGGCATTCACCACCGCGAAGCCGACGATCGCCATGAGCAGAAGCGGGCGACGGCGCAGTTTTTGCGTGAAAGTGATGAGCGGAATGGCGGTGAGAAACGAGCCTGCGGCGTAAACGGATATCATCTGCCCCGCCAGACTGTCGGTAATGCCGAGGCTGGGGCTGATCTGTTGAAGAAGGCCAGCGGGCATGACTTCGGTCATGAGCGTGATGACGCCCGCCATGGCGAGGGCCAGCAGCGCCCCGACGGGCAGCCTTTCCGTGCTTTGTCGAGGGGTGGAGGTGGATGTCATGGAGCAAAATCCTATTGGTAAATCGGGTTGGGGAAATTGCTCAATCTCGCCAATCAAGAAAAGTAGGCTATAATTCCAAATACTTTTGACATTTATGTCGGGCATGGAGGCTCAGAGGATGGACAGTCTTGGCGCATTGCGCGCTTTCGTGCAGGCAGCCGAAACCGGAGGTTTCACGGAGGCGGGGCGTCGGTTGAGCATTTCGCCGTCTGCTGTAAGCAAGGCAGTGGTGCGGCTGGAGGAACGGTTCGGCACAAGGCTGTTCCATCGTTCCACCCGCAGCATTTCGCTGACGCCGGAAGGCGTGAAGTTTCTCGACCGATGCCACCGCATCCTGTGTGAATTCGAGATGGCCGAAAGTGAATTGTCGCAGACCTGTCAGGAACTGAGCGGCAGGCTCCGCGTCAGCCTGCCGTCGCTGGGCGCATTGTTCCTGCCGGCCATTGCGGTTTTCGCGCGCCACCACCCGCAAATAGAACTGGAACTCGACTTTACCGATCGGCTTGTGGACGTGATCGAGGAGGGGTTCGATGCCGTGATCCGTACAGGCCATCAGGGCGATTCCCGTTTGATGGCCCGCAAGCTCGGCTCCTATCGCCGGGCGGTCGTTGCCTCTCCGGATTATCTGCGCAGGAATGGTGTGCCGGAAAAGCCGGAGGATCTGGCGCGCCATTCGTGCCTGGTTTACCGCTTCCCCACGACCGGCAAGCTCGACCGCTGGCGTTTCAGAAGGCAAGATGAAATCTTCGAAGCCGACCTGACCGCCCGCATGGTGCTGAATTCACTGGAGCCGCAAATATCCCTGGCGGAGCAAGGCATCGGCCTTGTTTCCATCCCGGATCTGAGCGTACGCCCCCAATTGGCGAACGGGACACTGGTCAGCGTTCTCGAGGATTATCTCGATATTCCCACGCCCTTGCAGGTCATGTGGCCGTCGAGCCGCCATCTCTCGCCGAAACTGCGGGCGTTCGTCGATTTTCTTGCCACGGACAACTCATGGCGAAGCGGTCCGGTCCCGAACGACGGGGCCAATGGAGCGGACAAAATGACAGGCAGAGAATGAACGCGAATGTTATTACCGCTGATATCCGATATACGGACTGGCTGATCAGCCATGACCCGCACGTGCCTGCGCACTGGGTGAAGCGCTGTCTTTCCGCTGGCGAGTATATCATTACTCTTACCGATGCGGAGCCTGCCGGATTTCTTCGCTACAGCTGGTTTTGGGGTGTTATCCCCTACATGGATATGATCTGGGTCATTCCCCAATACCGGCGGCGCGGCATTGGCGGATTGCTGTTCCAGCGCTGGGAAACCGCGATGCGGGAACAACAGGCCACGCAATTGATGACATCGAGTGTTGCCGACGAGAAGGAACCTCAGCAATTTCACCGGAGCAATGGCTTTCGCGAGGCCGGAGCCATTTCCTTTGGAAAGTTTCAGCCCCAATCCGAGGTCTTTCTGATCAAGGACCTCTGATTATGCGTTTTCCAGAGCAGTCCTGAGCCCAATGGCAGGTGAGTGAGCCTTTGCCTAACGTCGAACCTACCGGCGGAAGGACATTCGGTATTCGCGCGGGGACATGCCGCGCAACCGTCTGAACTGCCGGTTGAAATTGGCGAGGGAAGCGTAGCCGACTTCGGCGGCTATGTGCTGGATGGGCTGGTTCGTACCCGAAAGCCGCGAGCAGGATTCGCCGATCCGCAAGGCGATCACATATTCGGAGACGCTCATCTGAGTGTGCCGCTGGAACAGGCGATGCAGGCCCGAAATGCTGAGGAACGCGATTTCGGCAAGCTCCTCCATGCGCAGGGGCGCGTGATAGTGCTTATGGATATGCACGAGTACCCGGTCGATCCTTGAGCGGTCGCCCACATGCTGCTGGGGAATGACGGACGAAAGTGGCTGTCTCGTGCGCTCCTCCGCGAGCTTTGCCAGTATCGTCAGCAGGCCGATCAGCCGCTGCGCCGGCGGATGCAGGAACAGCGCCTCGAAATCCGCCGACAGGCGACGACCGAGCGCCGGATCAAACGCCAGAGCCGTGCCGGCGTCGGATATCAGGCGACGGATGGGAGCCAGCTCCACCGATCCCCCCGTCAGGCCATCTATCCATTCCCTTCGAAACCAGAAGACAAGCGCCACGTGCGGTTTTGTCTCGTCGAGTTTTTCGCGCGAGGCCCATGTGTGCGGCAGATCGGGGCCAATGAGGACGAGATCGCCATGGTCGTATTCGGCGACGTGGTTTCCGATGAAGCGCTGGCCGCGGGAATTGAGCGTCAGCGTCAATTCAAACTCGGGATGATGATGCCATTCGAAGGGGATCGCATCGTCGAGACGCCGATTGAGCATGCTCCAGGAAGCGTCCGGCGATGCGGGCAAATGTTCAAGAAGTGGCTTCATGTTGCCTTGGGGTACAGGTTCGACGCTGGAATAGTATCAGTTTTGTCCATTTGGGCGCAACATGGCGCGCGGGAAACCATTAGCTTTCCTGCATCCCCGGTTCCGGGCAAGCATATGATGGGAGAACGATATGCAGGACACCACAATGACCAAGCGCGACAGCCATCCGACCGCAGCCGCGACGATCCAGTTGAAGGACATCAGGAAGAACCTGCCGCTGCGCGTCCTGTCAAAGGCCGATTGGGAACATTGGACGACAAGGGGATATGTCATCGTCCGTCAGGCCGTCCCGGCGGCCAATGTTGCGCGTCTTGTCGATCTGCTCTGGGAATTCGACGAAAAGGACCCGAAAGACCCTTCAACCTGGTATGCGCCGCAGCGGCGCGAGCACAAGATGAAGGAGCTCAACAATACCGGGATGCTGGAAATCTACAATCACCAGTATCTTTGGGACAATCGTATGGAGCAGCGTGTCTATGACGTCTTTGTCGATATATGGGACAGGGAGGACCTCTGGGTCACCATCGACCGGGCCAACCTCAATCCGCCAAAGAAGATCAAGGGCAACCCGCACGGCTTCATTCATTGGGACGTGGACACTTCGATCCGGCCTCTGCCAATCGGCGTGCAGGGTGTGCTTAGCCTGCAGAAGCAGGATGGCGATGTGGGCGGTTTCCAGTGCGTGCCCTATCTGTTCGAGCATTTCGAGGAATGGGTGAAAACACAGCCGGACGACCGCGACCCCATGCATCCCGACATGACCGGGCTCGAAGTGGTCAATATCGACATGGAGCCAGGCGACCTGATGATCTTCAATTCGCTGCTGGCGCATGGCGTCAGGCCGAACCATTCCGACAACCGGGTGCGCATGGCGCAATATATCTCCATGCACCCTGCCGAATGGGAAAACGAGACCGAACGACTGGAACGCATCCGGCTCTGGCGGGAGCGCGATCATCCAAGGCGCGACGCTTTTCCCGGTGATCCGCGCGAATGGGAAAAACACAACGCCGAGACAGTCGCGCTGACCCTGCTTGGCGAGAAACTGCTGGGGTTGAAGCGCTGGTGAGAAAACCCGCACGTCAGCATCGCGCCCTCACGGCGCCTGCGACACTGGCTGAACCTGAAGCGCGGTGCCTGCGGGCGCCGCGCTTCTTCGCGCGGTTGCTTACAGCCGTGCGTCCCATTTCCAATCCCGGATTTCCGGCATGTCTTCGCCATGTTCCCGCACGTAACGTTTGTGAAGAACCAGCTTTTCCTCGAACGTGGCGATCAAAGGACCCGCCACGTCATTGCCGATTGGCAGCCGCCTGACAGCCGCCATGGCCAGATGAAACCGGTCCAGTTCGTTCAGCACCGTCATGTCGAAAGGCGTGGTCGTGGTTCCCTGTTCGATAAAGCCGTGCACGTGGAAATTGGAATGGTTGGTGCGTTTATAGACCAGCCGGTGAATGAGATAGGGATAACCGTGGTAAGCAAAGATGACGGGCCGGTTGGTCGTGAAGATGCGGTCGAACTCGTCGTCGGCAATGCCGTGCGGATGGTGTTGCGGTGATTGCAGAACCATCAGGTCCACGACATTGACGACGCGGATGCGCAGATGCGGCAGGGACTGGCGCAGGAGAGAAACAGCGGCGAGAACTTCCATCGTTGGCACATCACCCGCGCAGGCCATCACGATGTCGGGTTCCAGACCGTCCTCGGTTCCGGCCCAGTCCCATATGCCGAGACCGGCTTCGCAATGGCGCACGGCCTCGTCTATCGACAGCCATTGCGGTTCAGGCTGTTTTCCCGCCACGATGACGTTGATGCGATCCCAGGTTTTAAGGCAGTGATCGGCAACCCACAGCAGCGTGTTGGCGTCCGGGGGAAAATAGACGCGGATGATATCGGCGCTCTTATTGGCCACCAGATCGACAAAGCCCGGGTCCTGATGGGAAAAGCCGTTATGATCCTGACGCCAGACATGAGAGGTCAGAAGATAGTTGAGCGATGAAATCGGTTTTCGCCATTTCAGTTCGCGCGCGACCTGCAACCATTTTGCATGCTGGTTGAACATGGAATCGACAATATGGATGAAGGCTTCGTAGCAGGAGAAAAACCCGTGCCTTCCGGTCAGCAGATAGCCCTCCAGCCAGCCCTGACACAGATTCTCGCTCAATACTTCCATGATGCGGCCATCGGCCGACAGATGGTCGTCTATGTCTAAGGTTTCAGCCATCCACACGCGGTCGCTGGCATCGAAGACCGCGCCGAGACGGTTTGAAGCGGTCTCATCGGGACCGAAGACACGGAAATTCTTCTCCCGCTCGTTCAGCTTCAGCACGTCGCGCAGATATTCACCGAGTATTTTGGTGGATTGCCCTTCCAGCGCTCCCGGTTCGGTGACCTCGACGGCATATTGCCGGAAGTCGGGCGTGTGCAGTTCCTTGCGAAGCAAGCCGCCATTTGCATGCGGGCCGGCCCCCATGCGCCGTTCGCCCTGCGGCGCGAGCGCGCGCAGTTCGGGCTTCAGCGCACCTTTTTCGTCAAACAGGTCCTCCGGGTCATAGCTTTTCATCCAGTTTTCAAGAATTTTGCGATGCGCATCATTTTCGCGGCAATTAGCGACGGGAACCTGATGCGATCGCCAGTAATTCTCTACGATCAGCCCGTCGACCTCCTTCGGGCCGGTCCAACCTTTCGGGCTTCGCAGAATGATCATGGGCCAGCGGGGGCGCTCCGGTGATTTCACATCGGCACTTCGCTTTATCGTCTCGACCCGGGCGAAGATCGCATCGAGGGTTGCTGCCATCTGTTGGTGCATGGCCTCGGGTTCGCTGCCCTCGACGAAGAACGGCTCATAGCCATAGCCCCTGAAGAGACTGGTGAGGTCGTCATCGGAAAGGCGGGCGAGGATGGTGGGATTTGCGATTTTATAGCCGTTCAGATGAAGGATCGGCAGCACGGCGCCGTCGCGTGCGGGATTGAGAAACTTGTTGGAATGCCACGAGGCGGCAAGGGTTCCCGTTTCCGCCTCTCCATCGCCGACCACACAGGCGACCACCAGATCAGGATTGTCGAAAGCGGCGCCATAGGCGTGCACAAGCGCATATCCCAGCTCGCCGCCCTCATGGATCGAGCCCGGGGTTTCCGGCGCGACATGGCTTGGTATGCCGCCGGGAAAGGAAAACTGCCGGAACAGTTTGCGCATTCCTGCCTCATCCTCGCTCACGCCCGGATAGATTTCAGAATAGGAACCTTCCAGATAGGTGTTCGCTACCATGCCCGGTCCACCGTGCCCCGGCCCGCATATGTAGATTATGTTGGCATTTCTTTCCCGAATGATGCGATTGAGGTGCGCGTAAATGAAATTCAGGCCGGGCGTCGTCCCCCAGTGGCCGAGCAGTCGTGGCTTGATATGCTCAGGTTCCAGCGGTTTGCGCAGCAGGGGATTGTCCATCAGGTAGATCTGCCCCACCGAAAGATAGTTCGCCGCTTTCCAGTAGCGATCGATCAGCGCGAGCTGCTGAGGTGCCAGGGGGCCTTGGGCCGGTGCTTTGGTCATTCTCTGTCTCCTTCGCGGATGGTTACGCAGATGCGGCGGGCGCTGTAACTGCGGGGTTCCGAAGAGCGTCCAGCGTTTCGGCGGCGATAATCTGTTCCTCGTCGGTAGCAAACACGAAGGCCGCTGCCGGCGAGGTTGGGCGCGTGATCCGGAAAGCATTGTTTTTGTTGGCGGCAGCGTCGATTTCAAAACCAAGCCAGGAAAGACGCTCGCAGACCGCCTCTCGGATTGCGGGCTGGTGCTCCCCGATACCGGCGGTGAAGATCAAGGCATCCAGTCCGCCGAGCGTCGCGGCGAGCCTGCATATTTCACCGGCAATGCGCGCGGTGAAAATGTCGATGGCTTCCCGGGCACGGGCATCATCGCTTGCGAGCAGGTCGCGTGTATCGCTGCTTATCCCGGACAATCCGAGAAGGCCGGAGCGATGATAAAGCAGGTCGGCAAGCGCATCCGCCTGCATGTTTTCCTGCTGCAACAAATGAAGGAGAACGCCGGGATCGATGGTTCCGCAACGGGTCGCCATCGGAATGCCGTCAAGCGTGGAAAAGCTCATGCTGGTGTCGACGCTTTTGCCGCCGTCCATGGCGCACAGGCTTGCCCCGCTTCCCAGATGTGCGGCGACGATCCTCCCGCCAGCAAGCTCCGGCACTCGTCGGGAAAAGTTCGCGATGATGGATTTGTAGGACAAGCCGTGAAAGCCATATCGCTTTATTCCGCGTTCGTGGAGGGCGATGGGAACCGCAAAACGCCTGATCTTGTCCGGTATGGTCTGGTGGAAGGCGGTATCGAAGGAGGCCGCCTGCGGAAGATGGGGGAGGAGTTTCCGGACGGCCTTTATCAGAGCTGTGCTTTTGGGCTGGTGGAGCGGCGCGTAAATGGAAAGGCTCTCGATGGCTTCGATATGTTTGTCGTCTAACAAGACCGGCCCGGCGAATTGATCCCCGCCAAAGACGACGCGGTGACCGACGCCGAGAATGTTGCCGGGGCTGATATGATCGGACAATCGTGCGAACAGTTCTTCCAGAATGCTGACGATATTCCCGGCATCCGCAGATGCCAGGGCAATGTCGAGGTTCCCGCTTTCACCGCGCAATCGAAAGGTCACGGGAGATTCGTTCAGATCAATCTCGCCCCGCGCCCGTTTTCGGAGTTGCTGTCCGTCAAAGGCGAAGGTGCCGATCTTGACGGTCGACGAACCGGCATTGAACGTAACAAGCTGCTTGTGCACGCGCGGCCACTCCCTTGTTCGGGGCTGATGCGTAACAAGATAGGGGATTGTTTCGGGCTGGCGATATGTCCGGCGCAGAACATCAGGCTGATTCCGGCACGTCCGATCGGCACGCGCCTAGCTGCACAGATGCGCGATCAAGACACGCTGAAACTTTCTGTTACAACTTTATAGGGAACAAAACCGCTTCATCTTCATTTACTTCGAGCGTTTGTCCGGGAATCACCGGATGATTTGCTGTGTCCAGGTTTCCGATCGTCCTAAGTCGGGAGTTTGGGGGCATATCGATTTTTCAACGATTGGAGTTCGTGATGGGGATTTTCGACAAGATTAAGAACGCCATTTGGGGAGAGGCGCAGGCTGCAACGCCTTCCACGGAAACCGCTGCTTCGCCAGCGCCGACGCCAACCGCATCGCCGAGCGCTGCCGCTCCGGCACAGTCGGCACCCGCTGCTGCGGGCAGCGTCGACGTAGGCGCTATTCTTGATGCCGCCGTTGCCAAAAGCGGCCAGAAGCTCAACTGGAAGACTTCGATCGTCGATCTGATGAAGGCTCTTGGCCTCGACAGCAGCCTGGAGCACCGCAAGGAACTTGCCAAGGAACTGGGCTATACCGGTGACACGGGTGATTCCGCGACCATGAATGTCTGGCTGCACAAGCAGGTCATTCAGAAACTGAAGGATAACGGCGGCAAGGTGCCCGCCGGACTGTAATCAGGAGGGTTCTCGATGGGAAGCGCAGGAATAGGCTGGATTGCGGCAATCATCATCGGCGGTCTGGCCGGCTGGATTGCCTCCAATTTCATGAACAGCAATACCGGGATATTCATGAATATCATTCTCGGTATCATCGGCGCAGCCGTAGCGAGTTTTATCTTCGGATTGCTCGGTGTTTCGTTCGGCGGCTGGCTGGGCTATCTGATCGCGGGCTTCATCGGCGCCTGTATATTGATATGGGCTGGTCGATTGATAAGTTAGGAAAAAGGCGCCGAAAGGCGCCTTTTTCTTTCGCAGGCTGATGTGGTCACATCGATGATGCCGTCGACGGTGAAGCCGGTATCGCCATCTGAAGCTCGGCCTGACGGCCCAGCCTTGTCATCCATTCCGTAAATTGCGGGTTGCGTTCGATCTGGCGGCCGTAATGCCTGCGCAATGCGTCGGTCAGTTCGCCTTTACGCCCAAGCTGCTCGTCGGCAAAGCCGATCATCTGTGAATTCGGCCAGGCCTGCGGGCGAATGGCGACAAGGCGCGCAAAAAGGTTTTCAGCGTTTTCGTCGGGATTGCCCTGCGCCATGAGCGAAACCATGGCCGCCGTCGAACGCGACACGCCCATATGGCAATGGACCAGCAGGTGGCGCGGCGCTTCCCCGTTCTGTGCAGCGAGGAAGTCCGAGCCGAACTGGAGGATCGAGCTCATATGATCCGGCGTTGGCATTGTGTGATTGTCGGCGGCATTGATGATGTCGTGAAAGCGCAACGTCACGCGATGATGCTGCTCGAAAGTCTGAAACGCATCCAGTTCGGGAAGGTCTGGATCGACCAGCGACAGAACATGGGTGACCTTTCGCGCTCGCTGCCCGGCCAGTTCCTCAATCCCGCACACCGTCAGCTGCGGGGCAAATTGCACGCTCATGCCAGTCTCCTTGAATTCCATTTATGCCGCCTGCCTTGATGACCCTATGATGGTGTCAATCAGTCCACGGGATTGGAGCATTTTCTTGACGCTCAATCCAGCTTCTATCCGGGGCTCCCATGGCGTGAGCAGTAGCGGGGACAACCCCCCGGGCTTGCAGCTCGGGGCTTTTACAATTCTCGGCGGAGCCTAAAGCATGTCTCCCAAAAGTGGGAACCGGTTTTGGGATAAAGACATGCACGAAAGCTTAAAGCGTGTTTTGTGAATATGATAAATGCGACACGCTTTAGCTCGCTGAATCAGGAATTCCCCACGGGCAACTGGTTCAGCAAGGCAAACAGAATGGCCGACAGAATTGCGGCAGCGGGAACCGTTACCACCCAGGCTGCGGCAATCGTCAGCGCGTGAGAACGGCGAACCAGCTTGCGGCGGCGACGCTCTTCAACCGGGATGGATTCAAGCGGCAGGGCCTGGCGCGCCTTTTTCAGCCGGCGTTCCGTATCCCATTCGCGAAAGAATCCGACGCCGAAGATCGCACCAATGGCGATGTGGGTTGAACTGACCGGCAATCCCAGCCAACTGGCGAGAATGACGGTGATCGCGGCGGAAAGCGACACGCAATAGGCCCGCATCGGGTTCAGCTTGGTGATCTGATTGCCAACCATCCGGATGAGCTTCGGACCGAACAGGCACAGGCCGAACGAAATGCCACAAGCGCCGATCAGCATGACCCAGAGCGGAATCTCGACACCGTCAATCAACGTGCCCGTCTGCGATGTCTGAACAATCGCCGCAAGCGGACCGACCGCATTGGCCACGTCATTTGCACCATGGGCGAAGCTAAGCAACGCCGCCGAAACAACCAGCGGAATGCTGAACAGGACTTTCAGCGATTTGTTGCGGTTTTCGAGCCCCTGCGACTGGCGGCGAATGACCGGGATCAAGGTTAGCCAGCTTGCAAGCCCGAAAGCCAGCCCGATGGCGAGAGCGACCTCGATCGATACATCGACCAGCTGCTTCAGCCCCTTCATGATCAGATAGGTTGCAAAGGTGCCAGCCATCAGACCGACAAGAATGGGCACCCAAACGCGGGCAGCGGCAATCTTATCCGCGCGGTAGACGATACGGGCTTTGATCAGCCAGAGAAAACCGGCGGCTATGATCGCACCCAGCACCGGCGAGATAACCCAGCTTGCCGCGATTGCGGCCATCTGCGACCAGTTCACCGCTCCAAAGCCAGCCGCAACGATACCCGCCCCGACGACGCCTCCGACAACCGCATGGGTGGTTGAAACGGGAGCGCCGATCCAGGTGGCAAGATTGACCCAGAGCGCCGAGGCGAGCAACGCCGCCATCATCGCCCAGATGAACATGACCGGGGTTGCGAGCGTATCGGGCGCAATGATGCCGGTCGCCACCGTCGAGACGACATCGGCCCCGGCAATGAGCGCACCCGCACTTTCAAAAATGGCAGCAATCGCAATCGCACCGCCCATGCTCAGCGCATTGGCCCCGACAGCGGGTCCCATATTGTTGGCAACGTCATTGGCGCCGATATTCAACGCCATGTAAGCGCCGAAGACGGCTGCGGCGACAACGATGAACATCTGGCTGGAATGACCCAGCAGCATCGCCGCTCCAAGCCCGGCAAGCATGATGAATACAAGAGCGATGCCGGGCGCCACGAGCGGACGGGAGACGTAGCTCGCCGCCGTTTCCAGCTTGACGAAGCGGCCAAGGTCGCGATCAAGAGTCTCCAGATGCCGAGCTTCGAGATCTTCGTTTGCCATGATTTACTCTTGATTTCTTACGCAGCGCACCGGGTTACGCGGTCGCGGGGGGATTGATCCATTACAGGAATGTGACAGGTGTTTAAATGCGGCCATTTTCAAAAGTCAATGATTCGAGTCTGGGCCGTTTGCAAGGAATCCAGTCTCCCCAGGCTTCTGCCATCGGCGCTCGTTCGGTTTCCCAATCCTGTCACCCGTTCATTCAGATCAGCGGGGATAACGGCCCGGACGTTCCGCAGTGCGATGGCGATCGATAATCATGGAGGATGATGTGGACGGACGCAGACAGGTCGTTCGGGCATCCTGGGAACGATATGCTTCGGTCTTGCGCGGGAAGGGGAAGCCGGAACTAATTTGATGCACGACCTTGTTTTGAACAAGATGTGCGCCTATATGGCTGTCATAGGCATTGCTTAAGAGCGCTGGAACGCGTCTGTCGCTCGCAATAGCCTTCATCGCTTGATGCTTTTGACCACGGATGTACTGGCACTGGTAGTAAAGCGATGATCAGGAAGGTCGGTGCGTTTTCGCCCCGGCCTTTTTTGTTGTTTGCGGTTTTCCGAGAAACCCAACCACCGGCCCGCTGAATTCCTCCACCGGGCCGTTCGTCTGGAAATCAGGCAGCGAGTGCTTCGTCTTCCGAGGTCGGGACTTCAGAAATCGTCTTCAGGACCTGCGAAGCGATCTGGTATGGGCAGCCCTGTGAATTCGGGCGGCGATCTTCGAGATAACCGCGATATCCATCCCTCACGAAGGAGTGTGGAACGCGGATCGAGGCGCCGCGGTCGGCAACGCCATAGGAGAACTTGTTCCACGGAGCGGTTTCGTGCTTGCCGGTCAGGCGCATGTGGTTGTCCGGGCCGTAAACGTCGATATGGTCCTGCAAATTCTTCTCGAACTGCGCCATGAGGGCTTCGAAATAATCCTTGCCGCCCACTTCACGCATGTATCTGGTCGAGAAGTTGCAGTGCATGCCCGAGCCGTTCCAGTCGGTATCGCCGAGCGGCTTGCAGTGGAACTCGATGTCGATTTCGTACTGCTCGCAAAGACGAAGCAGGAGGTAACGGGCGATCCACATCTGGTCTGCGGCGTTTTTAGAACCCTTGCCGAAAATCTGGAATTCCCACTGGCCCTTGGCCACTTCCGCATTGATGCCTTCGTGATTGATGCCCGCATCCAGGCAGAGATCGAGATGCTCCTCGACGATCTTGCGGGCGATGGAACCGACATTCTTGTAGCCGACGCCGGTGTAATACGGTCCTTGCGGGGCGGGGAAACCCTGTTCCGGGAAGCCGAGCGGACGACCGTCCTTGTAGAAGAAATATTCCTGCTCGAAGCCGAACCATGCATCATCGTCTTCAAGGACGGTTGCACGGCTGTTGGACGGATGCGGCGTGATGCCATCCGGCATCATGACTTCGCACATCACGAGAGCGCCGTTCTTGCGGGCAGGATCGGGATAGATCGCGACCGGCTTCAACACGCAATCCGAGCTGCGGCCTTCAGCCTGCATCGTGGAAGAACCATCGAAACCCCAGAGCGGCAGTTGGTCGAGCGTCGGGAAAGCATCGAATTCCTTGATCTGCGTCTTGCCGCGCAGTCCGGCAGCAGGGGTGCATCCATCGAGCCAAATGTATTCGAGCTTGTACTTGGTCATCGGCTAGTCTCTCTGTCATCCTCGGTTGATCGATCACCACAAGTCATGCGGTGTCGCGCGGCTCGGTGTTCGATTTTAGAGAAGCAAGGACCGTGCCAGTCTTGCGATGCCGGTGGTTTCGAGGCGACAAAGGCATAAGGCAACGGGCGAATGGCTACCGCTCAGCGGGAATCTGCTCAAAAAACAGGCAATGGATCAGAATTTCATCACGTGCTGGATGCAGGTTTCATCAGACCAGTATCTTCGCCTGAAATGCAGGAGCAAAAGCTCCGAGTTTCAAAGGCATAAAGCAAAATCGAACAGGCGGACAGAATAAGTCGTTGGACGCTCCCGCCACCATTCTCCACCTTGTTCTCAAACAAAAGGGGAGTGACTGATGGCACGTCTGATCAACAGAAAATCGGCTTTTCTGGCGAGTTTAGCGTTGAGTGTTTCGGCTCTGACTGTTTTCGCAGCCAATGCTGCGGAAATTACCGTAATGGGTTATCGCGGCGCATTTCAGGACAATTACGTCAAGGCCGTCATCGAACCGTTCCAGAAGGAACATCCCGACATCAAGGTCACTTATTACGGGGTGCAGAATGCAGCGACATCGCTTGGCAACATGCGTGCCCAGAAGTCCTCGCCGCAGACGGATGCGGTAATCTACGATCTCTCGGTCGCCAAGATAGCCGATGAGGAAGGGCTGGTTGAAAAGCTCGACCCAGCGACGCTCAAAAATTATGCGGATGTGGCTAAGCTCGGCAAGGAACTCGCCGGCGCTGCAATTCCAATCACATATGACACGCTTTCGCTGCTTTATAATCATGATGCATTTGGGCAAGGTGCGCCGGATAGCTGGGAAGCGCTCTGGGACAAGCAGCAAAGCGGCAAGGTCATCATCCCGGCGCAGGGCGGTGGTGATATTCAGGCCATCCTGCTTACGATCATTGCAAACCGGCTTGCCGGTGAAGGCGATTATACGAAGACCGTAAAGCCCGGCGTAGACAAGCTGGTGGAACTGGCGCCTGCCGTACAGACGTGGGAACCGAAGCCCGATGCCTATACGCTGGTTGCAAACGGAACGGCGACCCTCTCCATCGGTTATAATGCGCGTGCGCAGTTCTATTATGATCAGACTGGCGGAAAGCTTCAGTCGGTCGGGCCGAAGGAAGGCACGGCTGCGCAGGTGAATGTGATCAGCGCCATTGCCAACGGCAAGAACATGGATGCAACCAGGACCTTCATCGATTACGCGATAAGCCCCGAGGCGCAGGCCCGTTTCGCCGAGATCATGTTCTATGCGCCATCGAACACGAAAGCGGCTGTGAACGACGCAACGAAAAAGCGCATCCCGTACATGGATACGGCTCAACGCGAGAAGCTCATTCCGGTCGACTGGATGACTATCGGCGATATGCGCGACAAGTTGCTCAATCCCTGGCGGCGCCAGATCATTCCGGCTGGTCGTTAAACCTACCTCACCCTGAAATTTACGCTTCCGCCCCGTTTTTTCGGGGCGGCACCGAACCCTTGCAGGTTTCGATATGGCAGCAGAAAGCTCATTTCTACAGTTGAAAGCCCTCACCAAGCTTTACGGTAACAATTACCGGGCAGTGGACGATCTTCATCTCGATCTTCCCCGCGGAAAACTGCTCGGTCTCCTCGGCCCGTCCGGTTGCGGCAAGACCACGACATTACGCATGATTGCGGGTCTCGCATCGATTTCGGACGGCAACATCCTGATCGATGGCAACGATATTTCGCATAGGCCGCCCCATCAGCGCGATATCGGTCTGGTTTTCCAGAACTATGCCCTGTTCCCGCATATGACGGTGGCCGAGAATGTCGCTTTCGGCCTCGATATGCGCAAGGTTGCCAAGGCTGAGGCGAAGAAGCGGGTGGAAGAAGCACTCGAAATGGTGCGGCTTCCCGGCTATGGCTCGCGCAAGCCCAAGGAAATGTCCGGCGGCCAGCAGCAGCGCGTGGCGCTTGCGCGCGCGCTGGTCATTCGTCCGCGTATTCTTCTGCTCGATGAGCCCCTGTCCAATCTGGATGCGAAGCTGCGCGACGACATGCGGATCGAAATCCGCGAGATTCAGAAACGCCTCGATATCACCACGGTCTTCGTCACGCATGATCAGGTAGAAGCGCTGACAATGTGCGATGTCGTGGGCGTTATGGATAGCGGCAGGCTGGCGCAACTTGGTTCGCCGGAAGAAATCTATGAAAAGCCATCCTCGCTGTTCGTCGCCAAATTCGTCGGTCGCGCCAATGTCCACAATTGCGAGATCCTCGACGAAAATGTCTGCCGTCTCGGCAGCGCCGCCTATCGCTGCAACACGCATGGAAAGTCACGCGGGTCCGGGCAGATCGCCATTCGTCCGCATCGCATCAATCTCACGCCCAACCGCGATCGCAATCTTGTTAGCGTCGTAACCAACAGCGCGCACGGCGTGGTTGAGCGTACGACCTATATCGGCGACATCGTTCAATACGACATCGAGATCGAGGGCGCCTGCCTGAAAGTTGAAGTGCCGACCGCCAGCGCGGGACATGCATTCCATACCGGTGACCGGCTGCTGTGCGAATGGAAACCAGAAGATATGCTGGTTTTCGGGAGCTGACGTCATGACAGCGATCACATCAACCGGCATCATCCCGGCAAAGCCGTCGAGACGCAGGCGTTACGGTCTCGTCGCCGTTGCGCTTCTTCTGCCGATGGCCTTGATCAATCTCATCGCCTTTATCGCGCCGGTTGCGCATCTGGCGCAGATATCTTTCCTGCAAAGCGAGAGCGGCGGTGTCCTGACAGACCGCTATACGTTCGAAAACTACATCAACTTCTTCACCGACAGCTTCAACTGGGGGCTTGTGTTCAACTCGCTCTGGCTGAGCGCATTCATCACGCTGGCAACGCTCGTCTGCGCCTATCCGATTGCGCTTTTCCTGCACCGTGTTTCACCCGTATGGCGCAACTTTCTTTTCGTGGTGACGGTCTCGCCGCTGCTCGTCAGCAGCGTGGTGCGCACCTATGGCTGGATGGTGCTTCTAGGGGATCAGGGGCTCGTCAACGGAGCCTTGATGAACCTCGGCGTCATTTCCTCCCCCATCAGGCTCGTCAACAATACGCTTGGTGTGTTCATCGGCATGGTGGAAATCCTGATCCCCTACATGGCGCTGTCGCTGATTGCCGGTTTCGGGCGCCTGAACGCTTCGCTTGAGGAGGCTGCGGCATCCCTCGGCGCCAATGCCTTCACCCGGTTTCGCCGCATCATCCTGCCGCTCACCTTGCCGGGTATCGCGCTTGGCTGCCTGCTTTGCTTCGTGCTGGCAATCAGTTCCTTCATCACGCCCAAACTGCTTGGCGGGGGGCGCGTGTTCCTGCTGGCGACGGAAATCTACGATCAGGCCGTGATCCAGCTTGAATGGCCGCGGGCCGCCGCAACCTCCGTCATTGTCCTGATCATCTTCGGCCTCGCTCTGATGGTCTATTCCCGTATCGCACGTCGCATCGACTGACCGGCAAGGAGAAATGAGATGATCGGTTCAACTTCATTGCCATTCCGCCTTCTGGTCGGCCTGCTTTACCTGTTCCTGCTGGCCCCCATTCTGGTGGTGGTGCCGTTATCGTTCAGCAACGATAACTATCTGACGTTTCCGCCGCAGAGCTGGGGCGTGCGGTGGTATGCGGAAATGCTGCACCATGAAACGCTCATCCAGGCGTTCTGGATCAGCCTTGGCATTGCATCGGTCGTTACCGTCCTGTCGCTTCTGGCGGGTATCCCGGCAGCCTATGCGATCCGCCGTTATCAGTTCCGTGGACGCGAAGCGGTGCTGAACCTCTTTACCGCGCCGCTGCTTCTGCCATCCATCGTGCTGGGCCTCGCCATTCTGTTGGTCTTCGTGCGGCTGGAACTTCTCGGCACATTTACAGGTCTTGTGATCGCCCATCTGATCGTGACGACCCCTTACGTCATCCGCATCATGATAACCGCGTTCTCCACCTTGCCTCCATCGGTCGAAGAGGCCGCCACGATGCTGGGTGCGTCCCCGTTCACGGTGTTCCGTCGCATCACACTGCCATTGATGATGCCGGGTCTGGTGGCAAGTGCGGCTTTGTCCTTCCTCCTGTCCTTCGATGAGGTGGTGATCTCGCTCTTCATCACCGGGCCACGCATGACGACGCTGCCGGTCGAAATCTTCAATTATGTCGAAAGCCGCACCGATCCGATGACCGCTTCCATCTCGGTCGTGCTGATCGCGGCGACGCTGCTCATCATCTTCGTCATCGAACGCACACTCGGATTGTCACGCACAATCGGCAAATAACCTCCCAACTGAAAGTGACTTCAAGCATGGAAAATATCGCCCTCTGGATGTCGCAACCGCATTTCAGCTATCTCGAAATTGCCCGGACCTGCGGCTTCTCGTCCTTCGTCCTCGAACTCGAGCACGGAACCTTCGACCTGTCGACACTGGACCAATTTCTGGCCTTTACCAAGGCGCAGGGTCTTTCCACCCTGACCAAGGTGCTGGCGCCGACGCCAGAAGCCATTCAGCAGGCGCTGGACTTCGGATCGGATGGCGTCATCGTTCCGCATATTCTGGGCGTGGAACATGCACAGCAGGTTACGAAAGCGGCAAAATATCCGCTGGTCGGCACGCGCTCTTATACTGGCGGCCGCATTTTCGGTTATGCCCGCCCGGCCACCGATGCCTTCGAGAAAGAGAACAAGCGCACCAAATGCTTCGCCATGATCGAGACGGCGGAAAGTCTTGCCGATGTCGAGAAGATCATTGCGCTCGATACGGTTGACGGCTTGTTTCCCGGCCCTTCGGATCTGGCGCTTGCGCGGGGGCGGGGAGCCTACGCTTTCAATGATGACGACAAGGCCGACCTGCGCCGCTGCGCGGCTGCTGCACGCGCTGCCGGGAAGCCGTGGATCATGCCCGCCTGGACCGAAGCCGAACGGCGCTTCGCGCAGGACGAGGGCGCCGCGATGCTGGTCGTCGCCACCCAGAACATGACGCTTCGCCAGGGCATGGTCTCGACCGTAAACATGCTGAAAAGCGAAGCCCTGGTTGCCTGACTGAACTGATTACTAACCCATTCGCTGGAGGAAAAAATGAAGATCACCCTGATCCAAACGAGCCCGCAGGCCGACAAGGCCGAAAACCTGCGCATTACGCGGGGATTGATGGAAGATGCCGTGCGCACGGATTCTCCGGACCTAATCGTGCTGCCCGAATATTTCGAATATTACGGCGGTACTTCGGAAGAAAAACTTGCGGCAGCCGAGAGCGTTCCCGGTGGTCCTGCCTACAAAATGGCGCAGGACTTTGCCCGTGAGCACAAAGTCTTTGTCCATGCCGGTACCCTGATGGGAAAAGGTTCCGAACGAAAAGCGCATCTACAATTCCACTTTCGTATTCAATCGCGAAGGCCAGGAGATCGCGCATTATCGCAAGATCCATATGTTCGACATCGTCGGGCCGGACGGGACGGCCTATAAGGAATCCGCCACCGTCAAGCCGGGCGAGAATGTCGTCGTCTATGACCTCGACGGGTTCAAGATCGGCTGCGCGATCTGCTACGACATCCGCTTTGCCGAACTTTATCTGGAGCTGGAAAAGGCCGGTGCCGATGTGATCGTTCTTCCCGCCGCATTCACGTTGCAGACCGGCAAGGATCACTGGGAGGTGCTGGCGCGGGCCCGTGCCATCGAAACCCAGACCTATTTCGCGGCCTGCGGCCAGACCGGCAGCACCGTTTCCAACGGCGAACGGCGTCATACCTATGGTCACTCGCTGGTCTGCGATCCGTGGGGTCATGTGGTGGCGCGCGCCTCCGATGGTGTCGGCTTCGTGACGGCCCGCATCGAGCGTGCCCAGATCGAACGTGTGCGTTCACTCATCCCGATGGTCAGCCATCGCCGCATCGGCAAGCAGTTGCAGGCCTGCGCATAGGAGGCGCCTTATGTATACGATCAACCCCATGCCGGAGCAGATAGCTGAAAGCGATCTCAAGCTCCTGTCGGGCGTCGAAACAGCCACCGTCGGACACTGGCGTTTCTTCGGCTTCATGCACCGTTCCATCCAGCCGCTCCTCCCGAAGCGCCGCGTGGTGGGCACCGCCGTCACCATCGCCATACCGGGTCCGGATTCCACCTTGCTTCACCACGTAACCGGAATGCTTCGCCCCGGCGATATTCTGGTGGTGGACCGGATGGGGGACGACCGCTATGCGTGTTGGGGCGGCGGTGTGACCATCGCGGCGAAGGCGGCGGGGGCCGTCGCCGGCATTGTGGATGGCCCCTGCACGGACCTGACGGAAATCGAGGATTCCGATTTTCCGATGTGGGCCAGGGGCATCTCGCCCATCACCACCCGGCTCTATGATCTGGGTGGCGGCATCAACATTCCGGTCTCCTGCGGCGGTGTCGTCGTCAATCCGGGTGATGCCATTCTGGCCGATGAGAGCGGTGTTCTCGTCCTGCCGCGTGACGAAGTGAACGCGGTCGCCTCGCGTGCGCTGGACATACAGGACAAGGGCAAGGCACGCGAAGCTTCCGTAAAGACCGGTCTCAAGCTGGGTGACGTTTCAGGCGCAACCAGGAAAATCCTCGCTCACGCGGAAGGCTGATCTGACAGGGCCGGTTTTGGCCGGCCCTGTCGTTTGTGGGATTGAATATGACTATTTGCTTATTTTCATCCCGCAAGTGTCTTAGAAGGAAAGGACGAATCTGGCTGCCCGGAGCGCAATAAGGGACTTCAAGAAACGCGCGCGGGTAACTGAAATGGGAAGGGACATGCCGGTCCATGAATATCCGTTTTCTGGAAACGGTGATCTGGTTGTCGGAACTGCGTAATTTCCGGGCGACGGCGGCTCGCCTCAACATGACGCCGGCGGCAATATCCAATCGTATCGGCGCCATGGAACAGGAACTCGGTTTCCGGCTTTTCGACCGCGACGCGCGCGACGTCAACCTGACGGCGGAGGGCGAAGCTTTTGTCGAGGGCGCGCGCGATGTCGTGCGGCGTTACCATGATCTGGTGGAAAGCCTGAGCCCGCAAAACGGGCTCGAAGGAACGCTGAAGATCGGCATCGTTCCAAGCCTTGCCATGACCATATTGCCGGGTATTCTCGATATTGTGCGCCAGCGTTATCCGAAGATACGCATCTCGATCACAACCTCATCTTCGAAGGGGGTCGTGCAGAAGCTGGAGCAACGGGAGCTCGATATCGTTTTCGCGATCAAGCCCGAACCGACGCCCAATCTGCGTATTGTCGACATATGCACGTTCGGCATGTTCTGGATATCGCGCAGCAACCAGTTTCCGGGCGGTGCGGAAGATGTTCTGTCGCGCGATGATCTACTGGGCCGCAATCTCATTTCCTATGAGAGCGGCTCCTATAATTATCAGCAGATCATCAATTACTTCACCGAGGAGCGGTTGAAAGACGCAACTGTCCACTATTCCAACTCGCTCACCACGACGATCAACATGATTTCGGCGGGCGTCGGTATTTCCGTCATTCCCCCCGTGGTGATCCAGAAAGAGCTTCGGACGGGCGAGCTTCAGGTGTTGAATACCAACGCCGCTTTCCCCGCGACCAGCTATAGCGCTATCTATCTCGAAAGCGCGGCGACACGCCTGATCACGCTTGTGGCCAATATCGCCCGCGAAGCCGGGCGCAATTTCAGCGGCAATTTCAGCGATAGTCTCGCCTATCAGGATTAAACGCGCTTCGGCCCCAATGGATTTCATCCACGCAACAGAGGTTGACGGTTTATTCGGCGACCCGATGCTGCGTACTCGCATTCCGCATATCGTCCAGCTGCCGCAACGAGGAAAACAACGACTCCCGATCCCGGAGATGTTCTTCATAGAGTGACAGGAAAATGGAGTTCGTCGTCACGTGCGGTCCGGGCGCGGACCGAGCGCGGCGCAGGCTGCTATTCGCCTTGCGCTTGGCGTCTTCGACTTTCGCTTGCAATTCCCGAAGCATGCCAGAATTGCCAAAAGCATGAAAACCGGCTTCCGGTGCGACTGTATTGGGTGTCGAGTGGATCATGGTCTGCATCTCCGATGGCAAGATATAGAGCTGATCGTGGCGTCCGTTTATGATAGAATCGTGGTGTAAACCGTACGAAATTACATTCTTGTCGTGGTATGTTTCGGGCGCAGTTTTTAAGACCAATTCCATTTCTTGCTGGAGAATTTTTAGCACCGCAAGCGTCCGGGAAACGAGGCATTTAATGCCAAAACCTCGGGGGAACAAGGAAAAAACTCACGGTCCAGCTGTAACCGAACAGATTTCAGGCCGTATGGCTCGAAGGGGTATCAATCAGCGTCGTGATTCATGAAAGGGAGCATATCGACCGTGTCGAGGGTCGTGGGCTCGACGGGTTCCCCGTCCGGCTTTGCAAAAACAATCACCCACAAGCAGTAGATTAGAAATACCGCCACACCAATCGCTAGCAGGCTGACAAATATGAGTGGCCAATCGAACATGCCTCATACCTTGACGCAGTTTGGGCGCTAACTCAACCGTGTTAAATTTGGCGCGCACGAACGGAGCTGCGTCCAAGGGGCACACTCTCGAAGCGATCCCGGTCAGCTGGTTCACTTCTTATGGGTTTCGATCCAGGTAATACCGAAAACGACAGCGCTGACGGCCAGGATCGCTACGATCTCAATCCAAAAAATCAACTGCATGGCCATGTCCTCCAGCATGGTTAACAAAAACCTAACGAAAAGGTTCATTCACGCTGAGTGACCGAGTCTACGCCGTCGTTGCCGGCGGGCGGCCCCGACAGGAGGCGCTGTGGGCGGAACCCGTGCGATCCCTGGACTATTCAGGCAAGAGCGGCTCATGGGAGCCGCTTTTTGATCGCTCTCGCCAACCGTCTTTTCGCACGGCTAGCGCACCTCAAGGACTTCGCCGGTGCGACGATCTATGACAACACGCATCTCGTCGTCGCGACGGTCCAGTCCTCGGACAACATAAACGTTTCTGCGCCTTGAGATGCTTTCAACTTCATCCATCCCTTCGCTGCGCGCGATCCGGGCGGGCCCTGCGTTCGCTGATTTCCTCGCGACCGTAACGTCGATCTCCATCCGGATTGACCTGGATACCGTTTGGGCCGATTTCAATACTCTGCGCATGTGCGGGAACAGTTGGAATGAAAGCCGATAGTACCAAAGCTGCGATTGCCGGGAACTTGTACATGGCAGTTATCCTTGCTCGTTTCACGCCCGCCGTCGACATCAACCGATAAGTGCGTCACCAGTTCCCGTGGTGGCGGTCAACTCCTTCTAACACTGCGAAGATATCGTGATGAGAAGTGCAATCGGTTTTGCTGTGTCAGGTCTGTCATGGGGCCAGAACCGTGAACGCTTCCCTCTATCTTGCCGTCTTGACAGTACTGCATACACAGCACTACGCTGCAGTAACACGGCAGATTTTTACTGAAGTGAGGGGAGGAATTCATGACTAAAAGTTCAATTATTACAGGACTGGGTCGGGTTTCAATTTCACGGCGCCAGTTTATAACATCGAGCGCACTGGGCACCGGTGCTCTGCTTCTACCGTCCTTGCCGTCTTTTGCCGCGGACAAGCCCAAAGTGGGTCTGGTCATGAAGTCGCTCGCCAATGAGTTCTTCAAGCAGATGCAGGCAGGTGCCGAGGACTATGCCGCCAAAAACACCGACAAGTTCTCTTTCGCCGCTGTCGGAATGAAGGATGAACGGGATTTCGCCGCACAGGTCGATGCAGTCGAGAATTTCGTCACGCAGCAGTTCAATGTGATCGTGCTGGCTCCGGCGGATTCCAAGGCGATGGTAACGCCGGTCAAAAAGGCTCTGGAAGCCGGCATCAAGGTCATCAACATCGACGTGGCGCTGGATGAGGAGGCGAAAAAGCAGGCCGGTGTCGATCTTGCCTTTTTCGGTCCCGATAACCGCGAGGGTGCAAAGCTCGCAGGCTTGGCGCTTGCCAAGGAACTGGGCAAGGGCGGCAAGGTGGTTATCCTCGAAGGCAATCCCGAGGCCGACAACGCCAAGGAACGCAAGAAGGGGTTTGACGATGCCGTGGCCGAGGGCGGCCTGACGCTGCTCGATTCCAAGACGGCGCATTGGGAAACGGAAGAAGCCAACACGCTGATGACCAATTTCCTGACGCAATATCAGGACATTCAAGGCGTGATGGCAGCCAACGACTCCATGGCGCTCGGCGTGGTGAAGGCGCTGGATGCCGCTGGAAAATCGGGGCAGATCAAGGTGGTGGGCTTCGACAATATTCCCGCCGTCCAGCCGTTGATCAAGGATGGCAAGATGCTTGCCACTGTCGATCAGTTCGGGGCGCAGATGGCAGCCATGGGCATTGATTACGGTCTCAAGGAGCTGGCGGGCGAGAAATTTTCCGGCTGGGTCAAGACGGATATCAAACTCATCACCGCCAAGGATCTCTGAAACATGCCAATCATAGAGCGGCGCTCCAAGCGCCGCTCCGCTTCACCCGGCAGGCAGGAAAAGACATGCAGTCAGCCGACGCCATTTTAAGATTGGAAAATGTCGGCAAGACCTTTCCGGGTGTGGTTGCGTTGAACGGTATCACGCTGGAACTGCAGCGCGGCGAGACACATATCATCCTGGGCGAAAACGGCGCCGGAAAGTCCACCCTCATCAAGCTTCTCGCCGGCATATATCAGCCCGATTCCGGCGAGATTTTTCTGAACGGCCAGCCCTACAACCCAAAGACCCCGCACGACGCGCAGGTTCAGGGTATTCGCATCGTTCATCAGGAACTCAACTTGCTGTCGCATCTTTCCATCGCCGAAAACCTGATGCTGGAAAGCCTTCCGAGGCGCTTTGGGATCATGGATCGGGCAAGGCTGAACCGGCGCGCCGAAGAGCTTCTCGCCGAGGTAGGTCTGGCGGTCGATCCGCGGATGCCGGTCTCGGAGCTGGGCGTTGCGCAAATGCAGTTGGTCGAAATCGCCAAGGCGCTTGGTTATGACAGCAAACTACTGGTTCTGGACGAGCCGACGGCGACGTTGACGCCACCGGAAATTGAGCGGCTGTTTGCGATCATCAAGCGCCTGAAGGCGAAAGGCGTCACCATCATCTACATCTCACACCGTCTGCACGAGGTCTTCGAGATCGGTGACCGCGTAACGGTGTTGCGCAACGGGCGGCTGGTGGAGACACGCGACCTGCAGGGGTTGAGCGTGCCGCATCTGGTGCGCATGATGATCGGCCGCGACATCGCGGATGAATACGGCTTCAATGCTGATATCAAGCCTGGTACCGTCGCCTTGTCGGTGAGGAATGTCAGGCGCAACAACGGCGCCCCGCCGGTTTCGTTTTCGGTGCGCCATGGAGAAATTCTCGGCGTCGCCGGTTTGGTCGGATCAGGCCGCACCGAGGTGATGCGCGCAATCTTCGGCGCCGATCCAAGATCGGCAGGGGAAATCGATATCGATGGTAGGCCGGTAGACATCCGTGATCCGCGCGATGCGGTGCGCAACGGCCTTGGCTTCCTGACCGAAGATCGCAAGACCCAGGGGCTTCTGCTGGATATGCCCGTCTATATCAACGCCACGATCACCGACCTCAAAAAAATCTCGAATGGCGGTCTGCTGGACCGTAGCGTCGAGAAAGGTGCCGTGGCTGAGCTGGTCGAGCGGTTGCGCGTCAAGACGGCATCCATCGACACGCCGGTGCGTAATCTCTCCGGCGGCAATCAGCAAAAGGTGGTTCTGGCAAAATGGCTGTTTCGTGGGTCGTCCACGCTGATACTCGATGAACCGACACGCGGGGTTGATGTCGGCGCCAGGCGCGAGATTTATCAACTCCTGTGGATGCTTGCCGCCAACCAGAAGGCAATCATCATGATTTCCTCGGACCTGCCCGAGCTTATCGGCATGTGTCACCGCATCATCGTCTTCTCCAACGGCAAACTGGTGGGGGAACTTGACCGGTCGCAATTCGACCAGGAACGTATTCTCTCGCTCGCTTATCAGGAGCATGTTCACGCATGACGGAACCCACTTCTCCATCTGTCCAACAATCCGACGCTGTCGATCGCCAGAAACTGAAGCGCTTCCTGCTGCGTGATGCGGGTGTGTTTCTGGCGTTGATCCTGATAACGCTGGTATTTTCCTTCACCGCGCCCTATTTCGCAACGCCGGGCAACGCGCTCAAGATTTTCGTTCAGATCGCCATCAACACGGTTCTTGCGGCAGGCATGACCTTCGTTATTCTGACCGGCGGCATAGACCTTTCCGTTGGCTCGGTGCTTGCCTTATGCACGGTCGTGGGCGCACTTATCATGACCTCCGGTCTGGAGCCCGCCTTGTCGATCCCGCTCGCCGTTCTGGCATGCATTGCCGTCGGTGGGCTTTGCGGGTTCATCAACGGCAAGGTGTCGACCTACTGGAAAATCCCGTCGTTTATTGTCACGCTGGGCATGCTCAATATCGCCGCCGGTGCGGCACGTGTGGTGTCGAACAACTCCACCATTACCGGGCTTCCGCAAGGGTTTGTCGATTTCGGGAATCTGATAGTCGGTGGCTTCCTGCCTTCGATCTTCCTGATCGCGGTGGCAGTGATCGCTGTCGGCTGGTTCGTTCTCCGCTTTACGGTTTTCGGTCGCATGATCTATGCGGTCGGCGCCAATGACGAGGCGGTGCGCCTTTCGGGACATAATCCCGATGCATACAAGATCGCTGCGTTTGTCATTTCCGGCGTCACCGCCGGTATTGCTGCGATTGTCTATCTGCTGCGGCTGAACATTGGAAGCCCGATTGCTGGCGTCGGTTATGAACTCAACGCGATAGCAGCCGTCATCATCGGTGGGACGAGCCTGTTCGGCGGCAAGGGATCAATCGTGGGGACGCTGGCCGGTGCCTGCATCCTGCAGGTTTTGGCTACCGGCCTGCAATTGCTCGGCATCGGTGACAATTACAAACCGATCATTATCGGTACGGTGATCATCCTCGCGGTTATTGTCGATACCTATCGCGAAAGGTTGTTGCGGCGTATTCGCTGACCGCACCATGAAAGGCTTCAACCCGGCGTTTTGCGTTTCGCACCGCGCCGGGTTTTGGATTACGCCTATTTCTTTGTGGCGGTTGTCAGGGGGACAACGATCTTTTTCCAGAACTTGTCTTCGTCGATGTAGTTCTGAATGGCGGCCTTCTGAGTGCCTACCGGTCCCCGTCTTGCCTCACCATTGCCTCCAATATCGTTGTTGGTGAACGCAAGGCTTCGGCCATAGTCCAGGCCCATCTCAGTGTTCACGTCCACATAAACGCCGGTAGCAGGCGCAGATGTTCCATCCTTGGGACGAGGCGCATTGTTCCATGCGAGCACAATCGAGGGGTCGATGACATAAGCGGCTGCAAACAGGTCCCATACATTGTCGGGCCCGAAAGTGGTTCCGCCTTCCGCCTTGATCCGCTCCTCCCGGGCAAGCCAGAGTTTCTGAATGCCCGGAACGCTGCCGTCGACCATTTTTCGATAGAGGTCTTCCGGCATTCCGCCCGTATGTTCATTGGCCTCCAGACCCGAAATCACCTGATTTCCATACGCCTTGAAAGTTTCGGAATTTGGATCGCCCCATTTCGACCGGACGCTGATCTTGGCGGCTTCAGGGTCGGCCCACCAGTTGAACTCCGCCGATGCTGACGAATTTCCGGGTACATAGAAAGCACCGCCCATATAGACGATTTCGGCGACCTTCGACGGAAAGCTTGGGTCCTTGAGAATGGCGCGTGCGATATTGGTGAGTGGGCCGATGGCTACCAGTTTGACCTGGCCGGGATATTTATTGACTGTATCGACCAGAAAATCGACGGCGTCCCTGTTGCCATCCGGGTCGGGATTATCCAGGCCATAAACCCGCTTGTAGGATGGCGCTTCGCCATATTTGTGTTTGTAAACGTCGGACCATTTTGCCGTGGGGTCGGCATCGATCTCGTTGCCCGCATCCGGTCGCAGATAGCCGCCCCAACCGGTGATGGGGCTGATCTGCAATTCTGCCGCGAGCACTTCCGGCGTGGCTTTGTTCCCTCGCCAGTTGCGAATGCCGTATCGGCTGCCTTCATAGATAGGCACGTCGGAGCCAAGCGCCTCCAACTGTCGGACACCCGCGGCCACGCCGGCCGGCATGGGCGTGTTTCCGGACACGACCGTCACGCCGAGCAGGTCGATGTTGGGAGCCCGCTCAAGCAGAAGCATGGCGGTGCCATCGTCGAAGAGTTCGACCATGTCCGCGTCCAGAATAACTTTTGTGCGGGATTCCTGCGAGAATGCGACGCCGGATACTGCCAGCGAGCAAGTCAAAGTCCAGGCAAAGATAGACGGCCTGATATCCATTCTGTCCTCCCTCTATGGTAAGTCGCGTGGGTAAAACGCTGCATCAGAATAGGATATTATGCAGTTTTTCTTGTCAATGTAAGTATATTTAAAATTATATATCGTAAAGGACTGCAATTAAGTGGTTTGTGAAATAAGGGCCTAATCTTGAGACCCCATTACCGCGAAACAATCCGACGTGGGTCGCCGGTCGGCGTAACAGGCCGACCGATGAAGTTTTTTACCAGCCTTACTTTTGCCAGCTCTTGACCAGTTCATCGTAATTGACGGTGATTGGCTTTTCCTTCTCGTTTTCGATCTTCAGCTGCGGAGCGAGATTGCCCTTGGAAACGGCATCCTTGTTCCAGAACTCGATGTCATGTTCCTCGGCGAGCTTCGGTCCGATGTCACCCTGAACCCCGGCGCGCTCCAGACGAGAGAGGACTTTTTCCTGTTCGGCGCAAAGGGAATCCATCGCTTCCTGTGCCGTCTTTGCGCCGGAAGACGCATCGCCGATCGCCTGCCACCACAGCTGAGCCAGCTTCGGATAGTCGGGTACGTTAGTGCCGGTCGGCGACCATTGCACGCGGGCCGGAGAACGATAGAACTCGACCAGACCACCAAGTTTCGGTCCGCGATCCGTGAAGCTTTGATGATGGATCGTGGAATCGCGGATGAAGGTCAGTCCCACATGGCTCTTCTTCACATCGACTGTCTTCGACGTGACAAACTGCGCATAGAGCCACGCGGCCTTGGCGCGGTCATCTGGCGTGGACTTCATCAGCGTCCAGGAGCCAACGTCCTGATAGCCAAGCTTCATGCCGTCTTTCCAGTAAACACCGTGCGGCGAGGGGGCAACGCGCCACTTCGGCGTTCCGTCCTCATTCACGACGGGGAGACCTGGTTTGGCCATGTCCGCAGTGAATGCCGTGTACCAGAAAATCTGCTGGGCGATGTTGCCCTGCGAAGGAACGGGACCGGATTCGGAGAAGGTCATGCCTTGCGCTTCCGCTGGAGCATAGGCCTTGATCCAGTCCAGATATTTTTGGATCGCATAGACTGAAGCTGGTCCGTTGGTGTCGCCGCCGCGTGCGACGCACGAACCGACCGGACGCGACTGGTCATCGACCTTGATGCCCCATTCATCGACCGGCAGGCCGTTCGGCAAGCCCCGGTCACCGTTGCCGGCCATGGAAAGCCACGCATCGGTAAAGCGCCAGCCGAGTGACGGGTCCTTCTTGCCATAGTCCATATGGCCATAGACCTTCTTGCCATCGATTTCGCGACCGGTGAAGAACGCGGCAATATCCTCATATGCCGACCAGTTAACGGGAACGCCAAGGTCATAACCATACTTCGCCTTGAAGTCGGCCTTGTTCTTTTCATCGTTGAACCAGTCGTAACGGAACCAGTAGAGGTTCGCGAATTGCTGGTCGGGAAGCTGATAGAGCTTCTTGTCGGGAGCGGTGGTGAACTTGCTGCCGATGAAATCGTCCAGATCAAGGCCCGGATTGGTAACGTCCTTGCCCTCATTGGCCATGAAGTCGGTCAGGTTGCGGACCTGCTGGTACCGCCAGTGCGTGCCGATGAGGTCGGAGTCGTTGACCCAGCCGTCATAGAGATTCTGACCGGTCTGCATCTGCGTCTGGATTTTCTCGACGACATCCCCTTCCTGGATAATGTCGTGCGTGACCTTGATACCGGTAATGGCGGTAAAAGCGGGGGCCAGCACCTTGGATTCATAGTCGTGGGTGGTCAGGGATTCGGAAACGACCTTGATGTCCATGCCCTGGAAGGGCTTGGCTGCATCGATGAACCATTGCATTTCCTTTTCCTGGTCGGCGCGCGAAAGGGATGAAAGGTCACCGATTTCCTTGTCGAGAAACTGCTTTGCCTCATCCATTCCTGCTGAAGCTGCGCCTGTCATTGCCAGCACGATGAGTGCCGTAGTCGTCATTAGATGCCGTCGCATGTTGATCCTCCCAAAGCTTGCGAGTGCATATCGACTTTCGGGCGCGGTATGTCCCCCGGGCCCACTACTGCATGAAGCGGACGTATTCCGCTTCGGACACCTTAAACAAAGCGAAATACGCCAATGGCGTAGACCACCGAGAGGGCGACAGCCCACCACAGGTTCGGACCAACCAGTCCAAGCCATGCCAGATTGATGAATGCGCTGCCGAGTAACGAAATGAACAGACGGTCGCCGCGTGTGGTCTCGAACCCCAGGATGCCGTTGCGTGGTGCGCCTCCGGGGGAAGCATATTCCCAGACACCCATTCCAACGAGCAGGGCGGCGATACCGCAGAAAAAAGCGGCGGTCTGCCAGGTCCAGGCCATCCATGAGAAGTCGGGCAGATGAAACATGTCAGACCCTCCCCAGGGCGAAGCCCTTGGCGATGTAATTGCGGACAAACCAGATCACGAGTGCGCCGGGTATCAGCGTCAGAACGCCAGCGGCAGCGAGCAATCCCCAGTCCATTCCGGCAGCCGAAACAGTGCGTGTCATTGTGGCCGCGATGGGTTTCGCGTCCGTGGTCGTGAGGGTTCGTGCAATCAGCAGCTCGACCCATGAGAACATGAAACAGAAGAAGGCTGCCACGCCGATGCCTGATGCGATCAGCGGCATGAAGATCTTCACGAAGAACTTTGGAAACGAATAGCCGTCGATATAGGCTGTCTCGTCGATTTCTTTCGGTACGCCGGACATGAAGCCCTCGAGAATCCAAACGGCCAGCGGCACGTTGAACAGGCAATGCGCCAGTGCGACCGCAATATGCGTATCGATGAGCCCGAATGCCGAATAGAGCTGGAAGAACGGCAGGGCGAACACTGCCGGAGGCGCCATGCGGTTGGTCAGGAGCCAGAAGAAAAGATGTTTGTCTCCCAGGAAATGGTAACGCGAGAAGGCATAGGCCGCCGGTAATGCCACCGAGACTGAAATCACCATGTTCATGACAACATAGATGATCGAGTTGATATAACCCGAGTACCAGGCGGAGTCGGTGAAGATGGCGCGATAGTTTTGCAGCGTCGGCTCATGCGGAAACAGCGTCAGCGACGTCAGGATTTCCTGATTGGTCTTGAAGCTCATATTGATGAGCCAATAGATCGGGATCAGAAGCAATATGATGTAGATTGTCGGTATAAGCCAGCCGAACCGCGACGTCTCGCGTCTGCTTACGTGCTGTCTGACGGCGCTGGCATCCGGTGCAATCGCATTCACGCGGCCCATAGAGGCTCCATGTACGGCGTTCATCTCATGCCTCCTGATCGTGGCTGGTCATGACGGTGTAGAACACCCATGACAGCAGCAGGATGATAAGGAAGTAGATCAACGACATGGCCGCCGCCGGTCCAAGATCGAACTGCCCCAGCGCCATCTTGACCAGATCGATCGACAGAAATGTCGTCGAATTGCCTGGTCCGCCGCCCGTCACCACGAACGGTTCGGTATAGATCATGAAGCTGTCCATGAAACGGAGCAGTACAGCAATCAGGAGAACGCGCTTCATCTTGGGCAGCTGGATGTAACGAAACACCGAGAACCGCGAGGCTCCGTCAATCCTTGCGGCCTGATAGTAGGCATCGGGAATGGATACGAGGCTTGCATAGCACAACAGCACCACGAGGCTGGTCCAGTGCCATACGTCCATGAGGATGATCGTCACCCAGGCATCGAACGGATCGTTGACGTAATTGTAATCCAGCCCCAGCCAGTTGGCGTAATAGCCGAGCAGGCCGATGTCACTGCGCCCGAAAACCTGCCAGATCGTGCCGACCACGTTCCATGGTATCAGCAGGGGCAGTGCCATGGTGACGAGGCACACCGGAACCCAGAAACCCTTTTTGGGCATGTTGAGCGCAATCAGGATGCCGAGAGGTATCTGGATAGCCAGAACGATGAACGAAAAAATGAGATTACGCCCGAGCGCATCCCAGAAGCGGCTGGAGTGAAGAATCTGTTCGAACCAGTCTGTTCCGGCCCAGAAGAACTGATTATTGCCAAATGTATCCTGCACCGAATAGTTCACTACCGTCATCAGCGGAATGACTGCGGAAAAGGCGACCAGCACCAGCACCGGCAGGACCATGAACCAGGCTTTGTTATTCCAGCTTTTCTCCATGGTCAGCCCTCCATCCCCACACGCCAGGAATCCGCGAATATGCCGATAGCCTTCGGATCGAAGGTCACACGCGGGTCTGCGGGTATGTCCTCATCCTCGCCGACCACCACTGCCAGTTTCTGCCCCTCGAAGCCCGCGCGCACGATGCGGTAACGCCCGATATCCTCGATCTTGTCGACACGGATTGGCATGCCTTCACGACCGAGCTTTACAAACTCCGGTCGGATGCCCAGCTCGATTTGTGTCGAATGGCCAATCTGAGGAATGCCAGAAAGTGAGATGGTTTGCGCGCCGACCCTGGCAGTTTGGCCGTCAATCCGGGCGGGCATGAGGTTCATGCCTGGAGAGCCGATGAAATAGCCGACGAATGTGTGCTTGGGGCGTTCGAACAGTTCAGCGGGCGTGCCGATCTGCACGATTTCTCCATTGTGCATCACCACTACCCTGTCGGCGAATGTCAGCGCCTCGGTCTGGTCATGCGTTACATAAACCATGGTGAAACCCGATTGACGGTGCAGCCGCTTCAGCTGCGAACGCAGGACCCATTTCATATGTGGATCGATAACCGTCAGCGGTTCATCGAACAGGATCGCGTTGACGTTTGCGCGTACCAGACCTCGACCCAGTGAGATCTTCTGCTTCTGATCCGCGGTCAGTCCGCGTGCCCGTCGCCCGGCAATGCCGCCGAGATCGGTCATTTCGAGAATGTCCTTCACGCGGCGCTCCACTTCCGCTTCCGGCATGCGACGGTTGCGCAGGGGAAAGGCGAGATTGTCGAAAACAGTCATCGTGTCGTACACGACGGGAAATTGGAAGACCTGCGCGATGTTACGGTCCTCGGTCGCCAGGCCGGTCACGTCCTGTCCATCGAAGAGAATGCGCCCCTCGGTCGGCTTCAGAAGACCGGAGATGATGTTGAGCAGGGTCGTCTTGCCGCAACCGGACGGGCCGAGCAGCGCATAGGCACTGCCGTCCTCCCACTCATGATTGACCATGTTCAGGGCGTATTCGCCTGCGGCCTGCGCCTTGGCATTATAGGCGTGGCGGATATGATCGAGAGTGATACGTGCCATCGCCGTCCTCCTATGCCGCCAAGCCGGCCGCGTGGCCGACGGCGCGACCGGTCTCATCGAATGCCATCAGATGCCGCGTGTCGAGGTAGACTTCGATTTCGCGGTCCGGTTCGATGATCTGGATACCGTGCGCCAGCATGACCCAACGGTCGCCTTCGTAATCGAGATGGATGAAGCTTTCCGATCCGGCGATTTCGGACACCAGCGTGCGGGCCCGAATGGGAACTGTAGCATTTTCCGCTGGACGGACGAGCAGATGATGCGGCTGGAACGCGATGGTCAGCGGACCGTCACTTATATGGGCCAGTTGGCCCGGCACGGCGATGGCCGGGCGATCCGCCCGCAGGAAACGATCGCCTGACTTGACCATGCGAGCCGTGTTCAAAGGCGGATCGGCAAATGTGCGTGCTGTGATGAGGTCGAGCGGGCGGCGATAGACGTCGATTGTTCTGCCAAACTGTGTGATGTGGCCTTCCGAAAGCGCAGCCGTATTGCCGCCGAGCAGCAGCGCCTCGGAAGGCTCGGTGGTTGCGTAGACGAAGATAGCGCCGGATTCGGCAAAGATGCGCGGCAGTTCCTCGCGTAGTTCCTCCCGCAATTTGTAGTCGAGATTGGCCAGCGGTTCATCGAGCAGGACGAGATCGGCCTTTTTCACGATGGCACGCGCAATCGCAGTGCGCTGTTGCTGGCCGCCGGAGAGGTTAAGCGGTGTTCGGTCAAGATAGGGCGTCAGCTTCAGAAGCTCTGCGGCCTTGCGAACCTCACTGTCGATTTCCGACTGGGACTTTCCTGCGATACGCATCGGCGAAGCGATGTTTTCATAAACGGTCAAGGCCGGGTAATTGATAAATTGCTGATAGACCATCGCCACATTGCGCTTCTGGACGGGCATGCCGGTAACATCCTGTCCGTCGAACAGAATTGAGCCTTCGCTTGGCTTGTCCAGTCCAGCCATGAGGCGCATGAGGGAGGTCTTGCCGGACAAGGTTGGTCCGAGCAGCACATTCAGGCTCCCGCGTGGCAGGACCAGATTTGTCGGATGGATGTGCGTGGCTCCTCCGACCGTCTTCGAGATATTTCGCAGTTCCAGCATATGTCCCGAGGCCTCCTCCAACCGTCGGAATTATTGCGCTTATTGGCATATCCTCTCAATATGGACTTCAAGGGGCTGTGCCTTATCCCTTATGAGCAACTTGTGTCCTGCAGGCCGTTTCCGTGCTTCTTCGGAAAACATGCATATTCCAGTGCCATTCCGAACGCTGCCGAAGATGTGTTTCGCCAAAGGCTCCGCCCACCTTACCACAACCCCGGGCCAGGTGCTCGATGCGCGCCAGTCAGCAGGCGCAACCATGGGGCCGCGGCCTATGCTCGAGCAAACTCGAGGCGGATTACTTGGATAAGCATATAGCTTGCAGCTTTTGTCTAAGAAGAGGGCATGCGCATTAGCAACTGACATGTTCCTCCACCTGATCACACGTTCAGCCTTTGCGAGTGTGAAAGCCAAACAATGAAAATCGAAAACAAAAGGAAAGTCAAATGAAGATAATTGTTGCGCTCATGAAGAGGGGCGACCATGGCCTCGCTTCGCGACTAATGAGCGACCAAAGCCGGTCGCAGACCCGCTGACGTCAGCCTATCGAGACAAGCTCGCGCGGAAGGGTATTCATCGTTTCCGCTCCGTCTGCGGTGATGAGGAATTGTTCCTCGATCATCAGCGCCCCCACGCCGTTTGCGTAGAACGGCGCTTCCACAGCCAGCACCATATTGGGTTCAAAGACCATGGTGTTGGCATGCGAAATAAAGGGCCATTCCTCTATTCCGAGCGCGGAGCCGACGGAATGCCCGAAATGGCCGCGATAATATTCGCTGAAACCATGACGCCGCATGGTGGAGAGCATTGTTTCGTGGACCTGTCCGAATGTATTGCCGGGCTTCAGCAAGGCGATACCGGCATGGAACGTTTCAAAAAGCGCGTCGTAAATCTGCTTGGCGAGCGGCGCAGGCTCACCGTAGACATAGGTGCGCGCGCCATCTGAAGAATAGCCGTTCACCAGTGTGCCGACATCGGCCTTGATGAGGCCGCCCTCCGCCAATTGCGCCGCCGGGTTCTGAAGGTCAGGTCCGGTCGAGATATAAGCCCAGTGACCTGACAGGCGCTCTCCGTTTGCTTCGGCGGCGCTTGTCGCTCCGGCCAGCCAGGCGTCGGAAAGCTCTGCCGCCGTGACGCCGGACCGCGCTGTCGCCGCCATTCTCTGCAAGCCGCCTTCCGCATAACGGGCGGCATTGCGCAGAAACTCGATCTCGCGGGCGCTCTTTATCAGGCGCAGTTGCTTGACGATGCGAGAGGCGTCGCGCCATTGCACCGAGGGCAGGACTGCTTTCAGGCGTTCAAAATCGGCAGCCGGTACGAATTCGAGGTCGATCCCGATGCTCGCCCGCCCGAGGCCCCGTTCGGCAATCACGTCGGCAAGTAGCTGAAAGGCTGCCTTCTGGTCGAAGGTTTCCGGGCGCGGGCCGATATTGCCGCTCTCGCGATAGGCTGCGTTAATGTCCTCGATCGTGCGCGCGCCATGAACCGTAACGGCATCGATCCAGATTCTGTGCGAGCGAAGGTCGATGGCATCAGTCGTGGTACCAGCTGCCGCCAGAGCCTGGTCGCTGATAATGGTGCTTGAACGTGTCGAGGCATCTGCCGGAACAAGCGCTATGGCAGAGCCGGCGCGCCCCCACATTGTCGCCACGCCCGCCGCAATCCCTGTTGCATAGCGAAAGTTTTCAGGCTGAAAAAGCACCAAAGCCTCCAGGCCTTCCGCAGTAAGCAGTTCCTGTGCGCGGTGCCGGTCCATATAGCTCATGGCTGATCTCTCGAGGTTGGTGCTTTGTCGGTGTGGCTTATATCGGATGGTCCGAGCTGGCGTCCGGATGGTTTATCCAATCGATTGACTCTTTATAGAATAAATTTCTAATAATTCTCACTATCTCATCGTGTCGCCGCTTACCGATGCTCTCTCCGTCGCGGTATAACCGTCGTCAAGGCATGTTTCTCGAAAGCGGTACCGGTTTCGAAATAAGACAGCGTAAAAACAAATGGATAGAGCATTCCCGATAAAACGGGAAATGCTCTGACGGAGAGCCCGGAAGGGCGCTTTCCACGCAGGAGAATAATATGGGCGGCTTCAACATTCGCAATCGCAAATCGGGATTGGCCTACTGGGGGCTGAGTGCGGCATTGGCCGTGGCCCTTGGTGCGGGTTCGTTCGGCCAGGCGCTGGCACAGGAAAGCGACCCCGACGCGACAATCAATATAGGTTCGCTCTATGAGCCGCAGAACCTCGATAATACGGCAGGCGCAGGGCAGGGCATCAACGAAGCGTTCAACGGCAATGTCTATGAAGCCCTCTTCCGGCTGGCCGATGACGGAAAGGTCGAGCCGGTCCTGTCGAAGGATTACAAGGTCAGCGATGACGGGCTTACCTATACGTTCAAGCTGCAACCGGGCGTGACGTTCCACTCGGGCGCGCCGCTGACTTCCAAGGATGTGAAGTTTTCCATCGAGCGCGTTGCCGCGCCGGAATCGAAAAGCTCGCGCAAAAGCAGCCTGAAATCCATTTCGGCTATCGAGACCCCTGACGATGAGACGGTTGTCGTCAAGCTGTCGTCGCGCTCGATCTCCCTGCCATACAATTTGAGCTATGTATGGGTGGTGAACGATGAAGCGAAGGACTTGCAGTCGAAGGAAGATGGAACCGGACCTTACGAGCTGGAAGACTGGCGTCGCGGTTCATCGCTGGCCATGAAGCGCTTCGATAAATATTGGGGAGCCAAGCCGAAAAACGGTGAGGTGGTGTTCCAGTATTTCACCGATGCGAGCGCGCTGAACAATGCATTGCTGACCGGGTCCGTCGATATCATCACGTCGGTCCAAAGTCCGGATTCGCTGGCACAGTTCAAGGACAATCCGGATTTCACCGTCAGTGAAGGGCAATCTACTACCAAGCTGCTTCTAGCCTTTAACGACCGCGTTGCGCCATTCGACAATGTGAAAGTACGCAAGGCACTTGCTCGCGCCATCGACGATCAAAAGCTGCTGAAGGCCGTATGGGGCGATTATGGCACGCTGATCGGCTCCTTCGTGCCGCCGACCGATCCGTGGTATGTCGATCTTACAAAGGTCGACGCCTATGATCCCGAAAGCGCCCGGGAGCTTTTGAAGGAGGCCGGTTATCCAGACGGCTTCACCTTCACCATCGACACGCCAAATTATGACCCGCACCCGATTGCCGCGCAGTTTATCCAGAGCGAACTGGCCAAGGTCGGCGTAACGGTCAAGATCAACGTCATTACCGCCAATGAATGGTACACGAAGGTCTACAAGGCCCATGATTTCCAGGCCACCTTGCAGGAGCATGTGAACCACCGCGACATCGTCTTCTACGGCAATCCCGATTTCTACTGGGGTTATAACAATCCGAAGGTTGTCGATCTCATCAAGGAAGCGGAGGCGAGCGCGACCACGGACGAACAGACTGCAAAACTGACTGAGGCCAACAAGATCATTGCCGAGGACGCGGCAAGCAACTGGTTCTACCTTTATCCGCAGATCGTCGTTTCAAAGAAATCGGTCAGCGGTTACCCCCTCAACGGCTTGAATTCGCAGTTCTTCGCCTATGACATCGTGAAGGCGGAATAGTAACCGCCTGTCGATATCGAGAACACGAACTCGACAGACCGCGCCGCCTGAATTATTTTCCGGCGGCGTTGTCGCATTTGCATGAGGGGCTGAGCGCTGCCCCTCACATCGGAGAGGTAATCCCTATTTTCGCCTATGTCATACGCCGCTCGGCCATACTGGTCCTGTCGGTTCTCATCGCATCGATCGTACTGTTTCTGCTGTTGCGCCTGTTGCCGGGTGATCCTGCCAATGCGCTCGTTTCCGTAGGCGCGGATGCAGCGCAGATCGAGGCCGCGCGCAAACAGGTCGGGTCGGACCTGCCTCTCTATGAACAATTCCTGCGCTTCATCGGCAGTCTTTTGCGCTTCGATCTCGGTAATTCCTTCGTGAGTGGAGCACCCGTTCTGAGCGAAATCGGCAAGCGTCTGATCGTGACCGTGCCTTTGACGCTGATGGCCTTTCTCGTTGCCATCATCGTCGCGGTACCGCTCGGTATCCTGTCGGTCGTGCGCCAGAACCGCTGGTATGGATCGCTTATATCTGTCGTTTCCCAGTTGGGTATCGCCGTGCCGGTTTTCTGGATCGGGATTCTCCTCGTCTGGATTTTTGCCGTCAAGCTGCGGTTGTTTCCCTCCGGCGGCTTTCCATCGCGCGGATGGCAGTCGGCGCCTGCTGCTTTTCAGGCGCTTGTCTTGCCGGTTGCGACCATTGCCATCGTCATGTCGGCATCGTTGATCCGTTATGTTCGTTCCGCCACGCAGGATGTGCTTGGCAGCGATTATCTTCGCACCGCGCGGGCGCTTGGCGCGACGTTCTCACAGGCGCTCATCCGTCACGGTATTCGCAACGGCGCGGTGCCGGTGATCTCCATTCTGGGGATCGAACTTGCATCGACATTGCTGGGTGCGGTTGTGGTCGAGCGCGTATTTTCGCTTCCCGGCCTCGGCTCGATGCTTCTGCTGGGCATAGAGCAGCGCGACTATCCCAACGTTCAGGGTGTGCTGTTCGTCTCTACGCTTCTGGTGCTGCTGGTGGGCTTTGCCGCGGACCTGCTGCAACGGCTGATCGACCCGCGTCTGCGCCAGCGATCAGCGGGAGGCGGAGCATGACGGAACCTGTGCAAATGGAGCTTTCCCATCCCAAGCCAGCCTACCGGTTGCCGTGGCCGCTGGTCGCGGGAGGATTGCTGCTCGGAGTGCATCTGGTTGTCGCTCTCCTTACGCTGGTGTGGACCCCATACGGCGTTGGCGAAATGGTGGGCGGGCGACTGGAAGCGCCTTCATGGCTGCATTGGGCCGGTACGGATCGTCTGGGACGTGATCTGATGACCCAAATCATGATCGGTTCACGCATTGCGCTTGTCGTCGGCTGCGGAGCCATCGCGATCAGCGCCGTAATTGGCGTGACGCTTGGTGTCCTCGCAGCCTTTGCGACACAGACGCTCGATGACGTTCTGGCTGCAACGCTCGATATCCTGATAGCCTTCCCCACGCTGCTGCTGGCAATGCTGATCGTTGCTTCCAGCGATGGCGCCAGCCTCACGACAGCGATAGTGGCCATCGGCATTGCCGGTTCGGCCATCGTGGCGCGTCTGACCCGCATCCTTGCCAAGCGCGTTCTGGCGATGGATTACATCACCGCCTCGCGTATTTCCGGCACATCCTGGTTCGGATTGGTCCGCATCCACGTGCTGCCGAATATCTGGCCGACATTGATCGTGAATTTCGCGCTCCAGTTCGGGCTGGCGGTCATCGCCGAAGCATCGCTTTCCTATCTTGGTCTCGGCGCTCCGCCGCCCAACTCCTCCTGGGGGCGATTGCTTCAGGAAGCGCAGGCGTCGGTTTATACGGCGCCCTTTGGCGCTATAGCGCCGGGTCTGGCGCTCGTGTCGCTGGTGATCGGGCTCAATCTGTTCGCAGACGGGCTGCGCGATGTGGCGGACCCGACGCGGAGGAGGCGACGTTGAGTGCTTTGCTGCAAGTAGAGAATCTTCATATTGAAACCGGCGGCAAGCCGCTGGTCGCGGGCGTTTCGCTGTCTGTCGGCCAGGGTGAACGGGTCGGCCTGATCGGCGAATCCGGTTCAGGCAAGTCGCTGACGGCACTTGCAATCATGGGGCTTTTGCCGGACGGGATGCGTGCAAGCGGATCGGTCATGCTCGATGACCGTCAGGTCATCGGCGCGCGCGACCGTGATCTGGTTCCGTTACGCGGCCAGAGCGTCGCGACGGTGTTTCAGGAGCCGATGACGGCGCTCGATCCCCTGATGCGGATCGGCAAGCAGGTCGGTCTGGTCGTCCACCGGCGCGCCGCAAGAGATGGCCGCAGGCTGGGAAAGAGTGAATTGAACGCAAAGGTCCATGCACTTCTGGAACGCGTATCGCTGCCAGACCCGGAACGTATTGCCCGCTCCTGGCCGCATGAAATATCGGGCGGCCAGCGCCAGCGCGCAGCCATCGCCATGGCTCTTGCCTGCCGCCCCAAGCTTCTGATTGCAGACGAGCCGACGACAGCGCTTGATGTGACCACGCAGGCCGAGATTTTGAAACTGCTGGAACAGCTGGTGCGGGACGAGGGGATGGGGCTTCTGTTCATCAGCCACGATCTGCCGGTGGTCGCCACCGTTACCGAACGTGCGCTGGTTCTGCGGCAGGGACAGCTGATAGAAGAAGGCCCGGTCGCGGAACTCTTCACCAACCCGCAGCAACCCTATACGCAGGGGCTCGTGTCTGCTGCGCGGGCGTTCGATGCTGCGCTGGAGGTTGCGCGATGACGTTGATGGATCTTTCGCGCGTTTCCTTCGCTTATACAGGCGGCAAGACGGTCCTGCACGATGTCGATCTGAAGCTTGAGACCGGAAGCAATCTCGGCATTGTCGGTGAGTCCGGGTCGGGCAAGACGACCATGTTGAAATTGCTGCTCGGATTGCAGCGCGCCTCTTCTGGGGATGTTTCGTTTCGCGGCAATCCTCTGGATATCCGCAATCGCAGTTTCATGCGCGACTTCCGCCGTTCCGTCCAGGCGGTGTTTCAGGATCCCTATTCATCGCTCGATCCGCGTCAGCGCGTATTCGACATTATCGCGGAACCGCTGCGATCCCTGAAAATCCAGACCGATATTGCGCAGGCAGTTGCGCAGGCGCTTGCTTCCGTCGATCTGCCTGCGGATGCGGCTCGCCGCTATCCGCACGAGTTTTCCGGCGGCCAGCGCCAGCGCATCGCCATTGCCCGGGCGATCGTCTCGCAGCCCGACCTCATCATCGCCGACGAGGTGGTGAGCGCTCTCGACCTCACGACGCGCGCCCGCATTATCGAACTCATGCGCTCACTTTCAGAACGGACCACTTTCGTGGTGGTGTCGCACGATATTGCGCTGGTCGCCCTGCTATGTGAACGGCTGATCGTTTTGGAAAAGGGCCGGATCGTGGAGCAGGGCAATACGCGGGATATTCTTTCCGACCCGCAGCATAGCTACACCAGAAAGCTTCTGACGAGTTTGCCGCGGATGCCCGAGCAGGCTTTCTGAGCGCCAAAACTGGAAAGGAGCGGCATGACCGCTCCTTTCCAGACGACGCCCGCGGATCGTCAGGATGTTACTTGCGCAGTTCAGCCTCGATCTGATCGAGAACCTGATCCTTGCCGATGCCGGTCAGGAAGGGCAATCCTTTGATGACAGGCTTGTTCACCGAGGCTGAGATAGGCGTGGTGGAAACAATGAAATCCACATTGTCGGCCAGCGAAGCAACTTCGGTCGCTTTTGCCTGCTGGGCATTGAAGGTGAGCCCGCGCTTTTTCATTTCTTCGGTAACGGTCGCGTTCACCGCCGTGGATGTCGCTACACCCGTGCCGCAAGCGAAGAGAATTGTTTTTATTCTGGCCATGGGTTCCTCCAAGTTCATTCATTAAGAGCGGAGGCGGCCTGATTGAGTGCGACCGCGCTCCCCGTTTGTTTTGAACCACGCATCTTTTCCTAAAACTGTGAAACAGCTCTCGGGAGACGCTTCATTGCAGCGCGGTTTGAACGTCTTCCAGCGTGCGCGCCGCTTTCAACCTGTCGAGTGCATCAGCATCCTGTATGGTCGCCATGATCTGTTGCAGGGTTTCAATCTGTTTGTCCTTGTCGTTGATGGCAAGCAGAAAGACATATCCCACAGGAACAGCTTCTTCTGGGTCTTCCATATTGGCAAATTCAATCGGCGATTTCAGCGTCGCCAGGGCAATTCCGGCCTTGAGGACATGCTCGGGGTCCGTGTGAGGCACGGCAACATTCTCGTCGCGCTCAAGCGGCAGTCCCGTGGGCATCGACAGTTCACGACTAACAACGGCATCGGCATAGCTCGGCTTCACATAACCGAGCTTCTCCAGTTTACCCGCCAGGATGCGGATGATCTCTTCATTGGTTTTCGCTTCGCTCTGAAGCTCAATCGCTTGCGGGTCGAGAAAATCTATCAGGCCAGCTGCCATTGCATTCTCCGTTTTAGACAAGATCGCACGTCGATCTCGACGTGCGACTTTGATTTCTGCGCCGATCACCGCTGCCATCAGGCAGCAATTTCGTCCGCCGGTTCGTCCTCCGCACCTGCGGCGCGTTCCCATGCCAGCGTGTTGCGCCGATAGAGCATGAAAAGTGCTGCAATGACCACGGCGATCACAGCGATACCAATGGCACCGAGCCACTGGATGGCCGAGATGATGACATATGGCACCCACAGGAAACCGTCGACCACAGACGTAATCTGCAGGGCGTTTTCAGGCAGCTTGAAGCCCGATGAAACGGCAGCGCTGGTGAACAACGGTGCGAGAGCATTGGCGACATAGAAGCCGATGGCCAGCGTAATCGTTCCGACGACGACCATGCGAAACACGTTTCCTTTCAGGAGCGGTGCAGTCATGGCGACGATGAACGGAATGACGGCGAGGTCGGCAAACAGGATCACGCGGTTGCCCGGCAGGATGACCGACAGGATGATCGCAATCGGCACGAGAATGAGCGAGGACGAAATCGCCGCCGGATGCCCGATGAGGATAGCCGAGTCGAGGCCGACGAGAAGTTCGCGGTCGCCGGTGCGCTTGCGCACGAATTCCTGCGCCGCGTCCGATACCGGCAACAGTCCTTCCATCAGGATTTTTTGACCATGCGCGGCAGAAGCAGCATCACTGCGGCAAGCGTCATGCCGGTGCCGAGAACCTTTGCCAGGATAGTTCCGAAATCGCCCGCATTGTAAAATGCTATGAGGCCGAGCACCAGACCGATGATGAGGCCGAGCACGACCGGTTCACCGAACACGCCGAAGCGGCGTTCGATGGTTTCGGTGCTGATATTGATTTTGTTGATGCCGGGAATGCGGTCCATGATCCAGTTGAGGATGATCGCAATCGGCAGAATCTGCGCGGAAGCCAGATGCGGCACGGAAACGCCCGGCACGCCATAGAATTGCTGAACGGCGCGCGCTGACCAGTCTGCAAACAACAGCGATAGAGCGGCAACGAGCGCTGCAATGATGATGCCATAGGGCAAGGTTGTCGGTTGCAGCGACGACCAGTGAGCCGACAAAGGCAAAGTGCCAGAAATTCCACACGTCCACATTCAGCGTGCGTGTCCAGCGTAGCAGCAGAAGCGCGATGTTGACGAGAATGCCGACCGGAATGACCCATAAGCCCACTGACGAGCCGAAGGCGATTGCAGCAGCCGAAGGCCACCCGACATCGACGATATCGCGCTTGATGCCGGTATTGGTGACGATTGCCTGCGCCACTTCACCGATAGAGGTGAACATCAGGCCCAGAACCAGATTGATACCGATGAAAGCCACGCCGATGGTCACGGCTGCACGGAAGGCCTTGCCCACTTTTGCGCCAAGTACGACGGCAATGATGAAGATGACAATCGGCAGCAGAACCGTTGCCCCCAATGTATCGATTGCCGATTTCAACCCGCTCAGAAATGCGTCCATTTATTTCTCCTCCCCCCGGGGCACTTTCCCAAAGTGCGCCGAGCTAACAGAACGCCATTATTAGCTCGCACGTATCGACGTTTCAAAAAGTGAACCGGGCGAAACGGCAGAACATTTGTATTCTATATCAAACCAAAGTTGAATAACAATATGGCATCTGGATGCTCCGGCTTGCGGCCCCTTAATGAACACTGGTATTGACTTAAAAACAAATGTTCATTAATCCATAGGGTATCAGAGGAGACTGCGAGAATTTTTGCAGGGAGGTTCAGGAGGAAACGATGGCAACCAATGTGGCGTTGACAGGTTTGGCGCGTGACATGCAGGCGCGTGCGGATAGTGGGCGGCCCATTCGCATCGGCCTGATCGGCTCGGGCGAGATGGGCACGGATATCGTCACGCGTGTCGCGCATATGCCCGGCATCGAAATCGGCGCCATCTCCGAACTGCGTATTCCCAATGCCCTGAAAGCGGTCGATATTGCTTTCCAGGAAGAAGGCCATGGCCGCGAGGTTTCGACCGCTTCCGATCTGACTGCCGCCATGGAGGCGCACAAGGTCGCCGTAACCGACAATGCCGATCTGATCCTTGAAAACGACCTTATTGATGTTGTGATCGATGCGACCGGAGTTCCGGCTGTCGGCGCCGAAATCGGCCTGCGCGCCATGGAGCACGGCAAGCATCTCGTCATGATGAATGTCGAAGCTGACGTCACGATCGGCGCTTACCTGAAAGCGGAAGCCGAACGTCTCGGCGTCACCTATTCACTGGGTGCCGGCGATGAGCCGTCGTCATGCATGGAACTGATCGAGTTTGTGACGGCGATGGGCCATCCGATTGTGGCTGCAGGAAAGGGCAAGAACAATCCCCTCAACATCGATGCTGTTCCCGACCAATATATTGAAGAAGCCACGCGCCGAAACATGAATGTGCGCATGTTGGTGGAATTCGTGGATGGTTCGAAAACCATGGTCGAAATGGCCGCCATTGCCAATGCCACGGGTCTTGTCCCGGATAAGGCTGGCATGCATGGCCCTGCTGCAACGCTGGATCAGCTCAACAAGACACTGATTCCTGAAAAGGACGGCGGCGTGCTGTCGAAGGTCGGCGTGGTCGATTATTCGATCGGCAAGGGCGTAGCTCCGGGCGTGTTTGTCGTGGCCGACATGTCGCATCCGCGTATTTCCGAGCGTATGGAAGATTTGAAGATGGGCAAGGGTCCATATTTCACATTCCATCGTCCATATCACCTGACTTCCCTCGAAGTGCCGCTCACCTGTGCCCGGGTGGTGCTCTACGGCAAGCCGGACATGGTGCCGCTTTCAAAGCCGGTCGCGGAAGTGGCTGCGGTTGCAAAGAAGGACATGCAGCCAGGCGAAAAGCTCGATGCGATTGGCGAATATTGCTACCGCGCGTGGATCATGACCTCAGGCGAAGCGCGTAGCGCGCATGCGATCCCCTGCGGGCTTCTGCAAGGTGGCAGCGTGACCAGGCCGATCAAAAAGGGCGAGCTCATCACCTACGATAACGCGGCTGTGGCTCCCGGTTCCAGGATTGCCGAGCTGCGCGCGCGTCAGGACAAGCTCGTTTACGGAGCGTAAGGACAAACATCATGGTTCAAGCCAAAAAAGTCGAACCGCAGGATACGGGCGACCGTCACAACTTGCCCTATGCCTTCCGCACCTATTCGCCGGATCAACTGAAAGAAGCGCTGCACAAGATGTATCTCATCAGGCGCTTTGAAGAGGGGGCGGAGGAAAGCTACACGCGCGGCCTCATTCACGGAACGATGCATCTTTCCATCGGGCAGGAAGCCAGTGCCATGGGTTCGTGCCTGCCGCTGAATGACGACGACATGATCACATCCACGCATCGCGGTCACGGCCACTGCATCGCCAAGGGCGCGGACGTGAAGCGCATGTTTGCCGAGTTTTTCGGCAAGGAAACCGGCTATTGCAAGGGCCGTGGCGGCTCCATGCACATCGCCGATGTTTCCAAGGGCAATCTTGGCGCAAACGGTATTGTGGGCGGCGGTATTCCGATTGCGGTAGGTGCTGCGCTTTCCGCCAAGAAACAGAAAAACGGCAAAGTTGTCGTGTCGTTCTTCGGTGATGGCGCGAACAATGAAGGTGCCTTCCACGAAGCTCTCAATATGGCTTCGGTGTGGAAGCTCCCGGTCGTTTTCGTCTGTGAAAACAACGGTTACGGCATGTCCACCTCCACCCGGCGATCGACGGCGGTTGCGAATGTCGCCGACCGCGCATCGGCCTACAACATGCCGGGCGTGATCGTGGATGGCAATAATCTGTCCGAAGTGGCGGAAGCCGTCAGCGAGGCCACCGAGCGCGCACGGCGCGGGGATGGGCCAACGCTGATCGAAAACAAGACTTACCGTATCAGAGGTCATTCCAAGAGCGACCGCAACCGGTATCGTACCAAGGAAGAAATCGAGCATTGGCAGAATGATCGCGATCCAATCGCGCATTTCGAGGCTGATCTGAAAGCCTATGGTTTCATCAACGACGCCGAGATCGAGGCAATCCGCGCCGAGGTCGAGAAGGAAATCGCCGAGGCGATTGAATTCGCCAAGAACAGCCCTGCGCCCGATCTTACCAATCTGACCCGCGACGTTTACACGGACGATATTTGAACATGGACACGACAATCCGTGAGTTGAGCTATTCGCAAGCCATTCAGGAAGCCATGGCGATTGCCATGGAGCGCGATGATCGCGTGTTTCTGATGGGCGAAGACATTGGCGTGTATGGCGGCGCATTTCAGGTGACCGGTGATCTTGTCCATCGCTTCGGTGAAGACCGCGTTATGGATACGCCGATTTCGGAACTGGGGGGCGCTGGCGTAGCGGTTGGTGCAGCATTGACCGGCATGCGTCCGATCTTTGAGTTCCAGTTTTCCGATTTTGCTGCCCTCGGTATGGAGCAGATCGTCAATCAGGCGGCAAAAATCCGCTACATGCTTGGCGGTGCTGTGTCCGTGCCGCTGGTCATGCGCTTTCCGGCAGGCTCTGGAACGGGCGCTGCGGCGCAGCATAGCCAGAGCCTCGAGGCATGGCTGGGGCATGTTCCGGGCCTGAAGGTCCTCCAGCCTTCCACCCCGCATGACGCCAAAGGCATGTTGCTGGCGGCCGTCGAAGATCCAGACCCTGTGATGATCTTTGAGCACAAGCTGCTTTACAAGATGAAAGGCCCTGTTCCCGAAGGCTTCTACACGGTTCCTATCGGCAAGGCGGAAGTGGTGCGCGAAGGTCGCGACCTGACTATTGTTGCAACCGCCATCATGGTGCACAAGGCGCTCGATGCGGCTGGCGAACTTGCGCGGGAAGGGATCGACGTTGAAGTGATCGACCTGCGCACGGTACGTCCGATCGATCGCGAAACCATCATCAAAAGCGTCAAGAAGACGTCCAGGCTGCTCTGCGTTTATGAAGCGGTGAAGACGCTTGGCATCGGTGCTGAAATCTCCGCAATCGTCGCGGAAAGCGATGCTTTCGACTATCTCGATGCACCAATCGTGCGCCTTGGCGGTGCCGAAACTCCAATTCCTTATAATCCCGACCTCGAGCGCGCGACCGTTCCACAGGTGCCCGACATTTTGAGAAGCGCTCGCGATCTGGTTAAGGGAGTGCGCTGACCATGGCCGTGGAAGTCATTCTCCCCAAGGTCGATATGGATATGGAAACGGGCCAGATTTCGCGATGGTACGCCAAGGATGGCGATATGGTCACGAAAGGCCAGCTTCTCTTTGAAATCGAGACCGACAAGGCTGCGATGGAAGTCGAGGCGCCTGCTTCGGGCGTCATCGCGGACATCAGCGCGGCGGAAGGGGCCGTTGTGCCTGTCGGCCAGGCTGTCGCCTGGATTTATGAAGAAGGCGAAGAGCGCAGCGGCAAGCCCGCAGCGGTTGCCCAAGAGCCGATTGCTGCTGCGCCCGTCGATAGGGCAATCGAAACAGCAACGCCGAAACAGCATGATCCCAAGTCCTCCCAAGACGACGAACGGGATTCAGCGGACAAGGTCCGGGCGACACCGCTCGCCCGGCGGCTTGCGCGTGATGCAGGCATCGACTTGGCTACCGTTCAGGGATCGGGTCCGAAGGGCCGCGTGCAGAAGAAGGACGTCGAAGGCGATATCGGCGTTGCGAACCTTGCGATACCGGCCAAATCGTTTGCAAGCAAAAATGCCGAACCGACCCCACTCGGCCAGCTCAATGCAATCTGGTTGCGTGAGGGGGAAGCAGGGCGTCTGCCGGTGGTTCTGCTCCATGGCTTTGCAGCCGATCTCAATTCCTGGCGCGGATTGTTTGCCGGCGCATCGCTGGGCCGTCCGATCCTGGCGCTTGATCTTCCCGGACATGGCAATTCGCCCCGCATCGTCCCCGAAAATATCGATGATATTGCTGCCGGGGTTGAAGCGACGCTCGGATCCCTGGGTGTTAGCTCGTGCCTTTTGGTCGGGCATTCGCTTGGTGGCGCTGTGGCGAGTGTCGTCGCGGCGCGGGGGCTCATCGATGTGCGCTCTTTGCTGCTGATTTCATCGGGCGGCTTGGGACCCCAGATCAACGGCGCCTTCATCAAGGGGCTTGTCGGCGCGAAAAGCGAAGCCAGCATCGTTCCCTGGCTGAAACTGCTCGTCGCCGACGAGACCCGTCTGACCAAGCCGTTCATTAATGCAACAGTTACGCAGGCTGCCGATACAGAACTGCGCAATACGCAGGAAGCGATTGGCGCCCGGTTCTTCGCAGATGGCACCCAAACCTTTGAGATTCGCTCAAGCATTGCAGCTCTTGCGATGCCGGTGCGGCTTATCTTCGGAGCGGAAGACCGGGTTATCCCCGTGGTTCACGCGCATGGTCTGCCGGGCAAAGTTGGCGTCCACATCTTCGCCGGTTGCGGACATATGCCACAGATCGAGGAGCGGACTGCCGTGCTGCAAATCCTGAAGGAGTGCGCAGCCGCTGCCGAAGCAATGTAATCAAGAACGGCACATCGCGTTGCAGCGATGTGCTGTCTTTCATTCCGGTTGCGCCATTTCACGGAGCATCTGCGCCGCACTTTCTTCATCGGTGATGAGAACGGTCGGCTTCAGAAGCTTTATCGCGCCAAGCAGGGCTGCAATCTTCTCTTTTCCGCCTGACGTGAGGATACGCTGCGGCGTCTTTTGTAGACTTTCGATCTTCGCCGACATGACACGATCATGGACCGGATCATCGACGATCTTGCCGTCCTTGTCATAGAAATGGAACAGCACGTCGCCAACGGCGCCGTTTTCGATGAGGGACAGTTTCTGCGCCTCATCGATCAGGCCCACACGATAGGACGTGCTGCTGGCGGTCTGAATATCGCCGACGCTGAGCAGGACCATGTCGAGTTCTTCGGCCATGTCGAGCACGGTGTTCAGCCCGCAGCGCTCGATGAGGGCAATGCGGGTTTCCTTGCTGTCGACCAGAGCCGGGGCGGGGATCAGGTAGCCTTCGCCCTGAAAAATCTGCGCAAACTGCCAAGCGAATTCCGGCGGATTTGAACGGCGCGGCTGTACGATGCCGCCGAGCAGGGAAATGACTTTCAGATCGTTGAGCGGGCGCGCCCCGATATGTTGCAGGGTGCTGGAAAGGGTACGTCCCCAGCCCACCCCGATCGTCATGCCGTGCTGCACCTTTTCGGAAAGATAGGCGCCCGTGGCGGCACTGATTGGCGGGATAGGATCGATGTCGGGTGAAGAGAGGGGGGCGACGATGGCGCGGTCCAGTCCGAAGGTTTTCTCAAGTTCGACTTCGAGGGATGTCAGACTTGCCAGCTTGCCTTCGATGGTAATCTTAACTTCATTGCGAGCGCGGGCATCGGCAAGAAGGCGAACGATTGTGACACGCCCGACGCCGAGCGCTTCCGCGATGTCGTTCTGGGTCATTTGTTCGACATAATACATCCACGCAGCGCGTGTTCGCAGCCGGCTTGTACGGTTTTCGGCAGCCACACCTTCCGATCCGATGATGAGGTCCGCTGTTTCCGGATTTTTCTGTGTCTTCCTGCCGGCCTTTTTCAAAACTATCCCTCAAATTAATGGCGTAATACTGCATTATATAAGCGCTGTTCTTACACCGAAACTATTGCTTTTCCGTGTGAAGGCAAACCATAATTCATGTGTCTGGTCCATCCTGTTGCGATGGTGCTGTCATAAGGAAATCGACAATGTTGCGCACTCTTTCGGAAGAAATTGCAGTCAATCTGAAGGACCGCCTGCGTGGCGTTCGATACATGATTCGTCGCAATTGCCACGAAGGTTTGCCGGAGGCCGAAAGGCGCAGCAACATCCCGTCTCCTGAACTGTTGCTGGAACATGCGGCAAGCATGGTGGACAAGGCTCTGACGACAGCCGAAACGATTTCCATTTCGCTGATTTCGGCTGACCCGAAGGTCCATAACAGTGCGCCGCATGTCAAAAGCTTGTCGGTCTATTTCGGTGCCGGCACGGAAGGGGCACGCGCTTTCCGCAAGGATATTTATTATCTCACCAAGGAAGTGTTGCGCCGCCATCAGTTGCAGAACGTGCTTATCCAGGAAGCGGCATTCGTAACGGTTCATGCAAGGATGATGCGGAAACATGGCTCTTTGCTGAAAAGCGTATTTTCCGCAGAAGCAGGCGAAACGAAAATTGCTGCCACCTCCAGGGCCGTGACAGCCCTTTTTCTGGAACTGCTTGGCGAAAGACCCGTGCGGTTCATCTCCATGGAAGGGCATCGCGACCCCCAAGCCTTGCGCAAATTTGAAACGACCTGTTTTGCAGCGGTGGGGCTTGCCTGTGGTCTGGCGACTGCAAAAGCGGCGGATCTGGCAGGCGTCGATCCTTTGGAGAGCGCAATTCTGGCGCTGGATGTGCGCCATGATCGTCTCATGCAGGCAGCAGAAGAGCGCGATCAGGCGCAGCTCGAAACATTGTTCCAGACGCTAATTGCTCATCTTCCCTGACTCGGGGCAGACGGCTGAAACATATCCAGGATAAGCTTCTTCGCGCGGGGAATTGATGCCGGGCTCATGCTGAGTTCGGTCAGTCCCATTCGCAGGAACTCGCCGATGAGTTCCGGTCTTCCTGCCGCCTCCCCGCACATGCAGACCATGATACCTGCTTCCGTACCGGCTTTAGCAGTCATCTCGATTGCCGCCATCACCGCCGGATGGCTAACATCGTTGAGTTTCGCCACGGTCGGGTTGAGCCGGTCCGCAGCCATCACATATTGCGTCAGGTCATTGGTGCCGATGGAGAAAAAAGCCGCCTCTTTTGCAAGTTCCCGCGCAGCGAAAACAGCGGCGGGCGTCTCGATCATCACGCCAAGGTCGAATCCGGCAAAGGCTTTGCCTTCGCTTTCAAGCTCGCCGATACATTCGGCGATAAGGCGTTTGGTTGCGCGGATTTCTTCGACATCCGAAACCATGGGCAACATGACTTTGAGATTGCCGCTGACCGCTGCACGCAAAAGCGCTCGCAATTGCGGCTTGAACACGTCCACCCGGTCCAGACACATGCGAATGCCGCGCCAGCCAAGGAAAGGGTTTTCTTCTTCGGGAAATTCGATACCGGCAATCGGTTTGTCGCCGCCGATATCCAGTGTGCGAACGATGACGGGGTTCGGCGCAAAGGCTTTCAGCAGCGCGGAATAGGTTTCGGTCTGCATATCTTCTGAAGGCAGGTGAATATGCTTCATGAAGAGAAGTTCGGTGCGGAAAAGCCCGACCCCCATTGCACCGGATTCAAGCGCGACTTCGATCTCTTCCAGCGCACCCATGTTGGCTGCAACTTCGATGATCGTACCGTCGGCCCTGCGCGGCGTGACGGAGCGGTAAGCATCAAGTGCCTGCTTTTCCTGCAAGGCCCTGGAAATGCGCGCTTCGATTTCGTTGCGGGCGGCTGTGTCCGGATCAGCATGAACGATGCCCGAACTTCCGTCCACTGCCACGATTTTCGCATTTCGTAGTTGCTGCACAGCGCTTCCCAGACCAAGAACTGCTGGAATGCCATGCGTACGCGCAATGATGGCCACATGCGAGGTCGCACCGCCATGCCCGCAGACGACGCCTTTGATCTTCTTGAGCGGCGCTCTTGCGAGATCCCAGGCGCCGATGTCTTCTGCGATGAGCACCGATCCTTCCGGCAGGCCTTCCAGATTGACGTCTTCCTTGCCGAGAAGCGCAAGGCATATCTGGCGGCTGACGGCGTGCACATCGTCCGCGCGCGCGTTGAGATACGGATCATCCAGTGCTGCAAATTGCCCGGCCAGGGTTGCAGCCGCGGCGAGCATCGCCGAGATTGCGTCGAGACCGCCTCGAATAAGCCCGATCGCTTCATCGATCAGGCTGTCATCCGCGGCAATATCCTTCAGTGCTGCAATAATGCCTCTGTCTGCATCTGCAAGATTGCCGCCGGAAAGGGAGGCATCCATGCGTTGCTGTACGGTGGTGATAGCCGACCTGAAGCGAGCGATCTCGGTCTCTATTTCATCGGATGCGAGTTTACGGCCCGAAGGTTTGATTTCTTCGGGGAAAAATGGAAAAGCCGCACCCAATGAAATGCCTTCGCTTGCGCCAACTCCCTTGATCTGGCCTGCGGGGAGTTTGGGCGTGATCGCCACTTGCGGCATGGTTGCGGCTTGAGGTGCAGCCGGAGCATCGGGTGCAGCTGGCGCGGCGACCTCTTCCAGGCCCGCCTGCGGGTTTTCCAGATAGCCGATCAGCGCTTCAATGGCTTCAATCGCGTCTGCTCCATCGGCACGAACGGTGACTTCGTCAAGCTCCTTCACGCCAAGCAGCATCAGCTTGACAGAGCTTTTGGCGCTTACGCTTTTTCCGGCCTTGGCGATTTCAATATCACTCTCAAAACCCTTGGCCAGTTTAACGAAGCGGGTCGCAGGGCGCGCATGCAGCCCCTCACGCACCCGGACGATAGTCGAGCGTTCCATCTATGTAAGCCTCAAATCGACGTCTGAAACATTTCAACGCAATGATTGTTGAAAATGGGTTCCAATCGTCTGTTTTAACACGCAATTCCAAATCCAGGGATGGGCAGTTTCAGCCGCCAATGGTGATAATCTGCCCCTCCTTGAGAGCAGCGACAAGCTCTTCGCCTGCTATTTCACTGGCGCAGATTTCGCCGGGGCGATCTGTCGAATCTGCACCGGTGAATGAAATGACGACATGCCCGATTTCGCGCACCTTCTGCCAGGCGCTTTCGCCAACGGCGGTGATTTCGGCCTTGAGTGCACCGATTGCGATCTTCGTTCCGACGGCAGGAGCCGAAGCCTCGGGGCCTTCCTCCACCACGTGGAGGACAGATACTTCGGCCAGTTCCGGGGGAGAACCGTCAGCAAACAGGATCAGAACGCCGCCTTCAGCGAGGTCCGCAACTTCCGGGCCGATTGCGGTGATCCGCGTTTTCAGGTGTATCGACATAGAGGCGGTCCTTTCTTTCTATGGTATTCGATGCTCGGCGAAATCGATCGGAAAACATCGTTACTGCACGTGTTTGGGAGGTTGCCCGCCGCCGCCTTTGCTGCGGCGGGCTGAAAGCTCAAAGCACCGCGAGGCTGACCAGCCATGCGATCAAAACCGAAAGCGGGCCCATGATCTGACGGCTGATCAGAACCGCTGGCACGCCGATTTCGATGGTCTTCGGCTTGGCTTCTCCGAGCGCCAGGCCGACCGGCACGAAGTCGCAACCGACCTGCGTGTTATAGGCAAACAAGGCGGGCAGGGCCATTGCCGGGGCAATTGTGCCGTTTGCGATCTGCGGGCCGATGATCGCCACGCCGACGACCTGCGCGATAACCGCACCCGGCCCCAGAATTGGCGACAGGAACGGCAGCCCGCAAATTGCGGAAAGCACAAGCAAACCAACAATGTTATTGGCCAATGGTCCGAGCGGCTGGGCGAGAATATCGCCAATCCCGGTATAGAGGATCAGGCCGATCAGCATTGTCACAAATGCCATGAACGGCAGTACGTTGCGGATAACCTGATCGATCGTGCGGCGTCCGGCCTGGAAGAAGATACCAACGACGCGCCCCATGACGCGGCCGATGCTGCTGATAAGCCCGACAAGGCCGCCTTCGCTCGGCTGTTCCACTGGCGCAGGCTTTTCTTCTTCAACGGCAGCAGCAGCCGGAGCTGCGGCGGCTGAACCGTCAGCGGGAACGATGTTTTCCGGTTTTACGCCAGAAACGTAGATATCTTCAGTGATGAATTGTGCCAGCGGACCTGCCTGCCCGACCGGAGTGATGTTTACGGTCGGGATGCGCTTGCGCGGATAAACGCCGCAGCGGGCTGTGCCGCCGCAATCGACAACCACTACTGCCATTTCGCTTTCGATTGGTGGTGAGCGAAAACCATCAACCGCCTCCGCGCCGGTCAGCTCGGCGATCTGGCGCGCAAGCGGATGGATGCCGCCGCCGGTGACCGAAACCACCTTGTTGCGCTGGTCGGTCGGCTGAATGACAAGCGGGCCGCCCCAGCCATTCGAGCCGCGTGAAATCTTGACTGCCTTATAGGTCTTGACCATGTTTTTCTCCCCCGGTTCCGGCTTAAAGCTCAATGCCCTGACGCCGCGCCATGATGGCGGTGATGCGTTCTGTAAGCATGCCTTTGAGAAGGATCACCACGAGACCCACGATGGCGTACCAGATGGCGACATTGATATGATAGCCGGTTGGAACCGCGCCCTTCTTCTCGAGCTCGAGAAGGGCTACCAGCACGCCGCCCCAGACAAAATATTCGCCGGGATTGATGTGCGGGAAGAGACCGAGCGGCGGATGGACGTAGGACACGGCCGCATCATAGAAAGCGGGCTTGTATTTCTCGTCCAGGAATGAGCCGAACGTGTAAGCCATCGGGTTGGTCAGAAAGAACACCGACAGAACCGGCAGTACCGTGTAGCGGGTCAGCGCAATGCGCCCGGCGCTACGCGCGATACCATGGACGCGCTTTTCGCCGACCAGTTCCGTTACGGCATAAAAAGCGGTCATCAGCACGACGAGCGTCGGGATAATGCCTGTAACAAACCCCGAGAAAACCTCGCCGCCTTTCTGGAATACGCCGATGAAGTGCTTGCCGATCGAGGCAAGCCAGCCGAGCTGCTCTTCCTGCTGGACGTTCTGAAGTCGTTCCTTGAACTGATCGACGGTAATTCCGCTGCCGCCCGCATCACCCGGCGCGGGGGCCGTTGCTTGCGCAAGCTGCAGAAGATCATTTCCCGCGTGCTCTGCGGCCTGTTTGCCATGCAGCGCCGCATCGGAAATCATGCTGCCAGCCATATGTATGGATTGAATCGTTGCGTCGGCATGTTGCGCCAACATCGTCACTATCGACATTGCTCCTCCTCGATTGCTTGTTTCAGGCAAGCAACTCCTATGCTCCCACTGCCTTCAGACCTTCGAGTTCGATCCCATCGGACTGGTCTCTTATGCGACCGATCTGTTCTATCGCCTGTCTGGCGGCAGCCACCACTTCAGACGTTCCTTCTCCAAACGCGGGATTGTCCGGCAATTCGCCAAGGCGCATTCCCTCAAAACCTTCACGGCGGATGAACTTTGCAAAGACGGTTCGTCCGCTCATCTGGAGGAAGCGACGCACCACGAGGTCGCGATCCACGACGATCAACACGATGACACCCTTGCCGAAACGCCCTCGTATGTGACCCGCGCCAACAAAACCGTCGGAATATTTCGAAGTGATGCCCTTCATCACATCGGAATAGTGGCGCATCTGGAACCAGACGCCCAGCGACTGGAAGCCCCACAGCAATGCGAGGGCCAGCAAAGCCCATTGCCAGATAGCCATTTTATTCTCCTCCCACGAAGGGCAAACGGCTATTTTCCACGTTCGCCTTTCATGAAATAGAGAACATTTGTCTTCGTGAATGTCAATATGTATAATTTTATCGCAAAGGAAAGACGAATGAAGACTGACATTTCAATCGACTTCGCATAATGTCGCTTGGAAACAGGAGGCCGCTCGCGTCATGGATTTGCTGCTCAGGGAACAAATGGCATCGATGCCTGATTTGCGTCATCGACTGCGCCAGTTGCGCTGGTTCAGGGCGACGTTCCGCAAGCATGCAAGCCTGCTGCATGAGCTCTACGGTGTTGAATACGACATTGATGAAAAGAAACTCACCGAGGCGTTTCTGAACTGGGTGGAGCTGGTGGACCAGAACAAGCGTTTCGCCAAGGTGGACCGCAAGGATTTCATCACCTTTGCAGCCGGGCTGGTGTTGCGCGAACTGATCCGGCTGTCTCCGGCGAAAGTTATTTCACCGCCAATTCAGGCTGACGGCGATGCGGGGCGGCTGTATGAGATCGTCAGGTTTTGGCCCGAGGGATTCCTCTACACCAACTACTGTATCTGCGCGATTGCTGCAGTGCAGGAACAGGAGTTCGGCACCGTTCCGAATATAGACCAATGTGCTGATGAATTGCGCACCTGGTGGTCCTACAAGGAAAACATTGTCGAAATGCCTGGTTACGCGATCGCATTTCTCGACAAGTTTCTGGGCGGTGAGCCCAACTGGGTGATGCCCGATCTGGCATCTGCACGCGCGGCAGTGAAGCGGGCTTTGGCGGATAAGCCAGTCACAAAGATCCAGAATAAATAGCTGGCGGTTTTTGTTTGCCTGCCCACCTGTTCGGGATCGGGGTCATTTGAAATCCGCTACCCGCTGGGACGCGCTTTTCCTATGAATGAGAACCGGAAATGCGCTAATTGGGATAGACGGTTGCCAAAAAACCATAATTAGCCAACAAGAGTTGGAATTAAACGCTCAGCGTCAAGAATGGAACATAACTTGAAACGCATCAAGATTGGCCTGGTTTGTCTCTTCCTGGCAGGTATTTTGCCCGCGCAGGCTCTCGAAGTCGGTTCGCCGGCCATTCTGAAGCCATCGCCGGAGCAGGTTCAAGCCGCTCATCTCACGGCAGAATTTCTCACGCGTTTCCATTATCGGCCCATCCCGCTGGATGACGCCTTGTCGGTCCGGATCATGAACCGGTTCATCGATTCACTGGACCCGGACAGGCTCATCTTTCTGCAGGCGGATGTCGACAAGTTCCTGACCGGCAGCAAGGAAATCGATGACGCCATCGACCGCCAGGACCTGACCATCCCCTTTTCCATTTTCAACGTCTATCAGATGCGCATCATCGAGCGCATGACGTTTGCGCGTGGCCTGCTCAAGCAGAATTTCGATTTCAGCAAGCAGGAAGAATTCTCCATCGTGCGCGACAAGGAACCCTGGCCGCGTTCGAACGCGGAAAGCGACGATCTATGGCGCAAGCGCGTCAAGAACGACTGGCTGCGTCTGAAGCTCGTCGGCAAGGATGATGCAACTATTCGCAAGACGCTCGACAAGCGTTACGAGAACTCCATCGAGCGCACGTATAAATACAAGAGCGACGATGCCTTTCAGTCATTCATGGCTGCCTATACAACATCGGTTGATCCGCACACCGATTATTTCGGCGTCAAGGCTTCGGCCGAATTTGATATTTCCATGAAGTTGTCGCTGGTTGGCATCGGTGCGGTGCTTCAGGAAAGAGACGACTATACGACGATCCGCGAGCTTGTTGCGGGCGGCCCGGCGCAGTCGTCGGGCAAGCTTGCCGTGGGCGACCGTATAATCGGCGTCGGTCAGGGCAAAGACGGTCCGATCAAAGAAGTAATCGGAATGCGTCTCGACGAAGTTGTGCAGATGATCCGCGGCGACAAGGGGTCGGTCGTGCGCCTCGATATCCTGCCGGCAGATGCCGGCGCCGATGGCAAGCATCATGTCATCACGCTGGTTCGTGACAAGATCAGTCTCGACAAACAGGCCGCCAAGAAGACGATCCTTCCCGTAAAGGACGGAGACGTTACCCGCAAGATCGGGGTGATTACGCTCCCGGCATTCTACGAAGATATTCAAGCGCGGCGGAAGGGCGACAAGAACTACAAAAGCGCCAGCCGCGATGTCGCCAAGCTGATCGCCGAGTTGAAGCAGGATAAGGTTGACGGCGTTCTGGTCGATCTGCGCAACAATGGCGGCGGTTCGCTGAGCGAGGCGATTGATCTGACAGGTCTGTTCGTCGGCAAGGGGCCAGTGGTCCAGCAACGCAATGCAAACGGCGAAGTCAAGGTTGAAAGCGATAATCTTCCGACGCCAGCCTGGAAGGGGCCGTTGGGCGTGCTCATCAATCGCGGCTCTGCTTCCGCCTCGGAAATTTTCGCGGCGGCAATTCAGGATTACGGCCGGGGCGTGGTCATAGGCGAGCCAAGTTTCGGTAAGGGAACCGTGCAGACCGTGGTCGACCTCGATGAAGTGGCCAACAATCCCAAACCTGAATATGGCGAGCTTAAATTTACGGTCGCCCAGTTCTTCCGTGTCGACGGTGGAACGACGCAGTTGCGCGGCGTGACGCCCGATATCAGCCTGCCGGGCCTCTTCGATCTGAAGCTTGTCGGTGAATCGAGCTTCGACAATGCTTTGCCGTGGTCTCAGGTTTCAGCGGCGAAATACAAAGCCTCTGATGACATAAAAGCGTTGCTGCCAAAGCTGCAAAATCTGCACGACGAGCGCGTGCAGAAATCCCGCGAGTTCCAGGACTTTGTGGAAGATGTAGCGACGCTTAAGGCGCAGCGCGAGAAAAAGGTCATCTCGCTCAATGAAACGGTGCGTCGCAATGAGATGACCGCGCAGGAAAATCGAGCCAAGGCGCGCGGAAAATCCAATGATGGCATTGATGCGCAGATTGACGACGGCCTGCAGTCGAACGAGCGAAGCCTGAGTGCCGACCTTGCAATCGAGAAGAGCCGCAAGAACGCGACGGATGTTCTGCAGAACGAAGCCGCCGCGATTGTCACCGATCTGGCTATCCTGCAAAACAAAGTGCCCGAGCACGCTGCAAATTAAAGAAAGGCACCGCTTGTGGAGAGCGGGCGTTAAATCGTAGCGAAGACCACGATCCCGATACGTATATCGGGATCGGCCATCAGTACATGCCTGCAGCGTCGGGCTAGCGGATTGATCCGGATTTGTCGGTTCCAGCTCATGCCGTCGGGGATAAAAACAGCCGCACGCTAAAGACAGGAGCGTCTCAAACTTTCGACCGCATAGGGCTCAAGAGTAACCTCGCCAGACTGAGCTATGCTGACGGCCTCATGTTGTGAAGTGATGTTCACCAGCCAGAATTCTTGTTCTGTCGCAAAAGCCAGAACGTGGCCGGGCCGGGACGAAACAAGCTGCTGCCATCTCTTTCCTGCCAGCGCGGACAAGGTTCTTATCGTATTGAAGAGCGGGCGTTTCTCCCCTGCGGGCCTTGGCTCGTTTTCCCCGGCAATAAGCCCGAACGAGCCTGTGACAGCCGAAAGCGTCAGGCTGTCGAGGCCTGCATTCAGCACCGATATGGCGTAGGCCATCGCGAAGCTTTCACCGAATTTTCCATTATGACGCGGGTCGCGGTTGGCCATGGCTATGCGTCTGCCATGCGGGTTTTCCATTGTGCGGCTGCCATAGGGATTCTGGCGCATGGGAATGGTGGACGGCCCGATGCGATAGGGTTTGTCGCCATAGATCGCGCGTACAGAACGGGTAATGAACGGCAGCGCCTCCAGCGTCTGCATGACGCTGAGGTCGTCGGCAGCGTGGACAATCGGATTGGTACAGTGGCTGACAAAATCAACAAGCTCACCCGGAACACGCTTGCGATTGAGCTCGGTGAAATAGCTTAGCATTCCGCCGCCGAGACGCACATTCGGGAAGGCCGCTCTTGCTGCGGCATAAACCTCCTCAAGCGGCGGGCAGGGTGGCCATTCGCTGCCGGGTGGCGTCGATTGCCGGTCTATGGCAGGCGAAACGATGATTGCATCCGGGGTGAAGCCCGCTGCTTTCATATCGGACGCGATTGCAGTCGTCTCGTCGATAAGGTTGGTTTTGCACGGCAACGCAATTTCAAGCGCGACGCGTCCCTTGTGGCTCCCGCCTAATGCTGCGAAATCTGCAAAGACTGAACCTTCATGTCCCGCCAACGGATCGTAATGAAACAGAAGGTCCTGCGGGGCAAGTTCCCGAAGCAACTCTGTTGCAGCTGAACTGGCCTTGGCTTCTTCCGGCGTGATGATGATGCCGATATTGGGCATGACGCCGCCCGTGTCTCCGAAAGTGATTTTCACCGGTTCAGCATGTTGGGCCACTTTGGATGTTGCTGGGCGCGTGTCAGCAATGTTGAGCACAATGCGCTGATGCTGGGGCTTCAAAGCTTCGATCCGGTAGGGCCATGGCAGAGCCAGCGGACGTACATAGGTCTTGTAGGATGCATCTGACCAGTTGCGCTGGTCTTCCATCTCGAACGTATCGCCTTCCATGCGACATTCGACCATGAGGCCGGGGATAGCCTCGTGGGTGATTGCACGCATGTCCTTGAAGGGCTGCCACGGCTCGATCAGGTCGGGGAGGCGGGTTTTGTTGAACACGCCATCGACATGCTCTACAGTCACGGGCGAACCGGCCACGCCGATGACCGGATGCAGAATGCAGAAGCCGCAACGGTTGGTTTCAAAGCCGGTCGCGGTATTGGCCACGGCGTCGAAAGTGAGTGCGCCGTCACGCTCGGCCTGAATGCGGACATCAATGGTGAGTCGCGTTGCATCCGGGCTTTCGCAACGTGCCTGATAGGTGACGATGAAACCGCTGTCGTTTTGCTCAACATTCAGATCATGGATTTCCGGATTATAGGTTCCCCAATCGCGATCCCTTACCAGGTAGGAGATGGCGCGCAGAACCTCGACGCCGTCATAGGTGATGGTGCGAAGATTGCCGTCGCTGAGATCGACGGCAAGAAGCCCTGCTTTCAGATGCGTTGCCGTGGCTTCTGCTTCGCGCGTGCCATAGAGCAGGAATGGATCGACTTTGCTCATTTCAGCAATGCCTTGATGTCGATGCGATTGCCGCTTGCTGCACTGTCATAGGCAGCCTCGACAAGCGCAAAGGTCTTGAGATTGTCTGCGCCCGATGTCGAGGTTTCTGCACCGGAAGCGAGTTTATCCACCCAATGCTGCTGAATGGCAAAAACGCTTTCCTGAATATTGTGCCACGGACGCGAGGCCCAGGAGAGCAGTTTTGGCGAAACGTCGGAAACTGTCGTACCCCCGGACGTAATCACTTCAAGGCGATAGCCCTGATAAAGACGGATCGAGCCTTCCGTGCCGTCCAGTTCGATCAGCGTTTCCGGGAAAGGGTCGGTTTCGTGCTTCGTGGCATAGCTCACATCGACAACGGAAGTAGCTCCATTTTCATGGTCCATGAGAATGGTTGCCACATCTTCGCCCTTGATCTTCGGGTTGACACGCTTGGTGCGTGCGACAAGGCTTGTCACGTCACCCAGAATAAAACGTGCAATATCCAGCGTATGAATGCCAAGGTCTTCGATGATGAAGCGCTCGCCTTCTGCAAGATAAGGCTGGCCGGAGAAAACATCAAAGCCGGAGCGGAATGAAAAGCGACCCCAGAACGACGCGCCGATGACGCCGCTGTCGAGCGCTGTGCGCACGGCCTGGATAGGCGTCTGCCAGCGGAAGTTTTCATGCACCATGAGAGGAATGCCTACCTCATCGCAGACCTTCACCATCGCCTTTGCATCGTCGAGCGTCTTCGCAAAAGGTTTCTGGCAGATTGCCGGCACCTTATGGGCGGCAGCAAGTTCCACCAGCGCGCGGTGGCTTGCAACGGTGGTGGCGATATCGACAAAATCGATGCCGCCGTCCGCAAATAGCGCCTTAGCATCCGTGTAGCGGCGCTCGATGCCAAACTGGTCGCCGACAATCTTCAACCGCTCCGGGTCGCGGTCGCAGATTGCCTCGATCTTGGCACCCGAAACGTCTTTCCATGCATGCATCTGATTGATTGCGAAGAAACCGCAGCCGATCAGAGCGCCATTCAATTCTGCCATTTTTAACCCGCTTTTGCCATTTGCATGAGTGTAACGCGCTGCTGGAGGCGGCGCTGTGCCTGATCGACCACCACGGCGATGATGATGACAAGGCCCTTGATGACCATCTGCCAGAAGGACGATACGCCCATCATGACGAGACCGTCGGAGAGAATGCCGATGACGAATGCGCCGATGATGGTGCCGCCAATGGTGCCGCGCCCGCCCGACATGGAGGTGCCGCCGAGAACTGCCGCCGCAATGGCGTTAAGCTCAAACGAATTACCTGTTGCCGGATGCGACGACATGAGTTCGGACGAGATGATAAGCCCCGCGATCGCGGCGCAGAAGCCTGAAAACATATAGACGAACATCTTTACGCGGTCGACACGGATGCCGGACATGCGCGCAGCGCGTTCATTGCCACCGACTGCGAAAATCTGACGACCAAGAGGCGTATAGCGCGCGATATAGGCTGCGGCCAATGCGACGACGATCAGAATCCAGATCGAGACCGGAAGACCGAGAATGCTGCCTGATCCGAGGAAGGCGAAGCCGGTTGTGCCCAGATCTTCACGGCCCACAAGGTTCGGGAAGGTCTGACCATCGGAAGACAGAAGTGCCAGACCGCGCGCCACATAAAGCGTGCCGAGTGTCGCGATGAAGGGTGCAACATTCAGTTTGGTTATCAATAGCCCGTTTATGAAGCCAACTGCGATGCCGACCGCCAGTGTGATCAGCGAGATTTCGATGATGTTGAAATAGATTGTATAGCCGATGCCAAGATCGATACCGTAGATCAGAAGACCGCCGGCAACCATGCCGCAAAGCCCGACAATTGAGCCGACTGAAAGGTCGATGCCGCCGGTGATGATGACGAAAGTCATGCCCATTGCAAGAAACGCGTTAAGAGCAACGTGCTTTGACATCAGGATCAGGTTGGCGGTCGACAGAAAGTTCGGTGCTGCGAACGAGAAGAAGATGAATACCGCGAAAAGCGCGATGAAGGTTCTCAGTTTCATAAGCGTCAGCAGGGCCGAGCCGCTGTTAAAGGTTGAGTCAGTGGCGGCCGTCGTCGTGTTGGCTGTCATGACGCGCGTTCCCTTGTTTGTTTGCTGTGGTCGTTGTCATGCGTATGTCCGTGGCCCTTGGCCGAAGCGGCAACAATATCGGCTTCCGTTGCTTTATCGCGGTCGAAAATGGCAATCAGCTTCCCATTGCTGAGCACCGCGATGCGATCGGAGAGCGCCATGACTTCTTCCAGATCAGAGGTTGAAAAGAGAATGGAAAGACCTTCGGCGGCAAGCCTGCGCATGGTGCGGAAAACGTCGGCTTTCGCACCCACATCGATGCCGCGCGATGGCTCGTCCATCAGGAGAACTTTTGGATTGGTCATCAGCGCCTTGCCGATGACGACCTTCTGCTGGTTGCCGCCCGACATTGAAGTGACCTCAAATTCCGGGTTCGGCGCCTTGATGGAAAGGTCTTGGATCGCCTGTTGAATGGCCTGTTTTTCACGCTTTGGCGTGATGTGGAAAAAGCGGGCCAGGCGGTCGAGGCTTGCCAGTGTCAGATTACTGGCAATCGACAGGATCTGGACCAGGCCTTCGCGCTGGCGATCTTCCGGGATGAGTGCAAGGCCGCGCCGGATACGACGGGTCGTGTCTCGCTCCTTCACTTCCTCGCCATCGATATAGATTTGGCCCGTAGAATGCCCGTGCTGCCCCATCACACATTCGAAAAACTCGGAACGTCCAGCCCCCATAAGGCCGTAGATTCCAAGAACTTCACCTGCGCGGACGGTTAGCGAGACATCATCGACTGCCAGCCCGCCTGTTGGGCGGGGCAGCGTGATGTTTTCGGCGCGAAACCGTTCCGCACCGATCTTGTGGGTCACGGGCTTGGCAAAATCCTTGGCATCCGAACCGATCATCGAACGAACGATCCATTGCGTATCGATATTTTTGATTTCTTCCTGGCCGGTGATTTTTCCGTCGCGCAGAACGGTGATGTAATCGCCGATCCGCATCAGTTCTTCGAGACGATGCGAAATATAGACGATTGCCACCCCTTGGCTTTTCAATTCAGCAATCACCTTGAACAGAATATCCACTTCGGCTGCGGAAAGTGCCGAAGTCGGCTCGTCCATGATGACGATGCGTGCATCGAGCGAAATGGCCTTGGCGATTTCGACGAGCTGCTGTTGTCCGATGGGCAGATCGGCCACAAGCGTATTTGCGCTGATGCCTGCATCAAGCCGGTCGAGATACTCGCTGGCTTTTGCGACCTGCGCCCTGTGATCAATGCCCCGCAAACCGCGTGTAATCTCGCGTGTGGCAAAGATATTCTCTGCCACAGTCATGTTTGAAAACAGGTTCAACTCCTGAAAGATCATCGCAATGCCGCGCTTCTGCGCGTCGGCGGGGCTGTCGAATGCTACTTCCTCGCCATCGAGAATGATCTTCCCCATGGTCGGGCGCTCAACACCCGCGATGATTTTCATCAGCGTTGACTTGCCAGCACCGTTTTCACCGACAAGCACGTTGACCGAGCCGCGGCGCAATTCAAGATTGGCGCGCTTGACCGCGACAATGCCTGAATAGACCTTGGAAACATCTTCAAGCTTGAGGACGATATCGTGCTTCCGGTTCGATTCCGTCTTCATGACTCATTTCTCCAAAGAGATGGAAACGGGGGTGAGAACCGGAAGCTGACCCTTTGACGGCAAGGGGAAAGCGCCTTGCGCTTTCACCTTCATGCCGACCAGATTTTCGCGCGGCAGTTTGGACAATACGTCGTCATTGATGCGGGTATTGAAAGCCTTGCCGAACTGCGCCCAGTCGATCTGGTTGCGGAATTCGTTGAAGTTCACGAATGAGAGGCTGTCGCGGATTGCAGTGCCGCGAACGGTTGGCCCAATCTGCACGCGTGCATCTGGCTTGCCATCGCCATTGCTGTCGACGTCGACATAGGCGGCGCGGGATTTCGTTTCTGCGGCGACCACGGTGCCTTCAAGCCTGACGACGAAAGTCCAGGGGGCATTGCCTTGCTTTTCGCGATGACCGTATTTCGCTCCGGCGGCGTCCGCGTCTGCATCTGCTGCCTGCATCACTTCATCGAGCGTCGCAGTTTTTTCGGCAAAGAACGGCTTAACCTTTGCGTCCCAGATGTCGGAAACCGAACGATCCGGATTGAAATTATCGCCGCGTGCTTCTGCGGCTTCTTCCGCTGTCGGGGTCTTGATGATTTTGCAGCCCGAAAGCGCGACACCGCAGGCCAGCAGAATAATGGAAGCTGACTTCAGCACTGACATGAATCTATCCTCGATATCAGGAATGTGCCGGGAGCGGTGTACGCCCCCGGCCTCGCAAGCTTAAGGGTTAGTCCTTCAAGGCGAAGGTTTCGAGCTTGTCGGCATTGTCAGGATTGATGAGCACGCAGTCCATCAGCTGCTTTTCCTCAGCTGGTCCCTTGCCGGTCTTGATATATTCGTCAGCCTGGACGACGGCCATCTGTGCCTGGGCATAGGCCGGCTGGAGAACGGTTGCCTTGATGCCGCCCGCCTTGATGGAATCGCGAACATCGTTCGAACCGTCGAAGCCGACCACGATAACGTCCTTGCGGCCTGCAGCTTCAAGTGCTGCCCATGCGCCCATGGCCATGGTATCGTTGCCCGAAATCACACCCTTGATATCCGGATTTGCCTGCAGAATGCTCTGCATCTTGGTGAAAGCCTCGGTCTGGCTCCAGTTGGCTGACTGCTGTGCAACCATCTTCATATCAGGATATTCATCGATGACGTCGTGATAGCCCTTGGAGCGGGTGCCCGCGTTCAGGTCGGATTCACGGCCCAACAGTTCGACATAATTACCGGCTTCGCCCATCAGTTTGACGAATTCTTCCGCACCCAGCTGCGCGCCCTGATAGTTGTTGGATACGATCTGCGAAACCGCAACCCCCGAAGCGTTGATTTCACGGTCGATCAGGAATGAAGGGACCTTGGCATCCTTGGCCTTCTGCACGGCGGCAATCGATGCTTCCGAACCGGCATTGTCGAGAATGATGGCTTTTGCGCCACGACCGATGGCCGTATCGACCAGCTGCGATTGCTTTGTCGGATCGTCGTCATGCTGAAGGATCAGTGTTTCGTAGCCAAGTTCCTTGGCCTTGGCTTCAGCGCCTACTGCTTCAGCTTTATAAAACGGATTGTCATGCGATGGCGTGATGATCGCGATCAGGTCAGCAGCCCATGCCGGCATGACAACGCCGCCTGCCAATGTTGCCGAAACGGCCGCAATCGCAAAACCGCGCGCAATTTTTCTGCGTGTGAATTTCATGTAGACCTCCCAATAAGCCCCATTTCCCAAAAGGGCGGAAAAAGGGGAGAGCGTGCGCCGCCCCCCCAAGTGACGTCACGTAATGCGACGGATGCTTTCTGCGATTTCTTCCGGTTCGAAAACGTTCTTCCAGTCGTCGCGCATCAGCGCCGGAATGCCGAATTCTATTGCCTTGTTGCAGGCATCGGAGAATACGCCCTGGACTTCGCCAAAGATGACGGCGCCGAGAACATTCATATGGCCGAGAAGGAAATCCCGAGCTGCTTCTTCTGGAACGCCGCGACGAATGCTTTCATCCATGGCCTGTTTCATGACGACAAGAAGCGATGCGCAAACGGTTTCCGAAAGGCCCGGCTCGAGGATTGCAAGCTGCTCAACGGTAACGCGGTGCGAGCGCATGACAGGCGCCCAGATGACCTTGGCGATTTCTTCACCGAGCGCATAGGCTTCTTCCGGCCCCTGCATGAGAGCCGAAACGATGTGCTGCTTTGCAAACAGACCGCCGAAGTGGTCCTTCTTGGCCTGCATGTCCGTTTCGTCGTTGAAGATCGGCGGATGGCACGGATGGGTCACGAAATAGGTGAGGTCTGCACGCTCGGGCAGATGACCGGCAAATGGCGCAGCCGCGTCGAGCGCAATAACCATCGTGCCGGGCTTGAGCTTGTCGACGATGCCTGCGGCAACCTTTCCAATGATGGTATCCGGCACGGCCAGGATGACCACTTCAGCGCCTTCGAGTCCAGCATCGGCGTCGACGGTGTCGATGCCAAGATCGTTCTTGAGGCGGGCCTTGCCTGCGTCGCTGACTTCGATGTGGCGTACGTCGAAGCGCGAACCTTTGAGGTTCTTGGCCAGACGGTAACCCATCTTGCCGCCCGCTCCGAACAAAGCGATAGCTGTCATGATTGAAATTTCCTTCCCATGTTTTGGTATCGCAACTGGTATAACCAGTCAATGAGTATTCCAGATTAGACGCGTGTTCCGTCGCGAATCTGGCTGAAGTAATTGTCAGAGCCGACCTGACCGCCCTTGAGAGCAATCTGCAGGCCATTGGTTGCAGCGTGAGTGCTATGTGCAGTGCAAAGCGGCGAGCCCGGAGTTTGTGGAAGCGGCAAAAGCGTGGTGAGCGCGTCAACATGCAATTCGCGCAATGCGTGGCTGGAAGTGTCCCCGCCTGCAATGACTGCGCGGGTAAGCCTTTCGCGCTCGACAAGGCTGCGGAGTATGAATCCGAGGCTACGCGCCAGTTTGTGACGGCTGCCTACGATCCTGTCGATCTCAGTGCCGCGATCAGCAGAAGGACCAAGTGCGGTGTTAAGGATTACGCTGTTGCCCTGTTTGAGCGCCTTCTCGCCTTCAGCAATAGCCGTTTCGATTACCTGATTGCTGTTTTCGCCGACAAGTTCGAGGGGATTGAGATCAATGCCGGTAAAGCCTGATGCTGTCGCATGACGGATCTGGCGTTCCGTCGTGGGCGATACGCTTCCTGAAACGACCGCAATGCGGTCTGCCTTGCCGGGGAGCGGAAACTCTCTTTTTGATCCAATCAGTCCCGCTTTGGTCCATGCGGCCAGAAGCGCGTATTCAACGCCCGACGAGCCAGCGACGAACCAGCCTTCGCGGGCACGCAAGCGCCAGAGCTGTTCGCCTGCTTGCAGCTGACTTTCATGACTATCGACGTCGAACAGCAACATGCCGTCAACATTGTTGGCGATAGCGCTGACGCGATCATCGACGTCCTGCGAGCCAAGGGTTGCAAGGTCTGCGAGTGCGGTTTTAAGCGTTGTCTGTTGAGCCAAATGCAACCGCAGATCCGCCTCATGCATCGGCGTGACCGGATGGCGGCTCATGACCGGGTGGCGGTCGATGCGATAGACCTCGCCCTGATAGGCGGCGAACAGATTGCCGAAAGCCGTGTAACGCTTCAGTTGTGGTGCGCCGACAATCAAGGGCACATAGGCCTGATCGAAGATCGCTTTGGCGATTTCCACGGCCCTGCCGATATTGCCGACATGCGGTGCGGAATCGAAGGTCGAGCAGACCTTGTAATGCGCAATAGCCGCATTGAGGCCTTTCAACCAGTTGAATGCCGGGGTGAGGTGTTTCTCCATCCATTCCGGCGTTTCGCTGCGGCTGGTACCCGCGAGGCCGATAGCCTTGCAATGAGAAAAACGGGCAAGCAGCTCTTCATCCGGAACATTCATGAACAGAACGGTATCGACGCCGTGAGAAGCGAGTGCCTCCATGACATCGGTCGAGCCGGTGAGATCGTCGCCGTAATAGGAGAGCAGCAGTCTGTTGGAAACCTCTGACATTACTCGCCGCCTTTTCCGAATTTTGCGAGCGAGGCTGCAAGTTCTGGGTGATCTGCTGCATATGTTTCGAGCGGGATGCCCGCGACAGCCGCTTCCCAGGCCTGTTGCACGGCACGAACACCAGCTGCCGGGCCGCCCGGATGGCTGACAATGCCGCCGCCGCACAGATAAAGCAGGTCCGTGGTGCGGCCCGTGCGCTCGTAAGTTTCCGGCGCCTGTCCGCCCCACTGGCCGGACCCCGCCACAGGAAGCGGACAATCGGATGGCTCAAACAGCGGTGTGCTGACGGCCTTGAACGAATTGACGAAGCTTTCGTCCGGCTCCCAATATTTCACGCGGATGCCGTTGATCTGGAACTGATCGACGCCGAGCAGACGCCAGAACTGCTGATAAACGCGGAAATCCATACCTGCACCTGGATTGCGGGTCAGGCGGCTGGTACCCGCGAGGCCGATAGCCTTGCAATGAGAAAAACGGGCAAGCAGCTCTTCATCCGGAACATTCATGAACAGAACGGTATCGACGCCGTGAGAAGCGAGTGCCTCCATGACATCGGTCGAGCCGGTGAGATCGTCGCCGTAATAGGAGAGCAGCAGTCTGTTGGAAACCTCTGACATTACTCGCCGCCTTTTCCGAATTTTGCGAGCGAGGCTGCAAGTTCTGGGTGATCTGCTGCATATGTTTCGAGCGGGATGCCCGCGACAGCCGCTTCCCAGGCCTGTTGCACGGCACGAACACCAGCTGCCGGGCCGCCCGGATGGCTGACAATGCCGCCGCCGCACAGATAAAGCAGGTCCGTGGTGCGGCCCGTGCGCTCGTAAGTTTCCGGCGCCTGTCCGCCCCACTGGCCGGACCCCGCCACAGGAAGCGGACAATCGGATGGCTCAAACAGCGGTGTGCTGACGGCCTTGAACGAATTGACGAAGCTTTCGTCCGGCTCCCAATATTTCACGCGGATGCCGTTGATCTGGAACTGATCGACGCCGAGCAGACGCCAGAACTGCTGATAAACGCGGAAATCCATACCTGCACCTGGATTGCGGGTCAGGACGTCCCAGCCGTTGCGATGGGCATGAAGTACGAGACCCGAACGCTTGCGTAGAAAGCTCATGCCGCCAAAGCCGACGGAATTTATGTTGACTACCGCGCAATTGCCGCCTGCTTTCAGCACCATGTCATGGTTGCGCATCATTTCGTCAGGATCGGCATGAGAGATGCCGAAGGCATACATGACCTTCTTGCCGGTTTTCTGCTCGTGATCGAGAATACGCGGCATGATCGCGGCGATGCGCTCTTTGAGCGGCGAATAGGCCGGGCTCATCAGCTTCTCGTCGTCCTTGATGAAATCGACACCAGACTGGATTAACTCGCCGACCAGTTCTGCGGTTTCGTGCGGACGCAGGCCAAGTGCCGGCTTGACGATGGTGCCGATGATCGGACGTTCCGCAACGCCGGTAAGGCGACGGCTTCCGGTGATACCGAATTGAGGGCCGGGATGTGCTGTGTGGAAAGCTTCCGGCAACTTCATGTCCACGACGCGGATGCCGGTCATGCCCTTGATCGAATAAACGCCGCCAACGGCTATCGTCATGAGTGCTGCAAGATCGGTGCCGATAGCATCAAGCGGAAATGCGATATCGACATCCGCGCGCTTGATTGGGCCATGTCCGGGTTCAAGCTCTGGCCATGTGGGGCACGTTGCGTCTTCCAGCGGACGGATTTCCAGCACACGCGCCGCGACGCGCGCCTTGAGTTCTTCCGTTTCACCCGGAACGGCGACAAACGTGCCGGTCGACTGATCGCTCGCAATCTTCGCGGCCATCTGTTCGATGCTGCCGGTGGTCTCAATGCGATAGGTCAGGTGGATGTACATGGCTACTACCGGAACAGGCGATTGGTTCGTTGCCCGCGATACTTCGCTGGCTTTTACAGGTCGACTGGTATAATGAGTATTCCATTATGCGCAAGTGAAAAATTGTGCGGCGCTCGGGCTGCTGTGGGCAAACAGCTTTTCTCCGGACAGTCGAAGATGCATAAGAAGGAAAAGCGCCTGAGGGGTGAGATGTAATGAACCAGCCATTCGAACCTATTGTTCGTCGCAAATTGTCCGACGAAGTTTTTGATCGGCTCGAAAATATGATTACTTCCGGCGAGCTGGAGCCGGGAGACGAGATGCCGTCGGAACGCGTGCTGATGGAACGTTTCGGTGTCGGTCGCCCTGCAATTCGCGAGGCAATGCAGTCGCTCGCCAAAATGGGACTGGTGAGCATTTCACACGGCGAGCGTGCCAAGGTGTTGAAGCTGACTGCAAGATCGATTTTCCAGCAGGTGGATCCAACCGCAAAGATCATGCTTGCGCAGTCAATGGACACGCTGGAAGATTTGAAGAGCGCGCGCATTTTCTTCGAGCGCGGCATCGTCCGCGAGACCGCGCAGAAAATTACCGAGACTGATATCGCTGAACTGCGACAGATCATCGAACGGCAGCGGGAATCGCTCGGTGACGCAGACGCCTTTATCGCAGCCGATATGGAGTTTCATGTCCGGATAGCCAGGATTTCCGGCAATCCCATTCTAGTGGCCGTGAGCGAAGCCATGCTTGCCTGGCTGAAGGAGTATCACACTCATATGCTTATCTGGACCGGCAAAGAGAAATATACGCTCGTGGAACACGAGGAGATATTGGATTGTCTGTCCGTCAAGGATGCAGACCGCGCTGAAGCTGCCATGCTTCGACATCTTGAACGGTCGCGTACACTTTACAAAAAGGAATAGAGCCTTCGCGAAGGATAGGGAGGGGTATTCGCAGCCTCTCAGCTGTCAGATTTTTCGAACCCCGCATAAATATCCGCTCTGGTCTGAGGCACAGCGGAAATACCGCGTTTGCGCTTCGAGGCCAGAGTCTGGTTGATCTGGACGGTTCCTCGCTCAAATGCCAGCGAACATCCCGCAAGATAGAGCAGCCATAGGCGCGCTTTCGGATAACCTATTTCAGCGACGGCCTTATCGAAATTGTTATAGAGGCGTTCGCACCATAACCGACACGTCATGCCATAATGTTCGCGGAGATTTTCGACGTCGTGGACTTCAAACCCGTGCCCTTCGAGGTTTTCTACTGTCATGCCAAGATGGTCGAGTTCCCCACCAGGGAAAATATACTTCACCAGAGCCTTATGCTCTGCGCTTTTACGTTTGAAGGATTTCTTGTCCTTTTTCATGCGCCGGGTGATTGCGTGATGCATGTAAAGCCCGCCGGGGCGCAGAAGTCGATGGACGGCGCTGAAATAGCTGTCGTAATTGGCGATACCAACATGTTCGAACATTCCCACAGATGAAATCTTGTCGAACTGACCGTCAAGCTCTGCATAGGATTTGACGTGGATGGTAATCCTGTCTTCAAGTCCTGCCAGCTTGATCCTTTCTCGCGCCAGCGCCGTTTGGGCTTCCGATAACGAAACGCCGGTGCCGATGACACCAAAATTCTGCACAGCATAAATCAGGAGAGCGCCCCAACCGCACCCGATATCAAGAAGCCGGTCCCCCGGTTTCAATCGCAGTTTTCGGCAGATGAGCTCCAGCTTGTCCTTCTGTGCCTGGTCGATATCATTAGCCCAGTCCGTGAAGTAGCCGCAGGTGTAAACCATTCGCTCATCGAGGAATAAACGGTAAAACTCGTTGGAGACGTCGTAGTGATGCGTGATTGCCTCCTTGTTCGATCCGCTGACGAAAGGCTCCTTGCCGTCAAGAACATCGCGTCTATTGGGTTTACTAGCAAAAAGAAGAGCCGGGAGATCCTTGAGGAGTTGCCATTTTGGCAACTCCTTCAGCCTGTTCTTCACGCTCCCGTCGGTTTTGGCTTTGGCGAGATCGAAGATTGTACCATTGCTGATATCGACCCGACCTGAGGTCCATATCTCGATCAGTGAATCGTAATTCGGTTTGAGAAGGAGCTGCCGAACGATCGTCGGATCGTTGATCACCAGTGACGGACCGTCGAATGCGCCTATGCGCGTACCGTCCCATAACTCCACATTGAACTGTGGCCGCAGCGTTTCAACAACTGTCCGAATGATGCGAACAGATCTGGCTTCAACGGTCATGCCATGCCTCTCTATTGAGGTTTCGGACGGTGATCTTCCCGGGCTGACCCTAACCTAAGGTGCTTAGGATTGCAGTCATAAAATCGTGACGGTTACGACCATGCCCTCAGCGCGAACAGCAGTTGACATGCGGGATTGCCTGCATGTTGCGTTTCGGTCAAAACAGCGGGGTAATTTGCGATTCAGGAAAAAGAAGAGCCGATGGTTAAACGTTCAAAGATAAGCCGATGGCTTACAATATACTTGGTCGCTGTCTGTTTTCTGAATTTCCCGCCCGAATTGCATGCGCAACAAGCCGCAGGTGCAGAGGTCTCAACGGGCACTGAAGAGACATCGCACCATCCCGCACCGGCAACCAACACCTTTGGTCAGACGCAGTTTGTTCTAAGCGACGATCCCATCATCCCTCCGCGCGATTATGCAAAAGGGTTGGAGATACCGAATCCTGGCGAATACGATCCCAATGAGTCCGGCACTATTTTTGATATCGTTTATCGGGGCGTTGTCGATGGCAGGATGCGTTTCGAAATCCGCGGTTACACTGCCAATGATCTGCAAACCCCGGATACGGGGCAAATGTTGGATTTCCCGGCTGACCAACATGCCATCGAAATCAGAAATATCCGGATCGATGTGGATGCTGCTGAACCGGGAAGTCTGACCTATAGGGCTAACAGGCTTTCTGACGGTACCGGTAAGTAGCCGGGATATTGCAGCCGGCACTTGGATGGAGCTGTATCCGCCGAATGGTGCTTTTTGTTCATTCAATGCGGCGTTGTTGAGAAGTGTCTGACACGTTGAACTATGAAACGATATAGGAACGGCAAGTACGAGCTTGTGATTCGAAGAGCCGAAATTGCTCCGCATTGGACCACGTTAAAAGGCAGAGGGCATGGAATTTCCCCGTGACATTGTAGATGCGGCCAGAAATTTGTGGCTCGAAGTCTCAGAGGCCAACGAAAGAATAGCACCTGTTGACGCAATCGCGCTTGCCATCCTCCGGGAAAGGCAGCGATGCGCGACGATTGCGCTCTGCGTGTTTGATGATGAAGAGTGGTCGGACGATTATCGCATGGCAGGCGGGTTGGCTGCGGATGCAATACTCGCAGGAAATGGCCATGTTTCGGATTAGAGCGTTCGCATCGTCGTTGAAACTCATCGCGCACGGAAATGGATCGAAATGGTAATCAAACATTCAGGGATAGGGGTCGTTTGCCTGCTTTCACTGGCAGCGGCGGGGTGCACGACATCGCCGCAGAATTATGCAGCCACCCTCTCATCTCAGGACCCCAAATGGCAGTCGCCGCAGTGCGAAGAAATTCGTGCTGAGGCTGTGAACTATGAGGCGAGAGAAACGAAGGCTTCCGATTTGGCTCCAGGCCTGCTTATCGGTCCCTACGGGCTCGGCATTGCGGCAGCCATAAAAGAGAACGACGAGAAGCGCAGAAAATTGTTCGTTCGTGAGATGCATCTGCGCTGCTCGAGCTTGCCTCTTCCGAAGGAACTTGAAAACACCCAAAGCGAAACGAACCAGTCGAAACGGGCGGATACTTTTCGATAGATCGTTAGGCTCTGCAACCTGTCTCCGACTTAGACACCCTCTTTAACAGTGAGATAAAATGTCCAAATTCGTCCCCGTAATTGCGTTGCATGGCGGCGCTGGAACCATTCTCAAGGCCAATATGACGCCAGAGAAGGAAGCGGCCTATCATGCCGGATTGCGTGAATGCCTGCGGGCTGGACTGGACGTCTTACGTAAGGGCGGCAAAGCTCTCGATGCTGTGACGGCATCTGTAATGGCTCTGGAAGAAAATCCGCTTTTTAACGCCGGGCGAGGAGCTGTTTTCACCGCAGACGAAACGCACGAGATGGATGCAGCCATCATGGATGGCGCTACGCGCGCTTGTGGAGCAATTTCTGGAATTTGCGGCCCGCGCAATCCTGTTCTTGCGGCACGTGCGGTCATGGAAAAGACCGAACACGTATTTTTGGCGGGTGAAGGAGCAAAGCGTTTTTGCGAAGCGGCGGGCCTGGAAATGATGGCTCCCGAATGGTTTTCGACAGAACAACGCCGCAAGGCATTGCATGACGAAATGGAACGTCGTCGCAGCGGCGCAGCCGACGATGGCGATCCAGCCCGCAAGCATGGCACGGTAGGCGCTGTCGCACTGGATAGCTTCGGACATCTGGCTGCTGCTACCTCCACGGGTGGTATGACTGCGAAGACGCCGGGACGCGTTGGCGACAGCCCGGTCATCGGCGCGGGAACCTGGGCGGACGATCAGACGGTTGCGCTTTCCGCCACGGGTCACGGAGAATATTTCATCCGCTGGGCGGTGGGCCATGAAATTGATGCACGGATGCGCTGGGCAGGGCAATCACTCGACGAAGCAGCCGGCACCGTTGTCCGTGAACTTGGTGAAATCGGCGGTTCTGGTGGTCTGGTTGCGGTAGACCGTAAAGGCAATGTCAGTCTGCCGTTCAACAGTCCGGGCATGTATCGCGCATGGTGCGGTACAGATGGTGAGATTCATACCGGCATTTATGGCCTGGATTGAATAGCTCGCTGAGATTGCAGAGCTTGCTGGGGTTTTGCAAGTTCTGTTGTCTTGAAACGGTTGTTTATATCGTAAGGGACTATTCCATACGCCTTAAATCTCTTTCTGAAGATGCTGGCAACGTCAGCTTCAACACACTAACGGATCAGTATTATTCGAGCCCCGGCGGGATAAGCCTATCAACGATATGACCGCGCATGGCAACCTATTCCAAATTGGAATGGCAAGTCTAAAATTGCATTGGCCAAAGCCTAAATTTGCTGCCTATAAATTTCAAACAACAAAATTGACAGTCAAGGGAGGATGCTCCTCAGCTTTTCTTTAAGCTTTTGAAAAAGAGAGAGATTAGCTTCGGGCAACTAAGACTGGCGCGCCTTTCAAACGAGCGCAAAAAAATGGGGAAATAAATGACGGAAGCCAAGTGCGTTCCGGAGGGGAGGAATTACCCTTCTGACGAAAAGGCGCAGCTATTCAATGATATGGCGCCTCAAAGCGGCGCCAGTGATGCGGTAAGTGCTGCGCAACCGACGCAGCAGTTCCGCTTGCCGGTCAGCGATCTGCATGAGCTTTCCGTTTTGGAATATGGTAATCCGAAAGGCATCCCAGCGGTCTTTCTGCACGGCGGTCCTGGTGCAGGCGTGTCAGCCAGGCAGGTAGCCAGTTTTGATCTTGATACCTATCGCGTCATCACCTTTGATCAGCGTGGTGCGGGTCGTTCCACCCCTGCCGCTGAAATTGCTGAAAACACCACACAGCATCTGATCATGGATATGGAAACCCTGCGTGAAAAGCTCGATATCGAGCGCTGGCTCGTGGCGGGGGGGTCCTGGGGATCCTGTCTTGCGCTTGCCTATGGCCTGGCATACCCGCAGCGTTGCCTCGGCTTTCGGCTGCACGGCATATTTCTCGGCGGGCAGGAAGATGTCGATTGGTGGTTCTATGGCTGTCGGGCTATTTTTCCAGACCACTGGCAGAAATTTGCCGAATTCGTGCCGGCAAGCGAACGCAGCGATCTACTTACCGCTTATTATAAGCGGCTAACCTCTGGAAACCCGCTACAAGAACAGGAAGCCGCCAAGAGCCTGCGAGGATTTTCGGCACGTACACAAACTTTCGAACCGAACACGGACCATGTTTCCAAACTTTTGAAGCCGGAAGCGGCTTTGTCTGTATCACGCATTTTTACCCATTATTGCGTCAACCGGGCTTTTCTTCCAGACAATTATCTCCTCGATAACATCGATCGTATCCGACACCTTCCCGCTGAAATTGTGCAGGCGCGCTACGATACTGTCACTCCGATGATGACGGCGTGGAAACTCAAGGAAGCCTGGCCGGAAGCGAATTTCACCATCGTCACGCTTGCCAATCATCAGTCGACAATCGGCCCGATGGCAGATGCACTGACAGCCGCATCAGCCCGGCTGGCGAGACAATTGACCTAAGCCCACACTGCAATGCCTGGAATTGAGGACAGTTCGATGTTCGATACAAGAACCGCCGAGACATCGCTTTCGATGACGCACTACATCGATATCTGCAAGGCAGTAAAGCCAGCCGTCTCGCCGGATGGTGAGCTTCTGGTTTATCTTAGCGATGAAAGCGGCACGGCGCAGGTCTGGGCGCGCCCGCTCGCGGGCGGCAGGCCACGCCAGATTACCAACCTACCAGAACCGGTCGGCAATCTTGCATTCAATCCGAAGAGCCGTGATCTGCTCATAACCACCGACTGGGGTGGTGATGAGCGTCACCAGCTGTGGCTGATCGAAAACGCCGAAGGAGAACCGCGTCTCCTCACCACTGATACGACGGTGGTGCACGCCTGGGGCTGCTGGTCGCCGGATGGAACGCAGATCGCCTATGGCGCCAATTATCGCGACCGTTCGCATATGGACATTTATGTGATGACCGTTGCCACGGGCGAGACCAAATGTGTCTACAAAGGTGCCGGCTGGCGCACGCCCGCCGCCTTTGCGCCCGATGGCAAGTCGCTTCTGGTCAATGATTGCCAGCGTGCCATGACGGATCAGGATTTTTGCCGTCTCGATCTCGAAACAGGCGCTTATGAGAACATCCTGCCACATGAGGGCCGGGCGCGCTATCAGGCTCCGAAATTCTTCAAGGACGGTTCCGGCATTCTCTTGATTGCCGATCAGGAACGTGAGTATCTCTCGGTTATGGTCAAGCCGCACGGTGTGGCAACGCTGACAGAACTTGCCGCTTTCGAAGGGCGAGATGTCGAAGCGCTCGCAATCTCACCTGACCAGAACGCGATAGCACTCGTCGTGAACCGTCAGGGCTGGAACGATGTGGTTCTGATCGGCCGTGACGGAGTCGTACGGAAACAGCTAGAGATGCCGGTTGCAGCGGTCGTCGCTTCGATGGCGTGGGCGCCTGACGGCACGTCGCTGATCATGCCAGTGGAAGGCGCCACGATGTCGGGCGATATCTGGCGCTGCGATGTTGAAAGCGGTGTTTTCACGCGCCTGACGGACGTGCCGAAGGCTAAGGTGAAACTGCCAGCCTTTGTGGAACCCACGGTAACGAGCGTCGCAAGTTTCGATGGTCTGGAAATCCCTTATTTCGTCTACAAGCCGGAACGTGCAGCCGGCCCTGATGGTTATCCGGTGATGATCATCGTACATGGTGGCCCCGAAGCCCAGTGGAAGCCGGACTTCCGGGCTGACATCCAGTATATGCTGGCGCGGGGCATCATGGTCATCGCGCCCAATATTCGCGGCAGCACTGGCTATGGCCGCGCCTATCAGCACCTCGATGACCGTGAGCTGCGTATGGACAGCGTAGCCGATCTCTGGGCGGTGCGCATGGAGATCGGGGCACGCGATGATGTGGACGAGAGCCGTATCGGTGTGTTCGGCCGTTCCTATGGCGGGTTCATGGTCCTATCAGCCATGACGGAATATCCAGATTTGTGGAAGCTGGGCGTCGAATATTACGGGATCGCGAATTTCCTCACCCTGCTGCAGACCACGGGACCTTGGCGCAAGGAATTGCGTGCAATCGAATATGGCGATGCCGAAACCATGCGGGATCAACTGGAGCGGTTCTCACCCATCAATCGGATCGGCAACATCGCCGCGCCATTGATGATCGCGCACGGCCTGGAGGACCCGCGCGTCACGCCATGCGAGAGCGAAATGGTCTATTCGTGCCTCCGCGGTCTCGGCAAACCTGTCGAATATCTGCGCGTTCCGCATGAAGGCCATGGCTTTGCACGCATTGAAAATCGCCGTCGTGTTTTTGGCGCGCTTGCCCGTTTCATCGACGAGAATCTTTAGAAGTAATGTGGGGAGAATACGCCGTGAAGAATGGTGAAGAGATCTGGGATCTTGTGGACGCGAAGAAGGCTGATTTTGAAGCCTTGAGTGATCGAGTCTGGGGCATGCCGGAGATCGCTTATACCGAATATAGGTCCTGTGCCGAGCATACTGAAATGCTGAAGGAACAGGGGTTCCGTATCACCGAGAACGTGGCTGGCATTCCCACCGCCGTGATGGGCGAGGCCGGCGAGGGCGGGCCAGTCATCGCAATCTTGGGGGAATACGATGCTCTTCCTGGCCTCAGCCAGGAAGCCGGTATTGCGGAACCCCGCCCGATCCCTGGCACGGGACATGGCCACGGCTGCGGCCACAATCTTCTGGGGTCCGCTGCCATTTTGGCCGCGACGGCGGTCAAGGACTGGTTGGAACAGACCGGCAAGAAAGGCCGTGTACGCTATTACGGTTGCCCAGCAGAAGAAGGCGGCGCGGCCAAGTCGTTCATGGCGCGCGCCGGCGCTTTCGACGATGTCGACATTGCCATCTGCTGGCATCCGGCTTCGTTCACACAGGTGGATGACGCACAGTCGCTCGCCAATACGCGCATGGATTTCGAATTCACCGGACGAGCCTCCCATGCCGCCGCGGCACCGCATCTGGGGCGTTCGGCTCTGGATGCGGTGGAGTTGATGAGTGTCGGCTGCAATTATCTGCGAGAACACATCCCTTCTGATTGCCGTCTTCACTATGCCTATCTCAATGCGGGCGGTATCGCGCCAAATGTCGTGCAGGCCAAGGCCAAGGTGCGCTATGCCATTCGTGCTACCGACCTGCCGGGCATGTTCGCCCTCAATGAACGGGTGAAGAAGGTTGCCCAAGGCGCTGCGATGATGACGGAGACGACCGTCGACATTTCCATCATGAGCGCTGTCTCGAACCTCCTGGGCAACACGCCGCTCGAAATCGCGATGCATTCGAACATGGAGCGCCTGGGTGGTGTGCCGTTCGATGATGCGGACCGTGCGTTTGCCGCCAAGATTCAGGCAACCTTGTCGAAGGAAGACATAGAAACTGATTATCTACGCGTTGGCCAACCGCTGGCGGAAAATGAACCGCTTTGCGACTACGTCTTGCCGCGCGAGCAGAAAGGTGTGCCGATGATCGGTTCCACTGATCTGGGTGATGTGAGCTGGGTCGTGCCAACCGTTCAGGCGCGCGTGGCAACGCATGCGATCGGTTCGCCCGGTCATTCGTGGCAGATCACCGCTCAAGGCAAAATGCCGGCCGCGCATAAGGGCATGGTCTATGCCGCCAAGGTGATGGCGGGCACGGCGCTAGATGTTCTTCAGAACGAGAAAATCCTGAGCGACGCCAAAGCTGATCACAAGGCCCGCACGGCAAAGACACCCTACACTTGCCCGATCCCACCTGAAGTCAATCCACCACTTCAGCCGCGTCCGGCAGATTAAACGGCTGAATGATTGCACTTGGTGCTGCGCGTCCGCGCGCAGCACATTTGAAAATGCCCAACCATAAAAAGGGGACAACAATGCAAAGACAGAAGACATCCATCCTGCGTTGCACGACAGCACTTGCGCTTGCCACCGGTATGGGCGCTGCGCTGTTCACGGCTGAAGCCGCCTCACCGCCGAATGCGCTTGTCATGGCATGGAACATCGACGCTATCAGCACTTTTGATCCCGCGCAGATCGGCGAGGCCGCTACCAACGAGATCATCCAGAATATCTGTGACCCGATGGTGGATTTTGATCCGGCTGACGAAACCAAGATCGTGCCACAACTCGCCAAGAGCTGGGATGTCTCACAGGACGGCCTGCAGATCACGTTCCACATGCGCGATGATCTGAAGTTCGACAATGGCGACAGGGCGACGGCAGGCGATATGGCATGGTCGCTCCAGCGCGCGGTCAAGCTCGGTTTCGGTAATGCCGCGACGCTGACGGAATACGGTTTCACCAAGGAGAATGTGGACCAGACCATCTCGGCACCGGACGACAATACGGTGGTTTTCAAGCTCGACAAGCCCTATCCGGTCAACCTCATCCTGGCAGCGATTGCAGCCAACCGGGTAGCCAGCCTTCTTAATCAGAAAGTGTTGATGGAAAACCAGGTCGATAATGACATGGGCAACAAATACCTGGCCACTCGGTCGGAATGCGTTGGCCCCTACAAGCTGATGCGATGGAACCCCGCGGAAGTGGTAATACTTCAGGCGACCGATAATTACTGGGGAGAAGCACCGAAGCTCAAGCAGGTATTGATCCGCCATGTTTCGGAAGCGGGAACTCAACGGCTGCTGCTTGAAAAAGGTGACATCGACATTGCTCGTGATCTGACGCCAGAGGACCTGCGCGATCTCGAAACCCAGGACAAGGTGACCGCCTCACGCTCGTTGAAGCCCTCGCTATTCTACTGGAACTTCAACAATGCCGATCCGATCTTTGCCAACGAGAAGGTGCGCCTCGCGATGCGCTATCTCATTGACTACGAAGGTCTCGGCAAGACGGTAATCAACAATGTTGGCGTGCCGCGTGCGAGCTTCGTGCAGCTCGGTGCCTTCGGCGCGCTGGATGAGAAGGAAGGTCAGCCCTTCAAACTTGACGTTGAAAAGGCCCGCGAACTGCTGAAGGAAGCCGGTTACGAGAAGGGCTTCGAAACGACGATGTTTATCAGTACCGCGCCTTATGCAGCTCCGATTGCTCAGAGCATTCAGGACGCAGCCGCCAAGGTGGGTGTAAAAATCAAGATTGAGCGCATGGCCAATGCGCAATTGTTCAGCCGTATCCGGGGCCGCGAGTTCCAAACCTCGCTGATGGGCTGGCAGACCACCGTGCCGGATGCGCATGGCAATGCTTCGCGCCAGATTTTCAATCCCGACAACCGGGCTGAAGCCAAGCAGACCATGTATCCGAGTTGGCGTGCGAGCTATTTCAACGAGGCCGTCAACAAAAAGGTCGACGCAGCCTTGTTCGAGAAGGACGAGGCCAAGCGCAAGCAGATGTATATCGATCTGCAGAGAGAGATGATGGAGAAGGGCCCCCACGCCTTCATCTTCCAAATCTACAATGTTGCGGGCGTCAACAAGGCCATGAAGAATTGGAGCTGGAACGGCTTCCGCGTCTATTACGATCTGGCCGCAAAGTAAGGCGAATGGCGTTACCGGCGACTTCCTGGCAGTCGCCGGGCGTCTACTTCGATTTGATGGATGTCCGTATGGCCGCTTGTGGTTCGCAATGTGATCCCGGCCTGGTGTCCCGTTTCTCTCTTTCGGGAGTTTTCAGATGACGATGCACGAAATCATGGAAGACGTCGAGGAGGCCGACCGCGACAGGGAAGCCGGTCCGGTGCTTCAGTACCTCGCCGCCACAGCGCGCCTGATTGTTTCAGTGGTGATTACGCTTCTGGGACTGATCACGCTGACCTTTTTCATCAGCCGCCTTTTGCCACTCGATCCGGTCATCGCCATGCTGGGGGACAATGTTTCTCAGGAAGCCTATGACACGATGTATCGTAAGCTGGGTCTTGATCAGCCATTGATCGTGCAATACGGCCTATACCTCAAGAATGCGCTGATGTTCGATTTCGGCAATGCGTTGACTTCCGGCCGCCCGGTACTGGAAGATATTGCGCGCGTCTTCCCCGCCACCATCGAACTGGCGACTGTGGCAATCGTCATTGGTACCGCGCTTGGCATTCCGCTTGGTGTCTTCTCAGCCATGTATCGCAATTCGCCGCTTGACCATGCCGTTCGCATGGTCAGTCTGCTCGGCTATTCAACGCCAAACTTCTGGCTCGGCTTGATGGCGCTGCTGATCTTCTACGCCACGCTAGGTTGGATCGGTGGTCCGGGACGGATAGATTTCATCTACGAATACTCCGTCGAGCCGACGACCGGTTTCCTGCTTGTGGATAGTGCAATGCAGGGGCAGTGGGATGCATTTTGGAACGCCGTAAGCCATATCATCATGCCAGCCCTGATACTCGCGTTTGGCTCAATGGCTTACATCAGCCGCATGACGCGCGGCTTCATGATCGAGCAGCTCAATCAGGAATATATCATCACTGCGCGCGTCAAGGGATTGTCCTGGGCGCGCACGGTCTGGGGCCACGCATTTCGAATGTCGCGGTTCAGGTCGTTACAGTCGTGGCGCTGTCTTATGCCTTCCTGCTGGAAGGGGCGGTGCTGACCGAGACCGTGTTCGCATGGCCAGGCTTCGGGCGTTACCTCACCAATGCGCTTCTGGCAGGCGACATGAACGCGGTTGTCGGCTGTACTCTTATTGTCGGCATTCTGTTCGTCGGTATCAACCTGATCAGCGATCTCCTGTATCGCGTTTTCGATCCCCGCACACGATAGGAAATTGCCGATGGACACGCACAACAGCACATCGCCAACTTCCGGTTCCCTGCGGGCCTGGCTGACCGCCTCCGTACCTACTTCTGCCTTTCAGGCCAATATTCAGCAGTTGCGCCGTTCCTGGTTCAAGCTGTTGGCCAACACATCCGCCGTCTTCGGCCTAGCAGTAATCGTGCTTTTGGTGTTGATCGCCATTTTTGCACCTTTGATCGCCACGCACGATATCGGAGCCAACAATCTCGCGAATCGCCTTCAACCACCGTCCTGGGAGCACTTCTTTGGCACGGACGAACTGGGTCGCGATATTTTCAGCCGGCTCGTCTATGGTTCGCGCATCACGCTTTACATCGTGACGCTGACTGCCATCATTGCGGCACCCATAGGTCTCGTCGTCGGCACCACCGCCGGCTATATGGGCGGCTGGGTCGATACGGCACTGATGCGCATAGTCGACATCTTCCTTGCCTTTCCCAGTCTGGTACTGGCGCTAGCCTTCGCTGCGGCACTTGGGCCAGGCATTGAAAATGCGGTTATCGCCATCTCGCTCGCCGCCTGGCCACCGATAGCGCGCCTTGCCCGTGCCGAAACACTGACCATTCGCTCGTCCGATTACGTCGCCGCGATACGTCTGCAGGGGGCTTCTACCATGCGGGTGATCGCTAAGCACGTCGTGCCAATGTGCATTCCCTCGGTGGTGATCCGCATCACACTCAACATGTCTTCGATCATTCTCACAGCCGCTGGTCTTGGCTTTCTCGGCCTTGGTGCGCAGCCGCCAAGCCCTGAATGGGGCGCGATGCTCTCCAGTGGGCGGGAATTCATGATGACCTCGTGGTGGCTTGCCGCCGTTCCCGGCACCGCAATCCTGCTCGCCAGCCTCGCCTTCAACCTTTTCGGTGATGGTTTGCGCGATGTGCTAGACCCCAGAAACGGATAAGATCCATGACAGAACCGTTGCTTGAAGTTGACGATCTTTGGGTGTCTTTTCCGGGTGCTGACCGCAACATCGATGTCGTTCGTGGTATCAGTTTTTCCATTGGTCGCGAAAAGGTTGGCATTGTGGGCGAATCCGGCTCCGGCAAATCGATGACCGGGCGCTCGATTCTCAAACTGACGCCAAAGATGGCCCAAATTCGCGCCAAGAGCCTCCGTTTTGGCGAGATCGACCTGCTGTCGGCTAGCGAACGCCAGATGCGCAGCGTGCGTGGCAACCGCATTTCAATGATCCTCCAGGACCCAAAATATTCACTCAATCCGCTGATCCGTATCGGTGATCAGATTATGGAAGCCTATCGGTTACACCATCGAGCGAAATCGACAGAGGCGCGACAAAAGACGATTGCTATGCTGGAGGCCGTGCACATTCGCGATCCTGAACGTGTCATGCGTCTGTTCCCGCACGAGATCTCCGGCGGTATGGGGCAGCGTGTGATGATCGCGATGATGTTGATCCCCGAACCGGACATGATCATTGCGGACGAGCCGACTTCAGCGCTCGACGTGACGGTGCGGCGCCAGGTTTTGACAGTTCTCGATGAACTGGTAAGCCGTTCAGGTACCGGGCTGATGTTTATCAGCCATGATCTCAATCTGGTGGCGGATTTCTGTGACCGGGTATTGGTCATGTATGCGGGGCGCATCATGGAAGATCTGCCAGCCAAGGAACTGCACAAGGCGCGTCACCCCTATACACAGGCGCTGCTGGCGAGCCTTCCTCGGCTGGACCAGCCGGTCGATATGCTGAAGGTGCCGGAACGGGAGAAGAGCTGGCTAACCGAGCCGACGTTGGTTGGAGGAGTTTCATGACACATGCAGCCAACTCTCCATTCGTGAATGTTTCGAACCTTTCCATCAGTTTTGGCAAAGGACGCAAGCGCGCCACAGTTGTCAGGAAGGCGCAATTTCATATCGAGCGCGGCGAAGCCTATGGGCTGATCGGCGAATCTGGTTGTGGCAAGTCCACAATCCTGCGCGCTCTCGCAGGTCTCATTCCGCACTATCAAGGAGACTTTTTCTTTGACGGACAAAGAATGGGCTGCGAGCGCGATAAAGCGTTTTTCCGTCGTGTTCAGATGGTCTTCCAAGACCCCTATGCCTCACTGCACCCGCGCAAGCAGGTACACAAGGTGCTGGCGGAATCGCTTGCTATTCACGGCATGGATCACAGGGACGAGCGCATTCGTGACGTATTGCAAGCGGTCGGTCTCGGTCCAAGCTTTCTCTATCGCTATCCGCATGAACTGTCTGGCGGTCAACGCCAGCGCGTCGCGATAGCGCGTGCGCTTATCATCGAGCCGGATGTACTGCTTCTCGATGAACCGACATCTGCGCTCGATGTTTCGGTGCAGGCGGAAATTCTCAATCTGCTCAAAGTGCTGCGCCGGGAACGCAATCTCACCTACCTGATGGTTTCGCACGATCTCGCTGTGGTGGCGCATATCTGCCAGCGCGTCGGGGTCATGCATAAGGGTATCATTCTGGAAGAACTGACGGCGGACGATCTTCGTCACTCACGCGCCAAGGCCAAATACACGCAGGAATTTCTGCAGGCTAGCGTGGAAGCTGTCGCACATAATTAAGCTAGGGAAGTACGAATATGAACTATCATTCGGTAGCCAATCCTGGACCGGAATGGGAACGCTTGCAGAATCCTGCTGCAGCGGGTTGGTCGGTGGCTGGACTTCGTGCTGTTGGTTCTTGCGCGGATCAACAGGAAACCGACGCGTTGATGGTCGTTCAAGGTAACAAGATCGTCTACACCTATGGCGACATCACACACAAATATCTCTGCCACTCCATTCGCAAGAGTATCCTTGCCGCACTGATGGGGCAGGATGTGGCCGATGGAACCATCGATCTTAGCCTAACGCTGGAGCAGCTGGGCATTGACGACAATGAAGGCTTGAGCGAAGTCGAGAAGCAGGCAACGGTTTATGATCTCCTGACCGCGCGTTCGGGCATCTATCATCCTGCGGGCTACGAGACGCCCTGGATGCGGATGATCAAGGAAAAGCGCCACTCCCATGCGCCAGGAACCTTCTGGTGTTATAACAACTGGGATTTCAATGCGCTTGGAACTATTTTCGAACAGCTTACGGGCAAGACCGTGCATCAGGCTTTCGATGAACGTATCGCTAAACCGCTCGGGCTTGAGGATTTCAGGTTGGACGGCGAAAAACCGGATGGTTGGCATGATCGATTTACGGAAAGCCAGCATGCCGCTTACCCGTTCCGTCTGTCCACACGTGATCTAGCTCGCTTCGGCCAGCTTTATCTGCGCAATGGTCGCTGGAATGGTGCATTCGTTCTACCTGAAGGCTGGGCGCAGGAGTGTGTGATGCCTTATTCTCATGCCGGTGCCCGCGGGGCCTATGGCTATATGTGGTGGCTGGAGCGTGACGGCGTCTTCTTCCCCGGTGTGGTTACACCGAAAGGCAGCTATGCAGGCTTCGGTGCGGGCGGTCACTTCTGTATCGTATTGCCCGCGCTCGACATGGTGATTGTGCATCGAGTGGATACCGATGTTGCTGGCCGGCAGCTGAACCGGCACAAGTTCGGGCGTCTCCTGAAACTCATTCTTGATGCTTTTCAGGGGTAACGTCATGCAGCGGGAGGAGATGACGGTCGCGCTCGCGATAGCTTTAGCTTGTGCAAAGCCGATTATAAGCATCGATGCACGAAAACTGGCATGCGACGCCATATTGGATACGTTGGCCTGCATGGTGGCCGGTCGCGGCGACGACAGCACCAAAAGCGTTGCTAAAGCCTTTGCAGAGTTCAGCGCCGGTGGAACTGCCTTGTCGGTTACGGGAGGGACAGGCAGCCCGATGTTTGCTGCACTGGTCAACGGTACGGCAGCGCATGCACTGGATTTTGATGATAATTTCCTGCCCGGCATGAGCCATGCTTCGGCAGTGATCGTCCCCGCCATCGTGGCGCTGGCCGATTTGGATAAAACAACGGGGCGTCGCTTGATTGACGCCTATCTGGCCGGGCTGCAGGCACAGGCGCTGGTGGGCGAGGGCTTGGGACAGGCACATTACACAGCTGGCTGGCATGGGACATCCACTGTGGGGAGCATCGGGACGGCTGTCGCGACTGCCCATATGCTTGGTCTCGATGTTACGGCGACGGCACAGGCGATAACCATCGCTGCCAGTTTTGCATCCGGTACCAAGGGCCAGTTTGGTACGCTGATCAAGCCGTTTCATGCGGGTATGGCCGCGCGTAATGCGGTTGAGGCCGCGTTGCTCGCAAAAGCCGGAATGCAGGCACGGCACGATATTTTGGAAGGTGAGCAGGGCATTCGTGAGCTATTTGCAGGGGATCCACGTCTCGGCTGGAATATCGAAGCCATCCTCTCCGATAAGCCGCATGTCATTGAAACGGTCGGTGTCATGCCGAAACGGCATCCTTGCTGTGGGTCCACCCATATGACCGTTGATGCATTGCTTGATCTTAAGGGAGAGCACGAATTTGATGCCGAGGATATCTGGGCTGTGAATACATTGGTTGGGATCGCGAACTATCGCAACCTTGCCTACACGCAGCCGGTCGACCAGATGCAGGCACGCTTCTCCATGCAATATTGCGTCGCACGCGCTCTGCGGCAGGGATACCTGACTCTCGCAGATTTCACCCCAGAGGCCGTGGATACTTTCCGACATGATCCACTGATCAATGCTATTACCATGCGCAGCTATTCAGGAGAAGAAGAACGGGCATCCGCGGAAAAACTGCCGCACGTCGTAACTGTTACACTGAAAAACGGTTGTGTATTGCAAGGGGCTCGCAGCTTCGCCGTTGGTACCCTGCAGCAACCGTTCAGCGTCGATGACCGTGCGCGAAAATTCCTCGATTGTTGCGCGACAATTCCTGCCGCCGATCGGATCTATAGGGATCTGGGCGATCTGGACGACAAAGAGAACCTGAAAACTATTGCAGCGCTTTTCCCCTGGCTCTGATGTTTTAACCGGACGCAGGACTTCCGGCGTCGTGGCCATTTTTCTGGGCAACCAGTTGCGAGGCACGGCGCCAGAGGAGTTCGGCCTGCTTGTTCCTGAATTGGGGTGTTCGGTAAACGCGGATATCAATCAACAGATCGGTGTCGGTTTCACCGGCGCGGACCAGCACGCCACGCTTGAGTTCATCATCGACAAGGCTTTCCGGTATCCATGCAACACCATGTCCGGAAACCGCCATTGCCTTGAGCGCAACAGACATTCCGTTTTCATAAACCGTGTTCAATTCGAACCCATGTTTCTCAAACAGCCAGGGCAATGCGAGAGAAAAGAACGAGTTGCCACGATAGCTGAGAAAGTCGATCGGCAACGACTTTTCCTTAAGGCTATGAAGGGCTTGTCCATTCGGGGCAGGAGCGGAGACGGGGATGACCCTTTCGGTGCCAAGCGCCAGAAACGGATAACCACTGAGATCATCCATCTGCGGAACTGCCGGATGCGCATAAGTCAGAAAGAAGTCGCAATGTCCGCTGACAAGCGTGGAAATATTTCCGACGAATGATGAATGCGGATCGGCAAAACGAGCGCGGAATGACACGCCGGCGGCTTCAATCTGCGCCATCCAGTGCGGAAAGAACGTGAGTGACAGCGTATTGAGTGTAGCAAAAGAGATGATTTCCCACGATGCGCTGTAACCATCGCTGACGGTCTTACGGGCGGTAAGCAGCATTTCAAGAGCATCGTGTGCTCGCGGAAGAAAACATTCTCCCGCCTTCGTCAAGCCAATAGGATTCGAAGAACGATCGATTAGGGGTAGACCAATCCAGTCCTCCAGTTGCTTGATGCGTTTGCTGAGGGCGGACTGTGTAATATTGCGGTCACCTGCCGCGCGGGAATAGCTCCTGTGCTCTGCAAGACTGACGAAATCTTCAAGCCATTTCAGTTCCATAGTCTGCACCGATGCATCAGATAAGCAAAAGTTTCCAACCTCATCTATAACGCGAACTGATTGGATTGAGGTAGACTTCATCTGATGTTTTCGATCAAACAGTGATCTGGATGATAGCGGGCCGCCTGTTCATTCTACATCGTATCGCGGACGCGCTCCCACGCTTTCGTCAAATGGCGCCCCAGAACCTCGGAGAGCCGTTCCGCATTGCGGGCTTCGAGAGCCGTGATCATTTCTTCATGCTCGGAGACGGCTGCGGCCCATTTCTCCGCGCCCTCATGCCCCACAAAGCGGATGCGCTTCAACCGCGTCTGCAGCATCTGGTGAATATCCGCGAGCGTTGGATTTCTGGCAAGACGGACAATGGCCAGATGTATCTGCTGGTTGAGCTTGTAATATTGCAGGCGGTCAGAGTGTTTGTAACGCTCGATCATTTCATCATGCAGTGCTCGAACCTCTCCGATTTCCCGGTCGGTTGCCAGTTCGCAGGCAAGTTTTCCAGCAAGCTCTTCCAAGGCGCGCAGGACTGTAAGCATGTCCTTTACATCGGTCGCACTGAACCGTTTCACAACGGCGCCGCGGCTTGGAACTAGTTCCACTAGACCTTCGCTGGCCAGATACTTGATCGCCTCACGCAGTGGCGTCCGCGATACCCCCAGCTGTTCGCCAAGCTGACCTTCATGCAGGCGGGTGCCCGGTTCCAGCTGCCCTTCGATGATCATATCGCGCAGATGGTTGACGAGCATATCGTGCAAAGCAGTGCGGCGGAACGCCTGTGAGCCGTTATCGGACTGCTCGGTTTTCTGAATTTCGTCCATCGACCTTTTTTCTCAAAGAGTGAGCTCGAATCCCATCTCACCGTCTGACGCGAAGATGGCTGGCCCGCTCTCAACCGTCAATAAAAAATGCTGCATACAGAATACAAAATGCTTGCGCCTCCACTAAGACTGACATATGCATGCTGCATACAGAATGCAGACGAGGAGGATGCTAATGACTGCCACTGGCGCTGAACCGAGCGTGATTGCGCTTGCAATGGGGGATCCAGCCGGTATCAGTCCCGAGCTGACGGCACGTCTTCTGGCCCTGCCGGATGTCAACAAAGAAGCGCATCTCATCGTTTTCGGGGATCGTCGTATTCTAAATGAAGGCGCGCGCGTCGCGGGTGTCGAACTTGATCTGCAGGATGCCAATATCGAAAATGCGCCTGGCATGCCGGTGGGCAAGCATGTCTTCGTCGACCTGGAGAATCTCGATCCGAAGGATGTCGTGCGTGGCGAGGCCACATTGGTTGGAGGAACTTTCGCGACCCACAACTTTCGCACCGCATTGAAGTTTGCCGAGGCAGGTCACGCGCAGGCCGTTTGCTTCACGCCTTTCAACAAGCAGGCCATGCGGTTTGCATATCCAGGCTACGACGACGAAATCCGCTTTGTTGCCGATGTGCTGAACTTCACGGGCAAGGTGCGGGAATTCAACGTTCTGGAGAAGGTTTGGAATGCGCGCGTAACGTCGCATATTCCGCTCAAGGACGTAGCCTCGACCCTGACTGTCGAAGGAATTCTGGCTGAGCTCGAACTGGCTTGGGCCTGCCTGAAAAAGGCGGGATATGACAACCCGAAGATTGCAGTAGCCGGGCTCAATCCGCATGCCGGTGACGGAGGCAGCTTTGGGATGGAAGAAATCGACATCATTGAGCCGGCGGTAAAGGCTGCCGAGGCCAAGGGGTTCGATGTGGATGGGCCCTTTCCGGCGGACACGGTGTTCCTGCGTGCCCTCAAGGATGGCTTCCAGGCGGTACTGACAATGTATCACGACCAGGGGCAGATTGCGATGAAGCTTATGGGCTTCGACAAGGGCGTGACGATGATGGGCGGATTGCCATTTCCGCTTTGCACGCCTGCCCACGGCACAGCCTATGATATTGCCGGGAAGGGGATTGCGGATGTGGGAGCTACGCGCGAAGCGATCCTGCTTGCCGCACGGATGGCGAAAAGAGCCAAAGCGCTTCCGAGCGCTGCCTGATTGCTGACATTTTGATGCTATCGGCATGGGGGGAGGGCCCATGCCGTTTAACTGGGAGGATAGACCATGAAGAAGTCTTTGCGCATTGCATGCCTCGCCGCAGGGGCGGCGGTAGTTGCCTCGTCTGTGCACGCATTCGAGCCGACGCGTCCTGTGGAATTTGTCGTAACCGCCGGACCGGGCGGGGGAACTGATATTTTCGCGCGCACAATTCAGTCGATCATCGGCAAGTATGAGCTGATGAGCGCGCCAATCGTCGTCACGAACAAGGGGAGTGCGGGCGGAGCCGAAGGCTTTGTCTATACTGCTGGTTACAAGGGTGATCCGTATAAGCTCGCTTTCGGCACCAACAACGCCTATCTTTTGCCGGTGCGCGCCAAGGTTCCTTACAAATCGGACGATTTGATACCCGTTTCAGCCCTTGCCGCAGACGAGTTCATCCTTTGGGTCAGCGGAAAATCCGATTTCAAGACCGCCGCAGAGTTTATCGCCAAGGCGAAGGATGATGCGGGTATGAAGGTTGGTGGAAGCCAGTCCAAAGACGTTGACCAGATTCTTACATCCATGATCAACGATGCCACCGGTTCGAAACTCGGCTACATTCCGTTCAAAAGCGGTGGTGAAGCGGCCGTCCAGCTCGCAGGGGAGCACATCGCCGCCAATGTCAACAATCCGAGCGAAAATCTCGGTCAATGGCAGGCCGGAATGGTAAAGCCCCTTTGTGTCTTCAAGAGCGAAAAGCTCAAGGGGGAGGGAAAGATGGCTGGCGATATGGGATGGAGCGACATTCCGACCTGCATGGAAGCGGGGATCGCAATCGAAAATTACTCGATGCCGCGCACAGTGTGGCTGCCAGCCGGTGTCGATCAGGAAGTCGTCGACTACTATGCAGGGGTACTCAAAAAGGTTTCCGAAACACCTGAATGGGCGAAGTACCTTGCGGATAGTTCGCAATCTGCCGCCTATATGAGCGGAAACGACCTTTCCTCCTTTATCAAGAATGATGAAACGGCGGTAACGGCGGTGCTCAAGCGCGAAGGCTGGCTGGCCAACTGACGTTTTGGGCATTTGTGCAGGTGCCGCTGGCGCCTGCATCTTCCATCGAAGGAGCTCATCACATGAGTGAAAATGGCGACGGCGGATTTTCCCGCTTCTCCGTTGAGGCGGGCGTGGCTCTCCTCACGGGCGCGCTGGGGGCCGCAGTTTGTTACGGGGCGCAGCAGGCTGGCACAGGCTGGACGGAAATGGGGCCGGATGCGGGTTACTTTCCGTTCTATATCGGCCTGCTTATCCTGTTCGGAAGCGCGGTTAACCTCGTTGTGGCATTTGTAAAACATCGCGGTAGCGGAGAAGTCTTCGTTGAGCTCTCCCGGCTGAAACCGGTTCTCGGTTTCGCTGTGCCGCTGGTTGCCTTCGCTGCCATATCGACGGTTCTCGGCCTTTATATCGGCACCGCCCTCTACATCGCTGGAGCGATGATGTTTCAGGGGCGCTACAGGTGGTGGGCTTCATTGCCAGCCGGTATTGCCGTTTCCCTCTTCTTTTTCGTCATTTTTGAAATCGGATTCAAGGTTCCACTCCTTAAAGGTCCGGTCGAGGCTTTCTTCGGGATTTATTGATACCGGAAAGTCCGATGTCTTTGGAGGAAAGACATGGAAAACTTCAGTCTCCTGATGGATGGCTTCGCCCACATACTCAGTTTCAATCATGTTCTGCTGATGATGCTGGGGGTGACGCTTGGAATTCTGGTCGGTGTCCTGCCGGGATTGGGCGCGCCCAATGGCGTTTCCCTGCTTTTGCCGCTGACATTCACGATGGACCCGATCTCCGCGATTATTCTGCTCTCGTGCATGTATTGGGGGGCATTGTTCGGTGGGTCGACAACGTCCATTCTGTTCAACATTCCGGGGGAACCTTCGTCCGTAGCCACCACTTTCGACGGCTATCCGATGGCGAAGGCCGGACATGCGAGCCGCGCGCTGACGCTGGCATTCGTCTCGGCTGGGATCGGCGCACTGGCTGGCGTGGTGATGATTACACTGCTCTCAAGTTGGGTCGCCAATTTCGCCCTGCGGTTTTCATCCCCGGAATATTTCGCTGTTTATTTTCTGGCTTTCGCCAGTTTCATATCCATGGGCGCGCAATCGCCGTTCAAGACGCTCGTTTCCATGATGATTGGCTTCGCCTTTGCTTCCGTAGGTATGGACACGATCTCCGGCAATCTGCGTCTGACATTCGACATACCGGAACTTATCAAGGGTATCTCCTTCTTAATCGCGGTGATGGGCCTGTTCGGGATTGGTGAATTGTTGCTGACGACGGAGGAGGGGCTTCGTTTCGACGGTATCAAGGCGCGGGTGCGTCTTGGCGAGATCGGGCGCACTCTTCTCGAAATGCCGCGCTATTGGTTTACGCTCGCTCGTTCCACGCTGATCGGCATCTGGATGGGTATAACCCCCGCAGGACCAACCGCTGCATCCTTCATGAGCTACGGGGTGGCTCGCCGTTCTGCACGGGACAAATCGAAGTTCGGCAAAGGCGATCCTCGCGGGATCGTCGCGCCGGAAACCGCCGACCATTCTGCTGGCACATCCGCCCTTCTCCCCATGCTGGCACTGGGCGTGCCGGGGTCGGCAACCGCTGCCGTGATGATGGGTGGGCTGATGATCTGGGGGCTCACTCCGGGTCCGACATTGTTCACGGATCGTCCGGATTTCGTCTGGGGTCTGATTGCCTCCATGTATCTCGGCAACATTGTCGCCGTCATTCTGGTGATTGCGACCGTGCCGCTCTACGCATCTATTCTGCGCGTGCCGTTCTCGATCATTGGTCCGATCATTGTCGCGGTCATTTTCTCCGGCGCTTATCAGGTTGCCAACTCGATAACCGATGTCTGGCTGGTGATCGCATTCGGTGTGCTGGGCTACATCTTCAAGAAGCTCGATTATCCGCTGGCGCCTTTGGTTCTCGCCATGGTTCTCGGCGACAAGGCAGAAGATGCATTCCGCCAGTCGATGATGATGTCCGGCGGTCAGCTCTCGATATTCTGGTCGAATGGCCTGGTTGCCTCGTTGATGACGCTCGGCGTCTTCCTGCTGGTCTCCCCAGCCCTATTCTGGGCAATCGGCAGGCTGCGGAACCGCAAGCCCCAGGTTCCCTCCGGCAATGGCAATGTGGCCTGATCCCGATGGATGATGCAAAAAAACAGGAATGCAAGTTGAAACAGACAACTTCCAAATGGACACGCGAAACCTGGCCAATTGCAGCGGCGATGATCCAGTATCCCAATATGCTGCCGGATGGCAGTTCGGTGCAGGATCAGTCGGCGGAAGATTGGGCTTGCACCTTGTCCGATGTTGCGGACGCAGGTTTTACGGAACTTGACCCGACAGACAGCTGGCTGCGGCTCGCTGATTTGTCGCCTGCACGCCTCGCTGAATTCATGACCGTTGCCAAATCGCTAGGCTTCACCATTCCTGCAATTTCGACTTCACGGCGCAGTGTGATCGACGCCCAGCGCGGCGATGAATATCTGGCCTATGGGCATCGAGTTATCGACACGGCGAAAGAGATCGGCGCGGGCAGCGTTTCCTTCGGATTGTTTGAACCGCTGACGAATGCACAGAAACAGGCATTGTGGTTCTGGACGGTTGACGGGGCGAAGAACCCGGACGATCCGGCTGTCTGGAAAAAGGCCGTGGAGCGAATTCGCGAACTCGGACGCCATGCGGAGGAGCTCGATATAGAGCTTTCGCTTGAAATGTATGAGGATACTTATCTTGGCACTGCGGACAGTTCAGTTCGTTTTGTCGAGGAAGTCGGTCTCGACAATGTCGGGATCAATGCCGATCTGGGCAATCTCATTCGTCTGCACCGTCCGGTCGAGCATTGGCAGCAGATGATGGAAAAGGTGGCGCCTTACGCAAAGTTCTGGCACGTCAAGAACTACACCCGCACTGAAGATCCCGCATCGGGTGTAATCGTCACGCATCCGGCTCCGCTTGAAAGCGGCATCATCAATTATCGCGCCGCGATCGGAATGGCGCTGGATCACGGATTTGCCAGCCCGTTTTTATGTGAACATTATGGTGGCGACGGGCTTTCCGTTTCGGCTACAAATCGTGACTATCTGCGCCGCATCCTGCCACGCGGCTAATGACCCAGACCAAGGACTGTTTCAATGACGACGATTTTCGACGCGCCGGAGGAGTTTGCCTCGACCGCTCTTGCCGGGTTTGCCAGTATCTATAACCGCTATGTTCGCCACGTGCGGGGCGGCGTTGTTCGCTCGACAAAGGTACCTCAAGGCAAGGTCGCTGTGGTTGTGGGGGGCGGCTCCGGCCATTACCCGGCGTTTGCCGGATATGTGGGACCGGGTCTAGCCGATGCAGCTGTTGCTGGCGACGTATTCGCCTCACCTTCGACAGCGGCAGTAGCCCGCGTCTGCCGCCAGGCGCATAAGGGCGGTGGTATTCTTCTGGGCTTTGGTAATTATGCAGGCGATGTCCTCAATTTCGGCGTTGCCGCCGAGCGCCTGCGTGCCGAAGGGATCGACGTACGCATCCTGCCGGTAACGGACGATGTGGCCAGCGCTCCGGCGAATATGCACGAAAAGCGGCGCGGCATTGCTGGCGATCTGGTCGTGTTCAAGATTGCTGGCGCGGCTGCCGAAGCCGGTCTGTCCCTGGATGAGGTCGAACGGCTGTCGCGTCAGGCCAACGCGAACACTGTCTCCTTTGGCGTTGCCTTCAAAGGCTGCACATTGCCTGGCGCTCCACATCCGCTCTTCACCGTACCGGAAGGCCAGATGGCGCTTGGTCTCGGCATTCATGGCGAACCAGGAATCAAGGAAGAGGCGATCCTGCCTGCCTCCGGTCTGGCAAGCCTGTTGGTGGAGAAGCTTCTGGCGGAGCGTCCGGAAGGAACGCAAAGGGTTGGCGTTATCCTGAACGGCCTCGGTGCGACAAAATATGAAGAGCTGTTTGTCTTGTGGACGGCGATCGCGTCGCTTCTGCAAAAATTCGGTCTTGATATTGTGGCACCGGAAGCGGGTGAATTTGTTACCAGTCTCGATATGCAAGGGTGCTCACTGACACTCCTGTGGCTCGATGAAGAACTCGAGCGCTATTGGACGGCAGCTTGCGATACCCCGGTTCTTCGTCGCGGCGCAGCCATTGCAGTCGAACCCGCTGACGATATCATCGCCAATGAGGATGCAGCCCCGGTTTTTGCCCAGGCGGATGAGGCAGGACGAGCAGGGGGTGCCTGCATTCAAGCTATTCTGCACACCGTCGGTGACGCACTGGTTGAAGCCGAAGAAGAGCTGGGCCGCATTGATGCCTTTGCCGGCGATGGCGATCACGGGCAGGGTATGCGACGCGGCTCCGCGGCTGCAAGGGAGGCTGCGGATCAAGCCGTGAAAGCTGGAGCCGGGTCCGCAAGCGTATTGGCTGTAGCCGGTGACGCTTGGGCAGATCGAGCCGGAGGAACATCCGGAGCGCTATGGGGGCTTCTGCTGCGCTCATGGAGCACAGAACTGTCCGACAATGGCAGCATTGATGATGGAGCAGTCGTTCGCGGCGGCAGGCGCGCGCTCGATGCCGTCACCACGCTTGGCCGGGCCAAACCCGGCGACAAGACATTGGTGGATGCTTTCGTGCCTTTTGTGGAGACGCTCGAAAATGAGTTTGCAGCAGGTGTTCGGCTGGCGGATGCATGGAATAAAGCTGCCGATATAGCAAAGGCAGCAGCCGAAGCGACGGCGCCTCTGGCCCCGAAACTCGGCCGCGCAAGGCCGCTTGCCGACAAGAGTATCGGTCATCCGGACGCGGGAGCCATTTCGCTGGCGCTGGTTGCAAAAGTCATTGGTCGGAAACTGAAGGGCTGAATGTTCAGTCCAGCGGGCCAGTTTCAAACTGGTCCGCCTTATGTACTCGGTAAAGGTCTGGAAAGCGGTCAGCCCGGAAGAATCTGGTAGTAAAAGTCGAGTTTTCCCGGCTTCGAGTGTGCCACAAGCATCACGAGTTTTTGCCGGTCGAACAGGCGAAACCAATCTTCCCATTCGACGATTTCAAGACCGCCCGCGTCCAGCGGGCGTTCGACATCGGCGACAAACTCTGGTTCGAAAACAATTCGCAAGACCGGCGCAGCATCGGGACCTATGGAGGTGCTGACAAATGCCGGATTTCCGTTGCGAGCAGCCACCCAGTCGCGAATGGCTTCATGGGTGTCGAGAGTGATCATTTCACTCATAGAGAGCATTCCTCCGGTTGTTAAGATGAAGTCCGACGCCATCAGGGACAGGGAAATGCCGTCCCTGTCCCGCTTGTCATGTCCTATCAGATAGGCCTCTTTGGCGTTCCGGAAAGGCGATGCTCCGTTCACTTTCTTCGTGAATCTGCAATCGGGGTAAAATCTTTCAGTTCATCCTGTTGACGACGGCTTTGCGTTCATTCATGTCGTAAACCGACTATTCGCTGTTACAGCTTGGAAATCCCCAAAATGACTGAACGTCTCTCCCTCGCTCGCGACCGCATCAATGTTCTTCTGCTGGAAGGCATTAACCAGACGGCCGTCGATTACTTCAAAGCCTCCGGTTACACCAATGTCACGCATTTGCCGAAGGCGCTGGATAAGGCCGATCTGATCGAAGCGATTTCGTCAGCGCATATTGTCGGTATTCGTTCCCGCACGCAGTTGACCGAAGAGATTTTTGCTGCGGCTAACCGCTTGATAGCAGTCGGCTGCTTCTCCGTCGGGACCAACCAGGTTGAACTGAAAGCAGCCCGCAAGCGCGGCATTCCGGTCTTCAATGCACCATTTTCGAACACCCGTTCGGTGGCGGAACTGGTGATTGGCGAAATCATCATGCTGATGCGTCGGATCTTCCCGCGTTCGGTCTCTGCGCATGCAGGCGGTTGGGATAAGACGGCAACCGGCAGCCGCGAAGTGCGCGGCAAGACGCTGGGTATTGTAGGCTATGGCAATATCGGTTCGCAGGTCGGCAATCTGGCTGAGAGCCTCGGCATGACGGTCCGCTATTTCGACACTTCCGACAAACTGCAATATGGCAATGTCAAACCGGCTGCGAGCCTTGATGAGTTGTTGAAGATTTCGGACGTCGTCAGCCTGCACGTACCGTCGAACAAATCGACTTCGAAGCTGATTACCGAAGCAAAACTGCGGAAGATGAAAAAGGGCGCTTTCCTCATCAATAATGCTCGCGGTACGGTTGTCGATCTGGAGGCTCTGGCGAAGGTCCTGCAGGAAGGCCACCTCGCAGGTGCTGCCATCGACGTGTTCCCGGTTGAACCAGCCTCCAACAACGACAAATTCGTTTCGCCCATTCAGGGACTGGAAAACGTCATTCTCACGCCGCATATCGGTGGATCGACGGAAGAAGCGCAGGAACGTATCGGTTTGGAAGTCACCCGAAAACTGGTCGAATATTCCGATGTCGGCTCTACCTTGGGTGCCGTCAACTTCCCGCAGGTGCAGTTGCCGCCGCGCCCGACGGGTACGCGTTTCATGCACGTGCATGAAAACCGCCCCGGCATTCTCAACAGCCTCGTGAATGTTTTCTCGACACATAACATCAATATCGCCAGTCAGTTTCTGCAGACCGATGGCGAAGTGGGTTATCTTGTTATGGAAGCTGACGGCGTCGGCGACGCCAGCGAAACGGTCTTGCAGGCCATTCGCGAAATTCCAGGCACCATTCGTGCGCGTTTGCTCTATTGATCTATTTCGCAGCGCTAACTATCGCTGGCGCTGCGATTTCTCATAACGTTTGACGAGGCGGTCGCGGCGCAATCGCGAGAGGCGCTGTATCCAGAAAATACCGTCAAGCTGGTCTATTTCATGCTGATGGCAAACGGCGAGCAGGCCTTCCGATTCCTCGGTTTGCTCGTTCCCGTCGAGGTCCTGATAGCGGATTTTGATGCGGGCGTGGCGTTCGACCTCATCGACAACGCCCGGCATGGAAACGCTACCTTCCTGATGATGGATCTTTTCTTCTGAAGCCCAGAGGATTTGCGGGTTCACATAGAATTTCGGGCCTGCTTCAGGCAGTTCCAGAACCACCAAACGCATTGCAATACCGATATGCGGCGCGGTGATCCCGATGCCCGGGGCTGCTCGCATCGTGTCGAGGAGATCGGTTCCCAGTTCCTGCAAAGCGCTGTCGAACAGGGTGACAGGATCGGCTACGGCACGCAGCCGTTTATCCGGATAGCTTACAATCGGGCGAACAGTCATCGGGCCTCACAATGTGCCGCGGATTACACGCTTATCCGCATGCGCTCTTTGGTCGATTTTCATCGTGACTTGCAAACATTATTGCAGGGAGACGATCACAATCCCCGTGCAATAACGAGACGTTGTACGTCGCTCGTGCCTTCGTAAATCTGGCATACGCGAACATCACGATAAATGCGCTCAACCGGATAATCAGCCAGATACCCGTAACCGCCGTGAATCTGGATTGCGGCGGAGCAGACCTGTTCGGCCATTTCCGAAGCGACAAGTTTGGCCATCGAAGCTTCCGTCAAACAGGGTTTGCCTGCTTCACGCAATGCGGCTGCATGCAGCACCATCTGCCGGGCCGCCTCAATTTTTGTCGCCATATCCGCGAGCCGGAACGCGACCGCTTGATGCTCGATGATCGGCTTGCCGAATGTAACGCGTTCCCTGGCATAAGCACGCGCGGCTTCAAATGCGGCGCGGGCCAACCCGACTGACTGTGCGGCGATACCGATGCGCCCGCCTTCCAGATTGGCAAGCGCAATCTTGTAGCCCTGGCCCTCTTCACCCAGCCGGTTTTCCACCGGAATGCGCATGTTTGTGAAAGCGAGCGCACATGTATCAGACGAATGCTGGCCGAGCTTGTGTTCGACTGAAACGACCTCATAACCCGGTGTATCGGTCGGCACGATGAAAGCCGAGATGCCTTTCTTGCCAGCCGATGGATCGGTAACGGCAAACACGATCACTACGCTGCCATTCTTGCCCGACGTGATGAACTGTTTGGAACCATCGATCACATAATGATCACCATCGCGGCGTGCACGGGTTTTGAGCGCGGAGGCATCGGAACCGGCTTGGGGTTCGGTCAATGCGAACCCGCCAATCCATTCGCCAGACGCCATTTTGGGCAAAAACCGCTGTTTCTGCTCTTCGGTGCCGAAACGGAGGATGGGAACGCAGCCGACCGATGAATGGACCGAAACGATGGTCGAACATGCCCCATCGCCGGCCGCGATCTCTTCCAGCGCCAGCGCATAGGCAACCGTACCGAGATCGGAGCCGCCCCATTCTTCCGACACCAGCATTCCGAGAAAGCCAAGCTCTCCCATTTCGCTGAGTTCTGCGCGCGGAAAGGCGTGCTCCCTGTCGCGTGCGGCAGCACCCGGCGCAAGCCGTTCCTGTGCGAACTGCCGGGCAGCTTCGCGAATCTGCTCCTGCGTATCGTTCAAGAGCATCAGACAATCCTCTCAATGCCTACGGCGGTGGCCTCGCCACCGCCCAAACAGATGCCAGCCACGCCGCGCTTCAGGCCATGGGTTTCGAGGGCTGAAAGCAGGGTCACAAGAATGCGGGCACCCGACGCGCCGATTGGATGGCCAAGGGCGCAGGCGCCACCATGAATATTGACCTTGTCGTGCGGAAGATCGAGATCGCGCATGGCAGCCATGGCGACAACTGCAAAGGCCTCGTTGATCTCAAAAAGATCGACATCACTCAGGTTCCAGCCGATCTTTTCCGAAAGCTTGCTTATCGCGCCGATGGGGGCAGTTGGATAAAGGTTCGGCTTGTCGGCATGGGTGGCATGGCCGACCAGAACGGCGCGCGGGGTGAGCCCGCGCTTTTCCGCCTCCGATGCGCGCATGAGAATGAGTGCAGCTGCCCCATCCGAGATCGAGGAGGAATTGGCGGCCGTCACAGTGCCACCGTCGCGAAATGCCGGGCGAAGGGTCGGTATCTTGTCCAGTTTCGCCTTGCCGGGCTGCTCGTCAATCGAAACTTCAACTTCGCTGCGCCCAGCCTTCACGGTGACGGGCGTGATTTCGGCGGCGAAAAGCCCATCCTTGATAGCATTCTGCGCACGCGTCAGTGAGGCAATGGCGAATTCATCCTGAGCTTCACGGGTGAATTGATAGGCTTCCGCGCAATCTTCGGCAAAGGTGCCCATGAGACGGCCTTTGTCATATGCGTCTTCAAGCCCGTCAAGGAACATGTGGTCGAGAATCTGGCCGTGTCCCATACGATACCCGCCACGTGCCTTGGGCAGCAGATAGGGGGCATTGGTCATGCTTTCCATGCCGCCTGAGACGATCACATTGGCGGAACCCGCGAGGAGAAGATCATGGGCGAGCATGGTCGCCTTCATGCCGGAGCCGCACATCTTGTTGATGGTCGTCGCGCCAGTGGAAACGGGTATTCCGGCTTTGATCGAAGCCTGACGCGCCGGAGCCTGTCCCTGACCGGCGGGCAGAACGCAGCCCATATAGACGTCTTCGACCGCTTCTGGCGCAAGCCCCGCTCCTGCAAGTGCGCCACGAATGGCCGCGGCACCGAGGTCTGTAGCCTGAGCGCTGGCAAAATCGCCCTGAAAGCCACCCATGGGAGTACGGGAAGCACCGACAATGACAATGGGATCGCTGTTGGACATGATCGTTCCTCGTTGGTTTTTTCCGTACGCAATTCCGGACGGAAAACCGGTTTCCACTTTTCCTGGAATGGCTTTATTTTGCTGCCATGCGAAGTGCACCATCCAGGCGGATGACTTCACCGTTGAGCATCTGGTTTTCCACGATATGGCGGGCAAGAGCCGCATATTCTTCCGGACGCCCCAGCCGAGGCGGGAAGGGCACGGATGCACCAAGCGCATCCTGCACTTCCTGCGGCATGCCGGCCATCATCGGCGTGGCGAAAATTCCCGGTGCGATGGTCATGACCCGAATGCCGTGACGCGCAAGTTCGCGGGCGACCGGCAAGGTCATCGCAGCAACGCCGCCCTTGGAAGCGGAATAGGCAGCCTGACCGATCTGGCCGTCAAAGGCTGCAACCGATGCGGTGTTGATGATGACGCCGCGCTCCCCGCCTTCACCGGGGTCGTTCTTTGCCATGGCTTCCGCGGCAAGGCGCAGCATATTGAACGTGCCGATCAGATTGATCGAAATTGCGCGCGTGAAGCTTTCCAGTCGATGCGCCCCGTCGCGTCCGAGGACCTTTTCGCCGGGCGCGACACCGGCACAATTGACGAGCACATCAACGCGTCCGAACGCTTCCAGTGCGGCTGCTATAGCTGCTTTGCCATCCTCGTCGCTGGTGACATCCGTGCGGTGGAACTTTGCTGCCGCGCCAAGCGCCTTCGCCTGCGATTCGCCTGCTTCTGCATTCACATCCAGAAGCATAACCTTGCTACCAGCATCGACGGCCATTTTCGCAACCGCAGCGCCGAGGCCGGAGCTTGCACCGGTAATAAGGAATACCCGATCCTTAATCTGCATATTCTTGTCCTCAGGCCTTCGTCTGTTGCTGTTTGTCGATTTCCGCCTTGCGCAGGAGGAAACGCTGTATTTTTCCACTCGGTGTCTTGGGAAGTTCGCTTAGAAAGTCGATTTCACGTGGATAGGCGTGGGCGGAGAGCCGCGTCTTCACGTGCAATGCCAGTTCATCTTTCAGTGCCTGCGTACCTTCGAAACCCGGCGCAAGGATAACGAATGCCTTCACAATTTCCGTGCGTTGCGGGTCCGGCACGCCCACGACCGCGGCTTCATTGACCGCTGCATGTTCAAGAAGGGCGCTTTCCACATCGAACGGTCCGATGCGGTAACCGGATGATGTTATAACGTCGTCAGCCCGGCCGATGAAACTGATCGAACCATCCGGCTCGAATTCCACGGTGTCGCCAGTGCGATAGTAACCGCCCGCAATGGCTGGCGTTTCCTGCTTGTAATAGCCGGAAAACCAGAGAAGCGGCGATTTTGCTATATCGACGGCAAGAATACCAGGCTGGTTAGGACCGAGTTCGTTGCTTTGTTCATCCAGAACGGCCACACGATAGCCGGGCATGGCGTAACCAGCCGACCCGTGCCGGACCGCGTGTCCAAGGCCGTGATGATTATTGACCACCATGCCCAGTTCCGTCTGGCCGTAATGATCATAGATCGGTGCGCCGAGATATGCGTCGAACCAGCGAATAACCTCCGGGTTGAGTGGCTCTCCGGCGCTCGATACTACGCGCAAGCGACCCTTGACGCGTTTGGCTGCTTCCGGTCCTTCCGCCATCAACAGCCGGAAGGCGGTCGGTGAACCGGCAAGGCTCGTAACACCGAGACGCTCAATGATATCGTAGGTGCTTTCAGCGGTGAAGCCGCCTTCGTACAGCGTGGTTGCGATGCCTAGCTGCAATGGTCCTGTCACGGCATAATAAAGTCCATATGCCCAGCCCGGATCGGCAATATTCCAGAAAATATCGTCGGAACGCAGACCGATGGCGTCGCGCATATAGGCGCCGAATGCCAGCAGCGCATAAAGCGGGACTGGCACGCCTTTCGGCAGGCCGGCCGTACCGGAGGTCGACATCATCATGAACAGGTCGCTGCCTGTGCGAAGTACCGGATGGCAGTCAACCGAAGCGGACGCAGTCGCACGGCGAAAATCGATGTCACCGGCGGGCAGGCTTTCACCGGATGCGAGAACGGTAGCGACCTTGGGGCATTTTTCGACTTCTGCAAGCTTGGCGCGATTGGCTGTGTTTGTGACGACCAGTTTTGCGCCGCTGGTTTTCAGACGATGTTCAATCGCTTTGGGACCGAAGGCGGTGAAAAGCGGCTGATAGACAGCGCCGATACGCCACGCGCCGAGAATGGTTGCGATGAGTTCTGGCGTGCGCGGCAACAGACCTGCAACGACATCGCCAGCGCCGACACCTGCATCTTTCAGTACATTGCCCGCACGAGCGGCCATATCGCGCAGGTTCTCGAAGGTGAGTTCAGAAAGTTCGCCATTTACCGCAATGGCACGCAAGGCGACGCGATTATCACCGATATGCCGGTCGCAGCATTCAACACAGGCATTGATGCCGGTTTCCGGATTGCCGTGAAGCTTTGCGATAGCATCTTCGATGCGAAATTGCGCAACGGCATCCTCATAACGCGCCAGCCGCGCTGAAACGGACGTTTCAGTCATCCAGTATAACCTCCCTGACCGCCACCTCCTCGTGGCCAACCATTCCTGAAGGTTAACGCGTCATGCATTGCAAACAATGACATTAGATGCATTAATGTGTGATCGATTTTGCAATATGGGAAGAGCATGGAGCGCCACAATATCGCGCCGGGCTTTGTCGAGGATGCGCTCGAAAGCGTGCGCGTTCGGGGGATAGATGTAGCTCCCCTGATGGCCCAAATCGGCTTGTCGGAAAGAGTGACTGAGCCCGTCACCAATGTCGAATACGGTCGCTTGTGGTGGCTGATTGCCGAAACGATCAATGATGAATTCTTCGGGCTGGCTGCAAGGCCGATGCGCCCCGGCAGTTTCAACCTCCTTTGTCACGCGGTTTTGCATGCAGGCACGCTGGAACGTGCCTTGCGGCGGGCCTTGCAGTTTCTCAATGTGGTATTGGATGATCCGCAGGGTGAATTGCGGATCCGCGACGGCATGGCCCATGTTGTTCTGACCGATGCCGGACCTCCGAGACCGGCCTTTGCCTATCGGGCCTATTGGCTGATCCTGATGGGAGTGGCCTGCTGGCTGATCGGACGGCGTATTCCCCTGCGGACGCTCGACTTTGCCTGCCCTGCGCCTGTCCACCGTCAGGATTATCATAAATTTTTCGGAGCGCCGGTTCTCTTTGACCAGCCGGTCACGCGACTGGTTTTCTCATCATCCTATCTGTCGCTGCCGATCATTCGGAGCGATGTGGCGCTGGAAAGTTTTCTGCGCGAAGCTCCTGCCAATATTCTGATCCGCTATCGTCATGATAACGATCTCTCTGCAAGGGTGCGGTCGCAACTGAACGCCTTGCCAATGGCAGACTGGCCGTCCCTGGAAGAGTTGGCAAGCGGACTTGGCATGTCCGTACCGACCTTGCGGCGCAGGCTACGGGGAGAGGGGCAGAGTTTCGGCACGATCAAGGACGAGTTGCGCTTCGTGACTGCCGAACGGCTTCTGCAGGAAAACAGCCTCAGTGTAGCGGCGGTAGCCGCCGAACTTGGCTACAGTGAACCGAGCGCCTTTTATCGCGCATTTCATAAATGGATGGGGCAGAGCCCGGGACGGTTTCGGACGGTACAGCAGGAGAAATAAAAAAATGCCGGGCACTGGGCCCGGCATCTCTTCGCTTGGGAGGCTGTGTCAGTCTTCCTTGATCATGCTGTCCTTGCTGGTATCGCGCATGCGCAGGTACACAATCAGGGAAATGCCGATCATGATGGTGACATACCAGTAAAAACCACGTTCCCAACCGCCATTCTTGAAGCTCAACGCGACGTATTCGGCGGTGCCACCGAAGAGGGTGTTGGCCAGCGCATAGGGCAGGGCGACGCCGAGCGCGCGAATATGCGCCGGGAAAAGCTCCGCCTTCACCACAGCGTTGATGGAAGTGTAGCCGGTGACGATGATGAGCGCACCCATGACCAACAGGCCGGCGGTGATCGGATCGCGGGTCTGTTCCAGGGTCGTGAAGATCGGATAGGTGAAAAGAACACCGGCTGCGCCGAACGCGATCATCAGCGGCTTGCGGCCGATCTTGTCCGACAAAGCGCCAGCGATGGGCTGCAGGCACATGAAGACGAACAATGTGACGGCGTTGATCTGGCTTGCCACTTCACGGCTGAACCCGGACGTGTTCACCAGAAACTTCTGCATGTAGATCGAGTATGCGTAGAAGGCGAGCGTGCCGCCAGCGGTCAGAAGCATGACGAGGGCGGTTTCCTTCGGATGGTGCTTGATAAGCGTCCAGAAACCGGATTTCGGTGCGTCCTTGGTCTTTGCATTCTTGAAGCTCTCGGTTTCCGCCAGGCCGCGACGCAGCCAGAACACGACAACGGCAAGCAGTGCGCCGATGAAGAACGGAATACGCCAGCCCCAGGATTCGAGCGCAGGGGTTTCCATCGTCGACTGAAGCACGATCAGAAGCAGGATTGCGAGAAGCTGCCCCGAAATGAGCGTGACATACTGGAAGGAAGAGAAGAAGCCACGGCGATCCTTGCCTGCCATTTCCGACAGATAGGTGGCGCTTGCGCCGTATTCGCCGCCGACCGAGAGGCCCTGCATCAAACGGGCGAGCACGAGGAGGGCGGGAGCTGCAAGCCCGATGGTCTGGTAGTCCGGCGTCAGCGCGATAATCAGCGAGCCGGCACACATGAGCGTCACGGACAGCGCCAGACCTGCCTTGCGGCCCTTGCGATCGGCATAAATACCCATGATCCAAGCGCCGATAGGACGCATGACGAAACCGACCGCAAAGACTGCGGCCGCGCTCATGAGCTGGGCGGTCTGGTTATCGGACGGGAAGAAGTGCGGTGCAAAATAGAGCGCAAATGCTGCATAGACATACCAGTCGAACCATTCGACGAGGTTGCCGGTCGAGCCGCCGATGATGGATTTCAGGCGGCTGTTGGTGCTTTGCACTTCACTCCGTTCGTTTGTAATTGAGACCATGGTTGCTCCTTCAAATCTCTCGATTTTTGAATTTCACCCCTTGTTTGCTAACCGGATCGACGAAACGGTTTCGGGGTGTTTTTCCATCGCTTCAACTTGTCTCTGCACTTCCTTTTGGGATTGTGGGAGAAGACTTGTGTAGCGTTGGTGAAGAATCTCAGTCCGCACTCCGCTTCAGCTTCGAGCAGGCAATATCAGTGATCCGGCCGGTAAGAGCGACGCCGGATATCAATTGCGGTGCTGGTGCTATGTTGAAGTGGTTCACGGCTAACTCCTCCCTTCGAAACTCCCTATTTCGAAGTGGCGCTAACATGCTGCAGCGCAGAAAACATCGCCAGACAGAGGAGTTAAAATTTTTAAGCCTTTGAAACAAAATGAAGTTTATCAATTCTCGGCATAGTTCGCAGGAAATTGTGTGCAAGATTCTGCGTGACTCCTTGCTCAAGTTTGCATAAATCGGCACAAATGAAGCTGCCATCAAAGATCGCAAAACTCGCTTTGGTTACCCTCGCTTTCCTGCTGTCACTCGGCCTGTGGTTTTCCGCCGGGCTGTGGGCGGAACGCGGGGCGCTTGATCGTCTTCGCGAGGATGCAACACTTATTGCGCGCCAGCAGACCCGACTGATTGACAGCGAACTTGCGAAGTTCCGGCTGCTGCCTGTCGTTTTAAAGGAATATAGCGATCTGCGCGATGTGCTCGCCGGTGGCTCGCGGGATGCCACAGCCCGTCTCAATCAGAAACTCGAACTTGTTGCACACCAGATTGGCTCACCAATCATCTATGTCATAGCGCGTGATGGTACTGTTATCGCGTCCTCCAACGCCAATACACCAGAGAGCTTCGTAGGGCGGAACTACGATTTCCGCCCTTATTTCAAGGGCGCGATGGCCGCGGGCTCGGCTGAATATTATGCCATAGGTGACCTGAGCGGGCGCTTTGGTCTGTTCCTCGCGCAGCGCATTGGCGATCAGGCTGACCCGGTCGGTGTGGTCGTGATAAAATTCGAGTTTCACAGGCTGGTTCAAACCTGGTCCAACGATCCTGGGCAAACCTTCGTTGTCGATCCCCGGGGCATCATACTCGCCTCTACGGATAAATTCGAAGACCTTCGTTCGTTTCAGCCGATAACAACCACAGAACGCGCGCAGATCATCGAAAGCGGGCAGTTCAATGCGGCGGATATGAAACCGAGCAATTATCGCTTTGCGCCGGAAGAAATGATGATCGAGCCTTCCGGCGGATATTCAATCGCTGTCGATGAGCCGATTGCGGGAACGGCGCTGAAACTGGTCCATATAGAACCAACGGGACCAGCGTTGCGGGCCGCAAATGATCTTGCCCGTCTGGTGACCGTGGCGGCGATGCTCGTTTTCGTCATAATAGCCGGTGCGATTTATTGGCGGGTAAGCCGCGCTGCGCGTGCTGCGGCTTATCGTACAGAGCTTGAGAGTGCGGTTGAGGAACGTACCGCGGCATTAAGTGCCGAAATGGCGGAACGGGAACTGGCTGACAAGCGCTTTCGCGATGCCCGGGAGGAGCTTGCCCAGGCAAACCGCCTTGCTTCCCTCGGATCAATCACCGCAGGACTGGTGCATGAGATCAATCAGCCAGTCGCGACCATTCGAACACTTGCGGAAAACGCGCAGCATCATCTTGCACATGGGAAGCTCGACAAGGTTGCCAGTAACCTTAGTACGTCGGTGGAGCTCACGGCTCGTATAGGTTCCATCACACAGGAGATGCGTCGGTTTGCCCGCCGGCGGAGCGGTATCGTTCGCCCACTTCCGTTGAATGAACTGGTGGATGGCACAATGCTGCTTATGGGAGACAGGTTCCGCAACGCCAATGTCCGACTGGATATACCTGAGCGATCCGACATGGTGATACTCGCCTGCCGCATACGATCCGAGCAGGTGCTGGTGAACCTGCTGCAGAATGCATTGGATGCGGTGGCGACCAGCCATAATCCTCATGTTGCATTCAGCATCCGGGAGGAAGGGGATCAAATTTCCCTTGTCGTGGACGATAACGGCGAGGGGATTGAACCGAAGCTGGCCGATGAGATCTTCAGCCCCTTTGTAACCGGAAAAGCGGATGGGCTGGGCCTGGGCCTGGGTATTGCAAGAGACCTCATGACTGAAATGGAAGGAACATTGCACGTCATTCCATCGCGGCTTGGCGGCGCGGCTTTTGCTGCCACTTTGAGACGTGCAGGAAAGGAGGGGCACCGTGACGGAAAGTGAGCCATTGCGGGTCATGCTGGTCGATGACGATGCGGCATTTCGTACGGCCTTGGCCGATTCATTCGAGATCGCAGGTCTCGATATTGAGGCGCATGGTGACGGGCAGTCGGCTTTGAGCAGTCTGACGCCTGATTATCCAGGCATCGTTGTGACCGATATTCGCATGCCGCGCGTTGATGGGCATGCGGTGATGGAAGCATTGTTGGCGCGCGACCCGGAACTGCCGGTCATTTTAATGACCGGGCACGGCGACATTGGAATGGCTGTGGCATCTCTCAAAAAGGGAGCTTTCGATTTCATTGCCAAACCGTTCGCCGCCGATCATCTGATATCGAGCGTGCGGCGCGCACTGGAAATGCGCCGTCTGGTACTGGAAAATCGTCGCCTTCGCCGGGCGGCGGCAGATGCCGAACAGGATTATCCCTTGCTTGGCGAAACGCCGGTGATGATGCGGTTGCGCGATACGATCCGCCAGCTTGCCAGCGTCGATGTCGATGTGTTGATCGAAGGCGAAACCGGTACAGGCAAGGAGTTGGTGGCCCGCCTTCTGCACCCGCTGGAGCGCGCGCCACGCACGCGGTTTCGTTGCCATCGATTGCGCGGCTTTGCCGGATCCCATAGCGGACGAAGTCCTGTTCGGCAGTCGCATCCAGCGTGGAAGGATAGCGGATGCGGATCGTGGCACCCTGTTTCTCGATGAGATAGACAGCATGTCGCCAGCTGTTCAGGGTAAGCTGCTACGTGTTGTCGAGGAGCGTGAACTGCCCTCACTTTCCGGGGAACCACGGGCCGTGAATCTGAGGATCATCGCGGCTGCAAAAGGAAATCTCGAAGAAGCTGTGGCCTCGGGTCGCTTTCGTTCCGACTTGTTCTACCGCCTTGAAACGGTCAGGCTCCGTGTTCCTCCGCTGCGTGAGCGGCGGAAGGACATCGGTTTGCTTTTCTCCTATTTTCTTGATGAAGCAGCAGCTCGGTTTGGCCGGTCGCGACCGGCTATCGATGCGGCGATGGAAGCGAGGCTGAATTCAGACGAATGGACAGGGAATGTTCGCGAGTTGCGCAACTATGCCAAGCAAGTCGTGCTGGGACTGCGCCACGATCCCGTCGCGGAACCCAACCCGCCATCACTGTCGGAGCAGATGGATCGTTTTGAAGAAAGTGTCATTCGGGCGACGCTGGACCGGTTCAGCGGCGACGTCGGCGCCGCCGCAGAGCTGTTGCAATTGCCGCGACGAAGCCTCTATGCCCGTCTGCAGAAGCTCGCAATTGACGCTTCGACTTTCAGGAAGCGTGATTGATATTTTCGTGCATCTGTGAGCTGTCTCTTGGAGGAAGGTGTCACGGTCGCCCGAAGGTCGAGTTACATCGATCTAGAGCATTTCCAGCAAAAGTGTGAAACGTCTACGCGGGGAAATCAGTTCACTGGACTGATTTCTTATCCCGCTTCGATGCGTTGGATAATGCGATAAAACAAATAATTAGAGCGGTTCCGGCGATGCTGTTAGAACACGAACCGCTCTAATGTGCTGCGGCTGAACGCTGCCGGCTGATCCATGCAGCTCCGATATTTCCGTGCAGAAAACCGTTTGAGAGCGGCACATCGGGATAGATTTTTCGCAGGCGCGCGGCTCCTTCGTCCGGACTGGTTACCTGTTTCAGCACATCGTCATGAATGCGGGCCACTTCCACCATATCGCAATCCTGCGGTGACAGTCTGAAACGCCTGATCCCTGCTTGGAGCAGGTCGGGCAGGTCCTCGATCAGCGACTGACAGGTATGAGAGAGCGTCTGCACGCCATTGAGAGCCAGGAAGGGTTGGCTGTCCAGCGTTTTGACGGGCAGTCCGTCCGGTTCTTCACCGCATACAAACTGACAATTGTCCTTTATGTGACCCTTGGACCGCGCATGCGCGCAACGGGCTGAAATGGCGAGCGGCACTCGTCCGAACGTGAATATTTCGAAAGCAATATCGGGTGCAGCTTTGACAATCTCCCGGATAGAGCTGATCGGTAATTCCGGCGGAAGACAAATCGACTGCGCGCCGCGAGTGGCAAGAACCTTGGCGGTTGCCGCATTGTAAACATTGACCAGCGGACCGACCATGTGCGGCACGCCGGACAACAGTCCCAATGCAGACAGATCATTTGCCTCAACAGGCAGTGATGCTTCCTTGATCGTTTGGCGGACCTGCTTGGCTTCGCGTTCAAGCATCACCAGCGCCAGCGAACCGAGGCTCACTAGCTTTCCTGCGCGCTGCAGCCGCTCTATCACGGCGTCCATGTAAGGTGTCAGGAAATGGAACCGCTTGGAACAGACGATTTCACCGACAGTCACATTGGTAATTGGCGCTTCGTCGGCGATGCGGAAGTAAAAATCGCGCCATTTAGGGCCGTCCCACAGAAAGAGAACGGGACCAAGGCTGAGGCTCGCTCCGGACATGTCTATCTCCAGCGTTTGTCGTAAGCGCCTGAAGTCGTCTGCTGGCCCTCGCTCAGCAGTCTGAGACGCGATAGCAGGGCTGCACGGCTCTCGGGAGACGCCGCAAGTGTTTGACGCAGCGTGGAGACGACTTCGCTGACATAAGCCTTGCCGCGCTGGCGACCTTCAATCTTGAGCGCCGAGACTCCCGCCGCCCGCAACTCGTCTATATGGTTCATGACGTCGAGCGAAACGGGGTCTTCGAAGGCATAGCCTTGCTCGTCTGCAATGTTGAAGCGGCCCTTGCAAAGGGTTGGGTAGCCGGTGGGTTCGCCCACCGGGAAACGATTGATCGTATATTCACCGAGTTCGGAAACGAGTTCCTGCCGATCCTGCCGGTAGCGGACATGGCTTGCCGGTGAACAAACGCCGTTCATGTTGGGCGATCTGCCCGTTGCGTAAGAAGACAGGGAGCAGCGCCCTTCAGCCATGACGCATAATCCGCCAAATACGAAGACTTCCATTTCGCAAGTGATCTTGCGGCCCAGTTTTGCAATGTCGGGGATCGTCAGCACGCGCGGCAGCACGACACGCCTTGCCTTGAATGCATCAACGAGAAACTGGATTGCATCTGCGTTGGAAGCGGAAGCTTGTACGGATACGTGAAGCCGCTGCGTTGGATGTTTTTCAGCCGTATAGGCCATCAGTCCAAAATCGGCGAGGATCAAGGCATCTGCGCCGAGTGTCGAGGCATCGTCCACGGCGCGATACCAGATGTGTTCATCGCCCGCGCGCATGAACGTGTTGATGGCAACGAAAACCTGCGTTTTGCGGGAATGGGCGAACTGGATTGCGTCGCGTAGCTCATCGCGGCTGAAGTTCAGCCCGGGAAAGTTACGCGCATTCGTTTCATCGCGAAAACCACAATAGACGGCATCCGCTCCGGCACTTACCGCTTCGCGCAAGGCCGACGGCGTGCCTGCAGGGCAGATCAGTTCCATCCGTCAGTTTCCTTGCCCAAGGCTTTGCTTCGCACAAAATTTGCGATTCCGCGCACCATCGGCGCAAATGGCCCCGCGCCGGTGCCGAGATCGGATGGAAGATCTATGTTGCAGTCGTCCAGCGCATTGCGAAGTGCGAGCATGGCTTCCATGTCGCCCGTCACGGTAATGTCCCGGGAGAAGAATAGCGCGTCCCCATCAAGTTTGCCCTCGAGGAGCGCAAGCAACATAACCAGCGGTCCTTCTATGCCCGCATCGACCGACGTCGCCTCATCTTCGCGCATGATCGTGATGCGTGGCTTGTCCGGCTCAATCACAAAAGCAAACGGAATGTCGGACGGGTGAAAACGGAAACGCTTCGTCGCATAATCCCCGAGACGTTCGAAGAGCCCCGGGTGGGCTCGCATCACGTGAAAGAATATACGCGAGACGAACGGGGCGATCAGAAACGGTGGAACAAGCCGGGCTGGCGCAGCCACAGCCGAGGGTATCTTCATCATCATCCAGCTCCGGTGAGCCTTACAAGGTGAAACCAGAATTAGGCGATTCAATACAAGGACAGTTTGATTCAGATCAAAGACGGCGAAAGAATTCGATATTCAAAAATGGGTTATGAAAACGGCCCGATCTATTCCACCATATTACGACTGCCTGCAAAGCTTCTTATGGGAGCTTGAACGTCGCAATGATCTCGTCAGGATCAGGCGTCCGGTATCGCTCGTCCAGGAGATAACCGAAATCCATAAGCGAGTGCTTGAGGATGATGGCCCGGCGCTGCTTTTCGAGCAGCCCGTCAACGCGGAAGGGCGTCGGCACTCAATTCCTCTGGTAGCCAATCTTTTCGGCTCGAGGCGGCGGATCGCGTTGGGGCTTGGCCGTTCTGTCGAAGAAATTTCCGGCCTTGCCGAGACGCTTGCGGAACTGCGCGCGCCAAAGCCGCCGCGTTCGGCGGGTGAGATATGGAGCAAGCTGCCTTTGGCAAAGGCCGCATTGAACATGCGCCTCCGTCATGTCCGACATGCGGCGGTGCAGGCTGAGGTGCTCGAGGGCGAAGCCGTCGATCTCGATCTGCTGCCTATCCAGTGGTGTTGGCCCGGCGAACCCGCCCCACTTGTCACCTGGCCGCTGGTCATCACGCAGCCGCCGGACGATCCATCCGATATCAATGTCGGGATTTATCGGATGCAGAAGCTTGGACACGACAAGCTCATCATGCGCTGGCTTGCCCATCGGGGCGGTGCACGCCATCATCGCATGTGGCAAAGGCGCGGCGAGGATATGCCTGTTGTCGTGGCCATCGGTGCCGATCCCGCGACGATTCTCTCGGCCGTCATGCCCCTGCCTGAAGGAATGAGCGAACTTGCCTTTTCGGGCCTGCTTGCAGGGCGGAGGCCTTCGGTGGTCAGTGCGTGCACCGTGCCGCTCTGCGTACCCGCCAATGCCGAAATCATTCTGGAAGGACGAGTTTCCTCATCCGCTACCGCGCCGGAGGGGCCGTATGGCGATCACACCGGTTACTATAATAGTGTGGAGGAATTTCCGGTGATGCAGGTGACGGCTATTACCATGCGAAAGAATCCCGTCTACCTTTCGACCTATACGGGTCGTCCGCCAGATGAACCCTCCAGACTTGGCGAAGTGATGAACGAACTGTTTGTGCCGCTTGTGCGGAAACAGTTTTCGGAAATCGTCGATTTGTGGCTGCCTCCGGCAGCATGTTCCTACCGCGCAATGGTGGTTTCGATCGACAAGCGCTATCCCGGCCAGGCCCGGCGGGTGATGATGGGGCTTTGGTCCATGTTGCCGCAGTTCAGCTACACGAAACTCATAATCGCAGTCGATCCAGACATAAATGTCCGCAACTGGGATGATGTCATGTGGGCGCTCGCCACGCGTTTCGATGCGAGCCGAGACGTCGTCACGTTGGCTGACACACCGGTGGATTATCTCGACTTCGCGTCGCCTCGTTCGGGTCTGGGCGGGAAACTTGGACTTGATGCGACCAACAAAATCGGGGCTGAAACCGAGCGGGAATGGGGTGCCGTGCTGGAGATGAGCGATGACGTGATTGCCCGTGTGGATGCGATGTGGGGCGAACTGGGTCTGGATAAGGAAACCATGCGATGAAACGGATTGTTGTCGGCATCTCGGGGGCATCAGGCGCTCTCATCCCGCTCAAGCTGCTGGAACAGCTTTCCGCCTTAAGTGATGTCGAAACCCATTTGGTTGTGTCGGACGCCGCTCAGCAGACCTTGCGTCACGAGCTAGGTCCTGACGGTTATGCGCTTCTGCACAGGCTCGCGAATAGAAGTTATTCTGTCAGCGACATAGGGGCCCTTATCGCGAGCGGATCGGTTGCAACCGCAGGTATGATCATTGCGCCATGCTCCATGCGTACACTTGCAGCGATCGCCACGGGGCACAGCGACAGCCTGTTAACCCGCGCGGCCGACGTTCATATGAAGGAACGACGCAAGCTGGTTCTGATTGCACGAGAAACTCCGCTGCATCTGGTGCATTTGCGCAATATGTGCACGGTAACGGAATTGGGTGCGATTGTGATGCCGCCGGTTCCAGCCTTTTATTTCAAGCCGCAATCTGTCGACGAGGTGGCCGATCAGATCGCGGCGCGGGCCATCGACCTGATCGGCATTGGCGAAAAGAGATCAGAAAGCTGGACGGGTATTCCAGCCATCCGATAACAGCAAGCAGGCCTATGCGAAAGGTTGCGTTGGGCTTTTCGCTGGCTGGGTGAACCATTTTGGCCCCGTTGCCGTCATATGGATATGATCTTCCAGACGGACGCCGAACTGGTCGGGGACCACGATCATCGGCTCGTTGGAGAAGCACATGCCTTCCGCAAGCGGGAGTGAGTTCCCGCGGACGACATAGGGGGCTTCGTGAATTTCCAGGCCAAGGCCGTGACCAGCGCGGTGAGGAAGGCCGGGCAGGGCATAATCCGGTCCCAATCCGTGCTTCACGAGCGCAGCGCGCGCTGCATCGTCAAGGGTTGAGCAAGCAGCGCCGAGCTTCGCCGCGTCGAAAACGGCTTGTTGGGCTTCGCGTTCGATCGCCCATATGCGCGAAAACTCTGCTGTAGGCTCATCCAGCATATAGGTGCGCGTGAGATCGGAATGGTAGCCGTCGATGCGGCAGCCTGTGTCCACAAGGATAACATCACCCGGCTGATAAAACTGTTCGCCGTCCGCGCCGTGCGGCAGTGAGGTCGCAGTCCCAAATGAGACGATACAGAATGTCGAGCCACCCCTTGCGCCGAGTGCGCGGTGCTGTTCATCGATAAAACGCACGACTTCGCTTGCGGCAATGCCGGGCTTGATCATTGCATGCGCACGGCGGTGGACTTCAAGCGTCAGATTCATCGCATACTGAATGATCGCAATTTCTTTGACCGACTTGCGGATACGCTGTTCCCGGATCAGCTCGCCGCCGTCGAGCAGCCGGTCCGGCTGGATCTCTTGCCTGAGAGCATTATAGAAAAACAGCGGGATGGCGTCATCGACCGCAAGTTTAGCACCTGCCGGGAGGAGCGATGCGATCAGCGCGGCTGGGTTCTCTTCCTCCTGCCAGATGCGGATTTCTCCAGCTAGATGCGGGAGGCTTTCGACGCGGCTCTGCTCAAAGCCGGGAACGATGTAAATTACCTCCGAAGGCGTAACGAGGGCGCCCAGAAAACGTTCGCTGATGTGCCAGACCAGCCCGGTATAATAACGCAAACTTGCTGTCGGCCCGAGCAGAAGCCCGCCGATACCACGTTCTCTCAACTTGCCTTGCAACGATGCCAGCCGTTCGAGACGCTCTTCCTGTTCGATTTGCGGTGGTGATGATGGCGAAGTCATAATGTATACCTTTGAGTTGTCGTTTCTGCGCACGGCTGTTTGCTCGCCGGCAGATATATCACGGCTTTTGCCGTTCGGTAGTCATCTTCAGCCTTGATCCAGAAGCTTGTGCAGTTGCAGTTAACTGGCGGTGCTATGGCCGTGAGCGAGCCTGCGAAACGGGCCACCGCAGTGCTGGAAGGGTCGACTATTCACAAATAGATGATGACCAGGGACAGCGCTGTACATTGCGCGCTGGAACAGAAAGCACTAACTGGGTCACACTGTGGTAACAAAATTTGGGTAAGAAACCGCAGATTTCAAATTGAGTTAGCGTCTGTGAGGTTTCATGCCTGAGGTATGGCAGTGGGTTTCCGCTTTTGGCTTTTCGGTTGTTATTGTCGTGGCGGCGCTCGTCTATCTCAACATGTCAAACCGTGAAATGCCGGGCGACACATTCAATCTCTTCACAAAAGTTGGTGCTGTCGCCGTAGCATTCGTTGCTGCCTTTGCGAGCCTCGCCGCCGCAGCTATTATCGATTGATCTCGTCGTTCATAGTTTCAGCGAAGACACTGCCGCTTCGCTTTTATGCACGTAATCGCTGGCATCTGATTGTCGCTGAAACAGCAAGATAAAGAGCAGGTCCGTCAAAATAAGTTGCGCGTCGCGCGCGGTTATCGATGATGAGCGAACCCGCTCTTCATCCGCAACGGTATACAAGGGAATATCGGCAATTTCATTAAGCGGATTCCTGTTGAGACCTGTAACAGCGATTACGGTTGCTCCGCATTTCCTGGCTTCTTCCGAGATGCGGAGGGTTTCGATGCTCGTTCCCGAATAGGAGAGGGCAAACAGGACATCGCCCTCGTGCAAGGTCGAAACATTGGCCATCTGGATATGACTGTCGCTATCGTGCATCACGTTGCGGCCGAGTTTCATCAGCTTATAGGAAAAATCGCGCGCCACGAGTGACGATGCGCCAACGCCGGCGAGGTGGATACGTCGCGCGCTGATCAGCGCTTGCAATGCATCGTCGATATCCTGCTCGCTGTTGGCGGAAACCGTTCGTTGCATCGACTGCAGCTTGCTGCCGATAAGCTTCTGCAGAACGGTGATGTAACTATCCCCGGTTTCGATGGAGCCGTGCACCATGCCTGCTGGAACTTGCCATTCCTTGGCCCGGGCTTCGCTGACGGCGAGTTTGAGTTCCTGATAGCCGTCAAATCCGAATTTCTGGCTGAACTTGACCACGCTTGACTGACTGCGTCCGGTCGCCGCCGCGAGCGCGGAGGAAGAAAGTTTCAACACCTGTTCCGGATGGTCGACGATAAACTGACCGATCTTTCGATCCGCAACGGTCAGTTCGTTCAGTTTGGCGCTGATCTTTTGTAGAATCGACATATGTAACTATTCCCGATTCCGGTGCCGGAAGGTTCGATACTCGATTGCCTCGGTCGTAAGACAATTCGATTTGCTTTGGAATACAGAATTCCAACATAAACGATTATGCGTAATTGCCCAACGGTATGTGTGGAATGCGGCGCGGAGACCGGAACGCTTCAGCGGATAGCTCGCGATTAGATTCGATATCGGCAGAATTCACCTCCTTCCGCCGATGGTGATCCGGCAATATGTCTGATGCGGTGTTATCCGATTGGACCGTACTTCGGTGAAGGTAAGGAATAAAATATTCCGTATTTGAATTGACGAAAAGAATTTTCAATCCTAGCATATTAACCATAAAGGCGCATTTGAACGCCGCTCGACAGGCAGGCAGAGCATGACAGAACAGGCGTTGTTATCTGAACTGGATAAGCTGGTTTCAGAAGAGCGAAATCCGCGCACGATGGATATCGATCTGCTGGCCAGTCTTGCTATCGTGCGCCGCATTAACGACGAGGATCATCTGGTACCCGCCGCTGTCGAAAAAGTTCTGCCTCACGTCGCGCAGGCGGTCGACAGAATTGTTGACGCCTTTCGGAGGGGCGGTCGGCTGATTTATCTGGGTGCTGGAACGAGCGGACGTCTTGGCGTTCTTGATGCATCGGAATGCCCACCGACATTCAGCGTACCGGAAGGAATGGTGGTGGGCTTGATTGCAGGTGGCGCCGATGCGCTGCAACATGCAATCGAAGGCGCAGAGGACGATCCCTCACTGGGGGAGGCCGATCTGCGCAATGTGAGTCTGGCCTCAAAGGATGTCGTCGTGGGAATCGCGGTCAGTGGACGCACTCCTTATGTGATCGGAGGGCTGGCTTACGCGGCAACAATTGGTGCTACGACTGTGGCGCTTTCCTGCAATCCGAACTCGACGATTGCGGCTATGGCTGAAATTGCCATATCGCCAGTTGTGGGGCCTGAAATACTGACTGGTTCAACGCGCCTCAAATCCGGCACGGCGCAGAAGCTGGTGCTCAATATGCTGACGACGGCAAGCATGATCCGGATAGGAAAGACATATGAGAACCTCATGGTGGACGTCAGTGCCACCAACCACAAGCTTGTCGCACGTGCTTCGAGAATTGTCATGCAGGCAACCGGTTGCGGGGCGGGGGAGGCAAAACGCGTTCTCGCCCTGACGGATAATGACGTCAAGCTTGCAATCCTCATCACGATTACCGGAATGCCAGTGGATGAGGCAAGAAAGGCATTAAAGAATGCTGGGGGATTTCTTAGACAGGCAATAAATGCCAATAAAGCGTGAGCCGAAGCGGGGAAGCGGTCGGACATCAGCATTGCAGTGATTTGCGAGGGAAGAAAATGGGAGCGATTTTCAAAAAAAGCCTGATTGCGGGCGCCGCCACATTGGCATTGAGCATTGGGAGCTTCAGCGGGCTGGGCCTGTCTACGGCTTCTGCCGCGACGCTTCGCATGGCCTGGTCACAGGATGCCACCGGTCTTGATCCGCATAAGCAGCCGGCGTTTTCATCGATCCGGCTGCTTGAACTCATCTACGAGCCGCTCGTTCGTCTCGGTTCCGATCTTCAGATCGCGCCTGCCATTGCGAAAAGTTGGGAGTTTTCCGATGGCGGCAAGATTCTGACATTCAAGCTCGACCCGAATGCCAAGTTCCACAACGGTCAGCCGGTTACGCCAGCCGATGTGAAGGCATCCTTCGAGCGTATCCTGGACGAAAAAACGGGTGCGGTGGCGCGTGCCAATTTCGGTTCCATCGCCGCTATTGAGACGCCGGACAACGAAACGGTTGTCTTCAAACTCTCGCAGGCAGACGCCCCGCTATTGGCGGCCATTGCCAGCATCAATGCGGCTATCCTTCCTGAAAGCGAGATCAAGGCGGGCAATATTGGTACAAAAACCGTTGGATCCGGCCCGTTTGTCCTTGAACGTTGGGAACCGAATTCCAAGGAAGTACTGAAAGCCAATCCCGGTTGGGCCGGCGGTAAGGTAAGGGTCGACGGGATCGACATCAGTGTTCTGCCAGATGAAACGGCGATTCTCGCCGCGCTTCGCGCCAAGCAGATCGATTTTGCGCTTCTCAATGACCCGCTGGTCGCAACGATGGTGCCGAACGAAAGCGCTCTTGAGTTGGTGCGCACGCCGGCGCTTGCTTATCATGTCCTGCAATTGAACCCTTCGCGCAAGCCCATGACGGAGCTGGCCGTGCGTCAAGCTATTTCCTGCGCCGTTGACCGGCAGGATGTTCTCGACACGGCCTTGCTCGGCGAAGGAAAGGTGACGGGCCCGCTGACAATGCCCGCCTATGCAAGCGACCCCAGCACGCTTTTCTGCTATAAGCCCGATGTAGAAAAGGCGAAGAAGCTGATGGCGGATGCGGGCTATGCGGACGGTTTCTCGGCAACGATCATCGCGGCAAATGGAGAGCCTGCGACCGCTGCGGCCGAGGCGCAGGTGCTTCAGTCGCAACTCGCCGAAATCGGTATCAAGCTCGATATCCGGATGATGGAACTGAACGTCTATGTCGATACGTGGCTGAAGGGGGACTTCGACATGGCGGTGGCGTTGAACGGCGGTTCGGCTGATCCCTATACGATGTATGGCCGATACTGGACCAAGGCGGGCAACCTTCAGAAGGTCGCGCAGTATATCGACGATACGCTTGACGATCTGATGCAGAAGGGGAGAGCCGAAACGGACCCTGAAAAGCGCAAGGTGATTTTTGCCGACTTCGATAAGCACATAACGGAAGTTTCTCCGTGGGTATGGCTCTATACGGCTAACACTTATGTTGCTCACCAGAAAAACGTTACCGGTTTCGAGCCTCGCGCAACCGGATCGCTATTCGGCATAACCAAGCTGCAGATCGGGCAGTGATGTCACGAAATCCGCCACGTCTTCCTGCGAAGGCGTGGCTTGCAAGTGCCTTCCGGAACGGCAGGCCGTGAGTAATCTGACATGAATTATCTGACACGTCGGCTGCTGACATTTCCTCTGGTCATGCTGGGGGTGTCGATCCTTGTCTTCGTTGCGATCCGTCTGGTGCCGGGTGATTCCATCACTGCCATGCTCGGAACGGAGGCAGGGTTGTTGACCCCGGAACAGCGGCAGGCGCTGGCGCAATATTTCGGTATCGACCAAAGCTGGACCACCCAGTACTGGCGATGGCTGGGTGATGTGCTGCAAGGTAATCTTGGTGTCTCGGTGACATTCGGAAAGCCGGTTTTGACGGTTATCCTTGAGCGTTTTCCGCTGACACTCCAACTTGCATTGATGTCGGTGTTTATCGCTTTGCTCGTTGGACTCCCTGCTGGCGTTTATGCGGCAACGCGCAACGAGAAAAAATCCGATCTGGCGGTGCGCATTTTCGCAATGATCGGGCAGTCGACTCCGAGCTTCGTTCTCGGTCTCCTCTTTATTTATATACTGTCGGCGGGGTTTGGGGTTTTGCCTGCGATGGGCGAATTTACACCTTTCTGGGTGAACCCGTGGCAGAATTTCCTGCAGATGATCTTGCCGGCCCTGACGCTCGGCTTTGCTTTTGCGGCATCGGTCACACGCATATCGCGTTCGGCCATGCTGGACGTTCTCAGCGACGATTACGTTCGCACGGCTCGCAGCAAGGGAGCATCGGCTCGCTCTGTCATCTGGCGGCACGCATTGCCTAATGCGCTGATACCAGTAGTGACCCTGAGCGGAGTGGAGTTCGGCTATCTTCTGGGCGGAGCTGTGCTGGTTGAGCAGATATATGCTCTGCCGGGGCTTGGACGCATGGTGCTCGACGCCATTCTCCAGCGCGATTATGCTCTGGTGCAGGGCAGCATTCTTTTCATTGCCTTCAATTTCATGATCGTCAATCTGCTGGTTGATCTCCTGTATGTAGCGCTCGATCCGCGCATTCGTCTGGAGGAAAGCTGATGCAGATATTGCGTTCTGTTTTCGCTCATCCCAGCGGTCGTATCGGCGGGTTCATCGTTCTGGTTTATCTGATCGTGGCTTGTCTCGGCTATTTCGGCTTCACGCCGCATGATCCGCTGATGCAGTATCGGATAGACAGGCTGCGTCCTCCAGGTGCTGCCCACTGGATGGGAACCGACCTTTTCGGACGTGACGTCATGAGCCGCCTGATGGCTGGTGTCGCGCAATCCTTCATGGTGGGCTTTTCGGCAGTCGGGATTGCCGCTTTCGCGGGAACTGTTCTGGGATTGACCGCGGCGTGGTTCGGGCGCTGGTGGGACGGTGTCGTCATGCGCATCATGGATGTGCTTCTGGCGTTTCCGGCAATCTTGCTTGCGCTTCTCATCATTGCTGTTGTCGGGCCGGGAACAGGAACAAGTGTCGCCGCCATTGCCATCGTTTACACCCCGATCTTCACGCGGGTTGTACGCGGCCCGGCCTTGTCGATCAAAACACGCGAATTCGTTGATGCGGCGCGTACGTTCCACAGCAGCAACCGTTATATCCTTTCCCGCCATCTGCTGCTTAATCTGGTGGCCCCTTTGACAGTGCAGATCACCCTGGCGCTCGCCTGGTCGTTGCTGACGGAGGCAGGCCTGAGCTTTCTGGGTCTGGGCACACAGCCACCCGCTTCGTCACTTGGTCTCATGCTGGCCGATGCGCGTAATCTCATGGAGATCGCGCCATGGCTGCTGGCCTTTCCGGGACTTACGATCATGATCGGCATTCTTGGCTTCAACCTTCTGGGTGATGCCCTGCGCGACATCCTCGACCCGAAGATGCGGAGAGCGATGGCATGAGCACGCTGCTTTCTGTCTCGAGCCTTCGCGTTGGATTCGGTCGCAATCCTGTAGCCAACGAGATTGTGCGTGGCGTAAGTTTTGATCTCGCTGTGGGCGAAACACTGGCAATTGTCGGCGAAAGTGGTTCCGGCAAATCTGTAACGGCCCTGTCGCTCAATCGTCTGGTGGATTTTGGCGGCGGTCGCGTCATCGACGGATCAATCAAGCTGAATCGCGCAAACGGTAGCACAATCGATCTTGTAACTGCGAACGAAGCAGAGCTGACGAAAATCCGCGGTGCAGAAATCGGTATGATCTTTCAGGAGCCGATGACATCCCTCAATCCTGTACTGACGATAGGCACGCAGATCGAGGAATCATTCCGTCTCCATCGTGGGCTCACAGGAAAACAGGCAGCTTCCGCTGCCAAGGACGCGCTGGATCGCGTGCGTATTCCGGACGCCGCACGGCGGCTCAAATACTGTCCGAACCAGCTTTCCGGGGGCATGTTGCAGCGAGTGATGATCGCCACGGCGCTTGCATGTAATCCGCGCCTCATGATTGCCGACGAGCCCACGACGGCGCTCGATGTTACCGTGCAGGCGCAGATCATGGCGCTGCTCGCACAGCTGAAGCGAGAAACCGGCATGGCGATGATCTTCATCACGCATGACATTGGTCTGGTCGCAGGAATGGCCGACAAGGTCATGGTGATGCAGCATGGCAAGGCGGTTGAACAAGGACAGCTGAGCACTGTTCTCGACCAGCCTCAGCATCCCTACACACAACATCTCCTGAAGGCCGTTCCGCATTTTGAAAGCGGCAAAGCGGTGCGAACCGATACCGTGCGCACCACGCTATCGGGAACAAAACCGATCCTGTCGGTGAAAGGATTGACGGTCCGTTTTCCGGTCAAAGGCGGTTTTCTGGGTCGCAGGCTGGGGGCAGTTCATGCGGTGGAGAACGTCGATCTTGATCTCATTCCCGGTGAAACGCTTGCGATCGTGGGGGAGAGCGGTTCGGGAAAATCGACAACTGCGCGAGCCATTCTCGGGCTTGTCAAAGCTTCACGCGGAAAGTTGGAAATTGGTGCGGTTAGCACCAACGATGCGGGAAATTTCTCTTCGGTGCAGATGGTTTTTCAAAACCCCTACGCATCGCTCAATCCGCGTCTGCGCATAGATAGTATCCTTGCCGAGCCGGTTATCGCAGCTGGCGGGCGGGACGGACCGGAGACGCGGCAGAAGATGCTACAACTGCTTGACCGCGTCGGGCTCCCCGGCATCAGCTTGGAGCGCTACCCACATGAGTTTTCGGGCGGGCAACGCCAGCGGCTCTGTATCGCCCGCGCGCTGATGCTGAACCCGGCGGTCGTAGTTCTGGACGAAGCCGTTTCCGCGCTGGATGTATCTGTGCAGGCCAAAGTTCTGGACTTGCTGATCGACCTCCAGAAGGAGCGTGGCCTTGCTTACTTGTTCGTATCGCACGACATGGCAGTGGTAGAGCGGATCGCGCATCGCATAGCAGTTGTCTATGCCGGGCAAATCGTGGAAATCGGCGATGCCGCAACAATCCTTTCTGCGCCGAAACACTCTTATACGAAGCGGCTGATTTCTGCTGTTCCAAGTATTGATCGGCGCAACGAACATTTCGCCCTCGACACACGACAAGTGCCCTCGCTTGTGCGCCCGCTGGGTTATGAGCCGGAGCCGGCAAACTGGCAGACATATGGCCGGGATCACATGGCCCGGACCGAGGCATAATTACCATGGCAGAATCAAATATTCCCCGATCCGATACCGCCTTTACGGCTCGCTTTGAAAAAGCGTTCGCTTTGGTGAAAGACGCTTGCGACTCTTATCGCATTCCCGGCGGTGTTCTTGGGATGGTCGATCTTTCTGGCAACCGCGCTGTCAGGGCGACCGGCTTTGCACAGATCGTCCCGACCAGACGGGCAATGAGCATCGATACGTGGTTCGATCTTGCTTCGCTGACAAAAGTCATTTTCACGACGCACCGCATTCTTGCGCTGGCTGAGGATGGCGTCATTGATCTCGATGCGCCATTGACCACCTTGCTACCCGATCTTCGGCAGTATGATAATGACGCCTGGGAGCGCAAGGTCACGTTCCGTGAATGCCTTGGCCACCAGACGCCTTTTCCGTCCGTCGAACCGATCTACACTTACGGGCGTGATCCGGAACTTTTGCGCGCGTTCGTTCTGCAGCGCGAATGGCGCAAATGCCAACCGGTTTATTCGGACATCAATTTCATCCTGCTCGGCTTTGCGTTGGAAAGGCTATACGGCAAGACCATTCGAGAGATGGAGCCCGGCGAGGGCTTCGCTTTTTCTGCGGAGCCGGAAATGAGTGCCGCGACGGAAAACTGCACATGGCGCAATCGTGTACTTTGCGGCGAAGTACACGACGATAATTGCTCGGCATTGCAAGGGGCCGCGCATGCCGGTCTGTTCGGTACTGCCGCATCCATACTCGATTTCGCGCTTGGTCTGCTTGACGGAACGGGAGCACCGCGAAACGTGATCGCCCACATGCGTCAGCCACTATCCGCAACCCGCACGCATGGCTGGGAACGGCCTTATGATGGCTGGTCGGGCGGCAGCTTCAATTCGAAGGATACGATTGGCCATACCGGGTTTACCGGAACCGGCTTATGGATCGATTTTGAAGCAGGCCGGGCATGGACCCTGCTCACCAACCGCATTCATCCCACCCGTCATTTCGACAGCGGTATCTTGGCACTGCGTCAGGGCGTTGGTGACGCAATCTCATTGGGATAGGAGACATCTATGCAGCCAATATGGGCCGTCGGACTGATGACCGGCACAGTTCTTGACGGAAACATCGACGTCGCTCTGTTGAAAACAGATGGGGAAACGGTAACAGAATTCGGAGCGTATGCGCTAAAGCCTTATCCGCGCTGGATTCGCGACCTGTTGGAACAGGCACAGGCCGAAGCGCGCATCTGGAATTTCGAAGGATCGGAGCCCACTGTTTTTGCCGAGGCGGAAGAAGCGCTGACGCGCGCGCAATCTGCGGCTGTCCGCGAATTGGTAGAGGAAAGCGGGCTCTCGATGGCGGATATCGGTGTCGTCGGCTTCCACGGGCAAACGGTTTTGCATCGCGCGCCGCAAACCGGTCGAATCGGAGACACAAGGCAACTCGGCGACGGAAGGCTTATGAGCGAACTCCTGGGGACCAAGGTCGCCTATGATTTTCGCACCGCAGATATCCGTGCTGGCGGGCAGGGTGCTCCGCTTGCTGCCATATATCATGCTGCCTTGCTGCGCAGCGTGGATCCGAGCGGCAATACAGCGATTCTTAATCTCGGCGGTGTCGGTAACATCACCTGGTGGGATGGTGAGGATGCGCTTGTGGCATTCGACACGGGACCAGCCAATGCGCCCATCAACGATTTCGTGAAAGCACGCGGCTTGGGGGAAATGGATCGCGACGGAGCGCTGGCGGCGAAGGGCAGCGCGGACGAGGCACGGCTCGCCGAACTGCTCAAACACCCCTATCTGGCCGCGCCATATCCTAAATCTCTGGATCGGTTCGATTTTACGGATGCAATGGCTGATGGTCTGGATGAGGAAGATGGGGCGGCCACGCTGACCGCGTTCACGACTTCGGCAGTAGGCAAGGCTTTGGACCTTCTCCCCCGCCGACCTCAGCGTCTTGCCGTCAGTGGGGGTGGACGCCGTAACCCGACAATGATGCGCATGTTGGTTGAGCGTGCGAAAGTGGAACTTGTTCCAGTCGAAACGCTTGGCTGGCGGGGCGATGCCGTGGAAGCGGAATGTTTTGCTTTCCTGGCGGTACGTGTCCTGCGCGGCCTGCCCATCAGCTTTCCAAGCACAACGGGCGTGCCGAAAGCCATGACAGGTGGAAAACTGGCAGGCTGAATCAACGATCCATATCGATTATTTCTACAGGGCGGCGTCATGACGTTGCCCTGTTTTGGTATGGATCGACACTCCCGCCTCAACTGATTATCGGGCATGGCATGTTAAAATGCGACCGTTATGTGAAAGCTATCTAATATTAAGATGGTTCTCCAACTGCGACCCTTTGAAGTTACGTTGCGTCAGGGGAGCTTTTGATATTTCATTTTTATTGCAGATAAGCATGAAAAGGTACAAAACTGGTGCGATCTTCACGTTGATTTAGGCAATTCTCTTTAATGGTTTAGTTTATTATGGAGAATGCAATGAAACTTATCCGAGCCCTTTTCTGCCTGGTCTTGCCTCTTGCCTGGTTGTCCGGGGCAGCTGCTGAACCCTTGGCGAAGCCGACCGGTAAGCCGATTCTCGTCATATCCGGCAAAATCTCGAATACGAATGTTGGCGATACGGCCCAGTTTGATCGGGACATGCTGGAAGCGATGGGGTTGGTCACCGTGGAAACGGCAAATCCTTGGTATGACGGTCGCGTGCGTTTCGAGGGCGTATCGATGGACAAGCTTATGTCGCTCGTGGGCGCGAAGGGAACGAAGGTGACCGCAGTTGCTTTGAACGATTACGTTAGTTCGTTGCCGTTGGAGGACTTCAAGAGATTCAACGTTATTCTTGCCATGAAGCGGGATGGGAATTACATGCCGGTTCGTGACAAAGGACCGTTGTTTATAATTTACCCTTATGACAGCGACCCACAACTTCAAACTCAGACCTATTACACACGTTCTGCCTGGCAGGTTGCCAAGCTGATAGTTGAATAGAGGCAAGTGTGAGACGAATTCTAGGCGTTATTATCTGTTGTTTCGTGGTGGCAACGGCGTATATCGCCTATGTCATTGCCGAACGGCAGACAGCGCTTCAGAAATTCTCCCGTTATAACGACTCCTGGGCCGTCGGGCAGACGGTGTCCGAATATATGCGGCTCGAGCATGTTCTGGCTGGATATGCCCTGAACATGAACGAAGAAAGCCGCGACGAATTACGGCTTCGTCTCGATATTATGTTGGGTCGGTTGGAATTGCTGCAACAGGGCAATCTGCGATCCTTCATTCAGGACGATCCGCAGCGCCGTGATCTGTTTTTGAAACTGAGCGATGTTCTGCAGGCGCTTGATCGTCAGTTCGATAAGTTGGACATAGACAGTATCAAAACTGTCCTGCACTCCATGACCATACTTGATGGACCGATGACAGCGCTTGCCTCGACGGCCGTCGAATATGACGTAGGGCTTATCGATGCCGCACAGGCGGAAGTGCGTCAACTGCATCTCATCTACACTGGTTTGGCGGCGGGCCTCATCATTTGCGGGGTGGTGCTGGTTATCCTTCTGCTTCGCCACAACAAGCTTCTTGATAGGGCGCATGGTAGCATGCAGCGCCTGACGAGCGATCTTCGGCAGGCGACTGGGGAACTGCAGTCTCAGAACTTTCGGCTTGAACATGATGCGCACCACGATGCTCTGACCGGTTTGCCCAATCGTGTTCTGTTTCGGCAGGATCTGGAAAAAAGGCTGGAAGCCGCACATGCCGGAGGTCAGTCGGCGGTCATTCTTCTTCTGGACCTTGATGGTTTCAAAGACGTCAACGATACACTTGGACATGATGTCGGCGATGCGTTGTTGCAGGCTGTCGCGCGGCGTCTGACCAAACTGGGCGGGCGAGGCGACATGGTCTGCCGGTTGGGGGGCGATGAGTTTGCCTTGCTCTCCACGGGACTTCAGGAAGATCAGGCCCTGGAACTTGCAGACCGCCTGATGGAGGCCATCAGTGAGCCATATCATGTGGGCGAATTGGAAATAAAAATCGGAACTTGTGTCGGCGTCGCGATCTCTCAGGGCGAGCCCGATACGGAAGAGCTTTTCAAACACGCCGATCTTGCGCTCTACGAAGCAAAGGCGCTTGGACCCGGTCACGCGAGTGTGTTCGAATCCCAGATGCAGACACGCTTGCGGGAAAAGAAATCATTCGAAGCCGATCTTCAGAAGGCGCTGGAGAACCGTGAGATGGAGGTCTACTATCAACCGCAAGCCTGCACCGTAACGCGGGAAATATGCGGTTATGAGGCCCTGCTTCGTTGGACACACCCGGTCCGAGGCTCGGTTTCACCGGTCGAATTCATTCCAGTCGCCGAAAAGATAGGCTTTATTCATGCACTGGGGGATTGGGTGCTCAAGACGGCCTGTCTGGAGGCCGCACATTGGAACAAGCCTCTCAAGATCGCGGTCAACCTCTCTCCTGTTCAGTTTCGCAGTCTGAACCTTATTCAGAGCGTTATTGATGCGCTGGAGCAAAGCGGGCTTGGTGCGGACCGGCTCGAACTTGAGATTACGGAATCGGTGCTGCTGGACAAGAACGAACAGACCTTGAGCACGCTGCGCCAACTGAAAGCACTGGGTATTCAGATCGCCATGGACGATTTTGGCACAGGCTATTCTTCGCTCGGCAGTCTCAGCGGATTTCCCTTCGACAAGATCAAGATTGATCGTACTTTCGTGAGCGATGTGACCACACGGCCCGACGCACTTGCGATTGTCGAACTCGTAACCGGAGTAGGGCGCAGCCTCAGAATGGTGACGATCGCGGAAGGCATTGAAACCGAGGAGCAGTTTGAATGCCTCAAGCGGCTAGGATGCGATCAGGTCCAAGGCTATCTAATTGGTAAGCCGATGCCCGCTTCAAAGCTCAAACATCTCCACGGACACCCGCGAGACTTGAAGACAGTCGGTCTGGCTTCCAATCATTGATGATATCATCGCGTTGCAACTGGCTTCAAAGGCACAAATCAGTTTATGCTCATACGCTGATTGCAGCGCAAAATTAGATTGCGATGTAATACATCAATATGTCGGAACTCTTTGCTCGTTTGTTCGAACAAGATGTTCCGTGGGGAACCGGGGCGCAGGAATTGCTGAAAGTACATGGGATTAACGTACCGATAACGTCTGACGAAGTTTCGCCGGTTATCTGGCAGGCTTTGACAAGTGGCAGCTATGAGGCCAAGGAAGCACGTTCGATTTTCAAGGCGGTCAAGCCAGGGGATCGTGTACTGGAACTCGGTTCAGGCATCGGAATTATCACCTCCATTATTGCCAGGATAGCGGATGTGTCGGTTTGGGCTTTCGAGGCGAACCCGACAACAGCGGCACTGGCCCGGCGTGTTGTCGATGCCAACGGCCTCAACAATGTGGTGCTGTCACAAGGGATTCTGACTGCGGGTGAGCCCAGTTCGTTCCGCTTTTATGTGCGGCGTGATCTCTGGATGTCGTCCATGGACGAGAATCAGGGGCCTTACGAACATGCCATAGAACTGTTCTCGACCAATATTGACGAATTCATCGCTCAACACGGCATCAATGTCCTCGTTATGGATATCGAGGGCGCCGAGCGTGATCTGCTGCAAAACGCGGATTTGACAGGCGTGGAACGCATCTTTCTTGAATTGCACGACCATCTCTACGGCCT
>NZ_ACQA01000004.1 GCF_000182645.1 Brucella intermedia LMG 3301
GTCGTTGACCAGAAGAACCCCGACAATGGCCGATTTGACGAACACAAAGTGATGATCGGCTTCGACAGCCAGCAGGATGCGGAAGCTGCATATCTCGCCAATTACACGCCCGGTTGGAAGGGAATGGGCGACGTGACCGAATCCACGCTCGCCGATTTCAAAAAGTGGACAAAGAACGGCGACACCAAGAAGGCGTTTGCGCCGAAATGGTTTGGCAACCGCGCTCGTGCGGAAGGGTATATTCGCAAGCATGGTTTGGAAAACTCCCACGCCATTGTCGAGAACGGCAAGCGCTTCGAGATACGCCCTGCACCCACCCGCACGGCCACGCTTCAGCGCATGGCGGAGGATTTTCAGCGTCAGGTTGCAGAAGCCCCATACGGTGACGTTTGGGGCTCGGATAACGAACCGATTTATGATGCATTGTCGAAGCTTACACAGACCTCTCCGCTGAAAGACCGCGAGATAGTCAAGGCTGTGCGCGAGAACGCCAGCGATGCGGACCTTTTGAACGCGGCTGCACGCACGTTTGGCATCGGTGGCGCAGGCGGAAACAAGTACATGGTCGAAACCCGCGCGGGGCCGACCGTGACCGTGACGCTAGACAAAGACCAGGGCAAAGAAAAAATTGTCCTCAAAGGCAAGAAGCTTGCCGATCTTCTGCGCCGCGAATTCACGGAAACTGTCGAAGAAATGCGGGCAGCGCATGAGGCCAAGGAAGCCGCTCGCACACCTGTTGAGAAACAAACCGGGCCCCGTAATGCGGAAAAGCTTGATCAGCTGATCGACAGTGGCGAAGTTGCTACCGCAGCGGACGCGGCCGATGGTCAGTGGGGCGCGAACAATAAGCTGGTTTCCCGCGATCGTGCCGACGAAATCCGCAAGAAATTGCGCGCAAAGCTGAATGGTCAAATCAATTCCGGCATCGATCCGGAGATTCTGGCGCTCGGCACCGAACTTGCAGCGTTTCATATCGAGGCCGGCGCACGCCGGTTTGCAGACTTCGCGCGCGCCGTCGCAGCGGATATGGACACCAGCATTGAAAAGCTTCGCCCGTTCCTTCGCGCATGGTATAACGGCGCTCGCGACATGATGGAGGATAGCGGGCTGGATATTTCCGGCACCGACGACGCCAATGCCGTCAGGTCCGAACTCGCAACGCTCAAGGACGCACCCGATGGAAGCCTTTCAGAACTGGAAACGCCAAGCGGAACTGCACTGGAAACAGTTCCAGCCGAAACGGTACGCGGAACTGAAAAAGGCGGGAGCGCTCGAAACAGCACTGACCGAAGCCGCGGAACAGACGGCACTGGAAATGAACCAGCTAACCGAGAGCGGGTTCCAGCCGGACGAAGCGTTCCAGATGGTCAGGGAACAGTATCTGTTCCCGCCAGAGGAAAACAGCGGGACGTTAGCGCCCGAAATGGGCCAGACCTCTTTGACGCATCAAATGATCGCCGCCGTGAAAAAGGGCAGCAGGACAATGGATCTGTAAGCGAGAAATCGCTTCCAGATAACGTTGATCCATCTAAACGAGTAGCGCCCGCTGATTCCGCGGCTACGCCTGCGCATAATCGCGCTGACAATTTCGCCATCACCGAAGATGATGCGATCGGAGAGGGCGGCGCGAAAACAAAATTCCGCAACAACATCGCTGCGATCCGGCTCCTGCGCCAGCTTGAGCAGGGGGGCAGGCAGGCGAGCCACGCAGAGCAGAAGCTGCTCGCGAAGTGGGTAGGCTGGGGCGGACTACAGCAAGCATTTGTGCGTCCGGACGGTTCTTTCGCTAAAGGCTGGGAGGCAGAGGCGAAGGAATTGAAGGACCTGCTTTCGCCCGAAGAATACAGGGCGGCTGAATCGTCCACGCGAAACGCGCACTATACGTCCCCGGAGATTGTTAAAGCGATCTGGTCGGTTGCACAGCGCCTTGGCTTCCGCGGAGGCCGAGTTCTGGAGCCTTCCGTTGGCTCCGGCAATTTCCTTGGGCTGGCTCCCGGTGCGTTGAAGGGCAGGGCGCAATTTACAGGCGCCGAGCTCGACCCAATAACTGGTGGCATCGCAAAGCAACTCTACCCGGCTGCAAATATCAAGGCTCCACTTGGCTTTCAGGATTTGCAGATCCCTGACAACTATTTTGAGCTGGCGGTCGGGAATCCACCTTTCGGCAGCGAGCGTCTTTACGACCCAAAGAGGAAGGAGGCGGCGCGGTTCTCCATCCATAATTATTTCTTCGCGAAGTCGGTGGAAACCCTCAAGCCAGGCGGCGTGCTGGCTATGGTCATCACCAATTCATTTATGGACGCGGCGAATACAGCCGCGCGCGCATATATCGCCGATCGAGCACGCCTTGTTGGGGCGATCCGCCTTCCGAACAATGCATTCCTTGCCAATGCCGGTACCGAAGTTACGACCGATATCGTCATTCTGCAGAAGTATGCAGACGATACGCCCGCGGCAGAAAAAGACCGCTCTTGGGTGAACATCGGTTCGATCCGGGACAAAGAAGGCCGAGAAACTCCGCTTAACGAGTATTTCGTGCAGCATCCCGAAATGATGCTTGGTGACTTTGGGCGCTATGGTTCCATGTATGGACCGGAACAGCCCGCCCTTGTTTCGCGCCCAGGTGAAGACCTCCAAGCGCTACTGAAAAAAAGCATCGATGCGCTTCCCGCCGATATTTTGCCATCGCGCGTCACCGAGGAAATCGCCGACAACGCGGTGCAGCGGGAACTCGATCCAGTAGCCGTTCCAGTCGGTTCACTCATGATCGGGCCGGACGGCAATATCGAAATGCGAGTGCCGGATTTTCTGAATGAAACCCGCACTCGTGTCCGTGACGATATCACCGGGAAGGACAAGGACCGCATCACCGGCATGGTGAAATTGCGCGATACCTTCACCAAATTGCGTCGCGCGCAGATCGACGAACATGCGAGCGATAGTGATATCGAAAGCCTGCGCGGCGATCTGAACCGCGAGTATGATGCGTTCGTCAAGGATTTCGGTCCTCTGAACGCCGATACCAACCGACGCGCGTTTCAGGATGACCCAACTTGGCCGCAGGTTTCGGCATTGGAAACTGACTTTGACAAGGGCCTGTCAAAGACAATGGCGGCAAAAACGGGAGAAAAAGCCCGCCCTGCAACCGCGAAGAAGGCCCCGATTTTCGCGCGGCGCACGCAGGAACCATACCGCCGACCGGACAGTGCCGCGACAGCAAAAGACGCGCTGGCCATTGTCCTTGGTGATGTTGGCTACGTTGATATGGCTCGCATCGCGGCACTTTACGGCAAGCCGGAACCTGAAATCGTCAAGGAGCTGGACGACCGCATCTATCTCACGCCTGACGGCTCATACGAAACAGCGGACCTTTATCTTTCGGGCAACGTCAAGCAGAAGCTTGCTCGGGCAGAGGAAGCCGCAAACGAAAATCCGGCATTCAGTCGAAATGTGCAGGCTCTGCGCGATGTAATTCCCGCTGATATCGAGCCTGTCGATATCGACGTGAAAGCGGGCGCGCCTTGGGTTCCCGCAAAGCATGTGGCTGATTTCGTCAACGATATGCTGGAAATCAGCGATGCGAGGGCGACCTATGCGCCCAGTACCGCTCGTTGGGAAATCACGGCACGTCGTGCTTCCGATGTAGCCGGGGTGAAATGGGGAACGCCTGACGTATCGGCGAAGCAAGTAATGGAGGCGGCTCTCAATGCTCGTACCATTACAGTCAGCCATAAAACCCGCGATGGCCAGACGATCATTGATGAGGGCGCTACGGAAGCGGCCAACCAGAAGGTTGAAGCACTCAAAAATGAGTGGAAGCGCTGGATTTGGGACAACGATGCACGCCGCGAAGAACTCGCGCGCCTGTATAACGATATCTATAACACTCACGTCGATACCGTTTATGACGGCTCGCATCTGACCCTACCGGGCAAGGTCAGCGATGACATTATTGAGCTTCGCCCGCATCAAAAATCCTTTGTTTGGCGCGTCCTTCAATCTCCGACAACGCTGGCCGATCACACAGTCGGCGCAGGGAAGACCTTCGCAGCCATTGCGGCCGTAATGGAATTGCGCCGTACCGGCCAAGCAAAAAAACCAATGCTGGTCGTACCTAACCATCTTGTGCAGCAATGGGCGGCTGATTTCATCAAGCTTTATCCCGGCGCGAACATTCTTGCCGCCACGAAGAAAGACTTCGAGTCCGCGAACCGCAAGCGCTTTTTCGCTCGTGTGGCGGCAGGCGACTATGATGCGGTTATCGTGGCTCATTCCTCCTTCGGGTTGATCGGCGTCGATCCGGTCTATGAAGCCGAATTTATCCGCATGCAGGTCGATGATCTGGAAGCCTCGATCCGGACGCTTGAGGAATCGGACGGAAAGAGCTCCCGAAGCGTCAAACAAATGGCCAAGCAGCGGGACGCTCTCGAAGAACGCATGCAAAAGCTTCTCGACGTGGGCGGAAAAGATGCCGGCATGACGTTCGAGGAAATGGGCGTTGACGGCCTTATTGTCGACGAAGCTCACGAGTTCAAAAATCTCGGCTTTGCTACGTCCCTCACCCGCGTTGCGGGACTGGGAAATAAAACTGGATCGAAAAAGGCCGCTGACCTTTTCATGAAAATCCAGAGCGTTTTGAAGCGCACCGGCGGTCGCAATGTGGCGTTCCTCACGGGCACGCCGATATCGAACACTATGGCCGAACTGTACACGATGCAGCGCTATCTCGCCTATGACGCACTCAAGGCGCAGGGCGTGCAGCATTTCGATGCCTGGGCGCGAGTATTCGGTGAAATCGTTACCGAGTACGAACTGTCGGCGGCTGGCAAATACAAGCTCACCACGCGTTTCTCCCGCTTCACGAATATGCCGGAACTCGTGACGCAATTTCGCGCGTTCGCGGACACGATTACGAATGACGATATCAAGCGTCAGTTGGCAGAGCAGGGCAAGACACTGCCCCTGCCGCGCGTTAAGGGCGGGAAACCGACCAACAATATTGTTCAGCCATCAGAATATCAGCTCGATTACATCGGCCAGCCAACCGTCGATGAAAACGGAAACGAGAGCTACCCCGAAGGTTCCATTGTCTGGCGTTCAGAAAATATGCCGAAGAAGGCTGAAAAGGGCGCTGACAATATGCTCAAAATTACGTCCGACGCCCGCAAGGCAGCGTTGGATATGCGTCTTGTCGATCCCAACATTCCCGATGTTCCGGGCACGAAGGTAAATCTCGCTGCCGACAAGATTAAAGGCATTTACCGTAAGTGGGATCAGCAGAAGGGAACGCAGCTCGTCTTTATCGACCTTTCCACGCCGAAAAAGGCCGTGGCGAAGGCGAGGGCGGAACTGGTCGAACTGCAAACAAAAGCAGACGCTGGCGATGAAGCCGCCCAGGCCAAGCTGGATAACATCAGCCTGGACGAAATCGCGGCACTGGAATCCGCGTTTTCCGTCTATGATGATTTGAAAGCGAAGTTGATCCGGAACGGCATTCCGGAACGAGAAATTGCGTTCATCCACGATGCCAATACCGATCTCCAAAAGCAGGAACTTTTCGGTAAAGTCCGGTCAGGTCAGATCCGTGTCCTGATCGGATCGACGCCGAAAATGGGCGCTGGCACCAATGTGCAGAACCGCCTCGTAGCGCTTCACCATCTCGATGCGCCATGGCGTCCGAGCGATCTGGAACAGCGAGAAGGCCGTATCATCCGGCAGGGCAACGAACTTTACGCTGCCGACCCTGACGGCTTTGAGGTTGAAATCCATCGCTACGGTACAGAACGCACACTCGATGCCAAGCAATGGCAAACCATTGAGCAGAAAGCGCGGTTTATCGGTCAATTCCGGGCCGGGAACATCAAGGATCGTGTCGTCGAAGATATCGGCGGCGAGGCGGCGAATGCGGCGGAAATGAAGGCCGCAGCATCCGGAAACCCTATGATCCTCGAAGAAATGGAACTGCGCCGCAGGATCAAGCGGCTTGAAAACGACAAGCGCGAACATGACCGATCGCAGCATTCGACAAGCCGCCAGATCACCAGCATGGAGCGACAGAAAGAGGAAATCGAAGCAAACGCGGGCGCCGTAAAGGCCGACGCCGACACCGCGACCAAGTTTATGAGCGGCGATTTCAACGCGACGATTAACGGGAAGGCCATGGAAAAGCCAACCGATATCGGCGCTGAAATTCTTGATGCTGCTCGCGACATGGTGAAAAGCGGCGCGAAAAGCCGGGCCATGGGTTCGGTGGGGCCGTTTAAGCTTGCGCTACAGCATAATCTTGCCGATTCCTTCACTGTCACCGTGAAAGGTGCGCAGGAGTACGGTATCGACCTCGATAACGTCCTCAATCTGACGCCAGTGGGCACGGCGATGCGTGTCATGAACTTGATACGGAATCTTCCTGATCGCCCTGCGCTGGAAGCCGAACGCCTTTCAAACATCGATAAAACCCTGCCACGCCTGCGCGAGCAATTGAGCACGTGGGATAAGTCGGCGGAACTTGACGAGGCGCGCCAGCAGCATGCCAACGTCATGTCGATACTGCGCCCCGTGAAAAAACCGGCGCCGACCGTCAACGTTGAGAAGGGTTCAGAGCCGGTCAAGGCGTCCATCGCTGAACAGAATCCAGTTGCCCGCTTGACGGGCGAGGAGGTTCTGAAAAACTTCAAAGGCGGCGAGGATATGCCCGCGCTGCGCAGACAAGCGCAGGCATGGTATGACCAAAATCTGGTCGAGCCCAAAACGACCGTCACTATGAAGGACGGGACAGTCGTCGGTTTCAATGGCCGTGGCAAACGAGAAACGACATATGGCCGCAAGGGCGATATCCTGTTGCGGTCAGTACCGGCTATCCCGGCCATTATCGAGAACGGTGAAATCGTTCACCGCGAGGCTGGCGACGAACGCCATTCCCACGTTTTGGAACGTGTCGTCATCGCGGCGCCAATCGAACTCGCGGGCAAAATCCATAACCTTGCCGTCGCCGTAAACCGGACGCGCGATGGCGATTGGCACTATGACCTCAATACGGATAACCGTTTTGTTGGGAAGGATAGTTACGCGGGACGCCCAAGCTATCAGGATCTTGGAGAACGAGGGGCAGAGCCCTTGCTATCTGCATTGGAAGGCACGTCCCGCTCCATCAATATATTCGAATGGGCGTCGGATGGCAATGCACCCGCCGAATCCGGGTCAATACGCGATGCACTCGCCCGCGGGCCGCTCGGTGAAACTGTCGGTCGATTGATCGATAGCGGTGCTCTGCAATTGCAGAAAACGGGCGAAAACGCCGTGCAGGGGTGGACCACTCCGGACGGCACAATTGTACTGAACACAGACGGCGTAAGCCCGGATAATGCGAATGCCGTTTTTCTTCATGAGGCGTTTCACTCTGGCGCTCGCAAGCTGATCGGCACAGCTTCGTGGAATAAACTCCTTGAGGAATTGGGCCAAATCCATCGTCAGTACGAGCGTTCCACCGGCAAAGCACGCTCTTACTTCGACAAAGCGCGCGCTCGTGTTGAGAATGCGGAGCGCGCTACGGGTGATATGCCTGCAGCCCTCCGAGCGGAAGAATTTGGCGCATACGCGATTGAGGAATACGAAACTGCGCCGCGCTCGCTGCGTATGTGGGCCGATGACTTTTTGGGCCATGTGAAAGCCTGGGCCTTGAAGCGTTTCGGCAAGCAGCTCGGACGCGTAACCCCGGCGCAATTGCGCGCATTGGCCGTCGCTGCTCTGCGTGACATATCCAAGCCGGATGGCAACCCACCACGCCCCGAACGTTCAAAACGTTTTTCGATAGCCGATGATAGCTTTTCCACGGTCAACCGCGCAAACGTTCGTGAAGCCGCAGATGCTGTCAGGGGTCGCCTTACTGACTGGACCCCGAAGGCGCTGGCCCTTGTTCCGTTGAATTACTTCACGGAACTTGCGCAAAAGGGCCAAGAGGCGATCGGCACATACCTGACCGTAAAACGCCAGCTTGACGCCTATCGAGGCAACCGTCACGCCGAAGCCGACCAAACCGTGCAGCAATGGCGCAAGTACAATCGGCTAGGGAAGGACAAAGCCGCTGCGCTTGCCGATGTGATGCACCAATCCACGATTGCGCAGTACGATCCGTCAATTGACAACGCACCCGGCGATCGCGCGAAGAACGCCGCGTTGCAGAAGGCTTATGATGCATTGCCGGACGCCGGCAAGCGGCTCTATCAGTCCGTCCGCGACAGCTATGCTGCACAGACAAAGGAGCTTGACGGCATCATCCTCGACAATCTGAAAAAAGTCTTTCAGATCGCGCAGACGAAAGCCGAGCGGAAGTATCGTAAGGAGCTTGAACGGATTTCGCGCCAGCAGATGGACCCGGCAGCGCGCAAACAGGCGCAGCAGGACGCGGCGGAGGTTTATGAAGCCACCGCGACGAAGGCGAAATGGTCGATGAAAGCCCGACTGACAAAAATGCGCCAGGCGCTGGAAACGAGCCGAATGGAAGGTCCATACTTCCCGCTCGCGCGTTTCGGCGACTATTTCGTCACCGTCAAAGATATCACCGGTGAAGTGCTGCATTTTTCGATGCACGAGCGCAGTGCCGAACGCGATAAGGTTGCTGCCGACATGAGAAAGCAGTTTCCTAACGGCGAGGTTATCGTCGGCATCAAGTCAAACAGCAATGAGCTGCAACGCGCTATGGACCCCCGTGTTATCGCTGATATTCAGGCGATCATCGGAAAATCGAACATCGACAGCGATATTGGCGCACAGATCCTCGATCAAATTTGGCAGCGCTATTTGCAGACAATGCCCGATATGTCGGTACGCAAGCGTCAAATCCACCGCAAGAATGTCGCCGGTTTCCACGGTGATGCGCTCCGCGCCTATGCATCACATATGTTCCATTCCGCCCACCAGATGGGACGCTTGAAATATGGCGTTGAACTCAATGAGCTCGTGGAACGTGCTTCGGAAGAAGCAAGCGAGGCCGCGAACCCTACAAAGGCGGGCATGCTCGCGAACGAACTGCGCAAACGCCATCAGTGGGTAATGAACCCGACCGGCTCGCAATTCGCTCAAAATATCACCAGTGCGGCGTTTGTCTGGTTCCTCGCTGGCTCGCCGGCCGCGGCAGCAGTGAACCTTGCGCAAACTCCAATGATGGGCATCCCCATTCTCGGCGCCAAGTTCGGCACCGCGAAAACCACCAGTGCGCTTTTGCGTGCGTCGGCCGATCTGTTCCGCGGCAAGGGCAGTGTCAATCACGCCCTACTGACAGCCGACGAAAAGGCAGCGCTTGAACATTTCTACGAAACGGGGCTGATTGATCGAACCCAGTCTCACGACCTCGCAGGCGTGGGCGAAACCGGTGTGGACTATTCGCCCTGGCGCGCCGCCGTAATGGCGAAGCTCTCATATTTCTTCCATAAATCGGAAGTCATAAACCGGGAAGTGACGGCGCTCGCTGCATACCGCCTCGCCCGGAATAGCGGCATGAGGTCGGAACGCGCGATCGAGGCCGCTCATGACCTCACGTGGAAAGTCCACTTCGATTATTCCAATAGCAGCCGTGCACGCGTGCTGCAGAGCGACTTTGCCAAAGTTGCGCTCGTGTTCCGCTCATACCAGATGAACATGATTTACCGTATCGTTCGCGATGCGCAGCAAGCGTTCAAGGGCGAGAGCAAAGAGGTTCGCCGCGAAGCGCTTTACCAGCTCACCGGAGCATTGGGCATGATGGCTCTTACCTCCGGTGTGACTGGCATTTTCGGTTTCAACGCTGCGATGATCGCCTTGGGAATGCTTTTCGGCGATGATGACGATCCGTTTGAATTTGAAACGAAGGTCAAAAAAACCATCGTCGATGTTTTCGGCAAGGAACTCGGTGGCATGATCCTCAATGGACCAGTAGGCTATCTGACCGGCGTAGATCTTACGAACCGCATTGGTATGGCCGATATCTGGTTCCGTTCGCCGAACCGCGATCTGGATGGACAACAGGAATATCAGTATTGGATCATGAGCCAGCTTGGCGCTGGCGTCAGCATGGGTTCCCAGTTCTGGCAAGGTGGCCAGCAACTCGCGAAGGGCGAATACTGGCGCGCGACCGAAACGGTTCTGCCCAAATTCCTCCGCGACCCGATGAAGGCGTTCCGGTATTACAATGAAGGCGTCCGCAACGCTCGTGGGGACGATATTGTACCGGAAGATCAGATCAACGCATTCGATGCGGCCCGGCAAGGCATAGGCTTCACGCCAGCTAAGGTTACGGAAGCATGGGAGCGCAATTCAACGCTCAAGAATGCGGAAAAGCGGCTCAACGACCGTCGCCGGCAATTGATGAATGAGTTTGCCATTGCTGTTGAGCAGCGTGACCCTGACGCGCGGCGTGCAGTTCTGAAACGCATCCAAGACTTCAATGCTTCGCCCTATAATCGAGCTATCCAGATTACAGGAGAAACGCTGCAGCGTTCGCTCCGCACCCGCCGCCGCAACGCGCAGCTTCGGGAGGATGGTGCACTTATCACCAATCGGGAAATGGGCGTTCAATTGAGACGCGGTTTGCCAGAACGCATCAATTGAGGATGGACCACAAGACGTAGTTACTTTTCGCTTTTGCGTTAAGGTAATTGCCGATATATAGTGTCTTGCGATTGCGCATGACGTGCAGCCTTTTCCACCAGTTAGGGCGAGCACCCAATGTCTGCGCAATCCACCTCTCTTGCTTTCCAAGCCTGTCATGCCGTTACCGCCCGTTGGGAAGGCGGATGGTCCAACCATGCTGCCGATCCGGGCGGCAAAACGATGTATGGCATTACGGAAAAGGTCTGGCTGGCCTGGAATAAGGCCAAGGGCATTTCAAAGCCCAAGCCAATTCGCCAGATCACGCGGGCCGAAGCCGAAGAAATTTATTATCACGACTATTGGCTTGCCGCGCGATGCAACACCCTCGCGGCCGGCGTCGATATGTTCACCTATGATTCTTCGGTGAACTCCGGAGTTTCTCGTGCGCGCAAATGGCTTCTCGCGTCGGTAGGTGGCACCGATATTGAAACCATCAAGAAGATGGCTGCAAAGCGCACTTCCTTCCTCCGCGCGCTGGCCAATTTCGCGGTGTTCGGTAAGGGATGGATCAACCGCGTTACTGACGTTGAGGCCCAGTCCATCAAGCGCAGTCTGGCAGAATCGAAAGTCTCGTCCAGCACGGCCAATGCTGCACTCAAGGGGGAAGCCGAAAAGGCAGCAGGGAAAGCCGCCTCGGCCACACGGAACGCTCAAGCCACTGCCGGTGGAACCTTTGCAGGTGGTGGTGGTGTTACCGTTGTCAACGCCGATCAAGCTGACCTGATTGCAAACTGGGTGCTTGGCGGGCTGCTCGCCGCTGGCGCTATCGTACTGGCATTTTTCATTGTCCGCTCGATCGTTCAAAAATCGCGCGCCAAATCCTTGCAGGAGCAAGCAGCATGAGCACGGCGATTATCGACGCCCTCAAGCAATCGGCTATCCGAACAGGCTCCATTATCGTGAAGGATATCGTTTCGGCGCAGCTAGGGCCTACAATTGGCGGACTGGCCGGTTCCGTCATAGACACGGTGGCGGGTCAGCTCGGCGTTTCGCCGGACGAAATACCTTCCTGCCCTCCCGAAAAGATCGATCAGGCAGTAGCGACGGCTAATTCAGACCGTGACATTCTTGCTCGTTACGTTGAAGCGCATCGCATGACCACGGATCTGTTCAAGGCGGAGATGGTCAAAGGTGGGGAAGCGTGGTGGACATGGGCATGGCGTCCGTTCTGGATGTGGTTGCTCGCTTTTCTGTGGGTGTGGAATGGCATTGTCGTGAATGTTGTGAACGGCGTGCTCACGGCTAGTATCGCGGCTATGCCTTGGGAAGCGCTCGGCGCGATCACTGCGACCTATACGGCAATGTATCTTGGTGGACACACGGCCAAGGATTTAGCTCAGAAAAGATGGGGCAAATGATGGACTGGGGCGAATGGGCTCACCGCGTTCCTCTCGCCAAATGGTCGATCATCCTAGCCTTTTCGGTGATAGGAGCGATCATGCAACGCGATATGACATGGGTAGGCCGGGCAATCACATTCATTGTCGGGATAGCGATAGCCGTTGTCTTTGAAGAACCGGTGCGGTCGCTGCTGAATCTCGACGGCTCATATGCCGCCGCCGTTTCCGCCATTCTTGCTCTCACTGGCCGCAACTTCGTTGCCTATGCATTGCGCGCCAGTAAAGACCCAACCGCAGCTTTGGGCGAAATTCTGGATATATGGCGGAAGCGCTGAAATAAGATGTTCCTATTTCGTTAACAATATCAATGACTTAGTTCCATAAGAAATCTTATCCGATCGAAAGGCCCCGATATGAGAAACCTCTTGGCTATGTTTTTCGCTGGCGTGTTCTTTCTCGCCGCTGCTGCATTAATCTGTTTCCTCGGTCGGGAAATAGCCTGGTATTGCGTGGCCATAGCTCTGATTGCCGGGGGGTTCAGTCAGTTTGCATTGCAAGATGCCGCGCGGGTCTCCCAGCTCGCGAGCTTGTATGCAGCCTATCTCGCCATGGGATCGTTGATCGCTGGCTTGATAGCAGCCACACAAGGTCTGTGACATGCGATATCGCCGGATGGAGATTTTTCCAACCGGTTGACCCTCTAAAGCCAATTTCCTGCAAATAATGTCGGGCGATTCCGCGTCCGGATTATCCGGTTCGTCGTCGCTGCGGCTTTGCGACGTTAAACCCAGTGATTTTTCCTAGAAAGTTGAACTGTATATTATGTATGGACTCTAAGGCTGGTGTTTTTTTGACACCGGAAAAGCCCTTGGAAACTGAACTTTTGAGCCATTTTTTCCATTCGACACTGACAATATGATATCGGTTTGGAAGTCTCAGGGTGCGTTGCATGTCAGGCTGTTCGATAAGGATCAAGCCCAGTTCCTGCGCCCGTCTATACGCATTGCGAACTATCGTTGTGCACACCCCTGCCCTGTCGCCAATTTCTTTCGCGGAACACTCGCAAACGCCGTTCTTTCGCCAGTCCTCGGCAATGATGAACAACGCAGCCAATTCGCCATCGGTGAACTGGTCGCGGATGCTTTTCGGAAATAACGACGATCGGGCGAACTGGCGCGCCCTCGCCTTTCGTTTCGGATCGCGTTTGCCGCGCCCGGCTCTGATCCTTCCCCCCCGGTCAGGAAAAGAACGTGGGCGAGGTCCCCTGCCCTGCCGGTTCGCTTCGCGTCGATGGAAGTCTTGTTGCTTGCGCCAAACCCGATCCAGCAGATCGAGCAGTTCCGGTTCCTCCCCCGCTGCTGTCTGGCATAGATCGGTAACGAGCTTATAAACGGCAGAAATCTGCTCAAGCGTCGTCGCGCGCGCGAAAAGTTCATGCGCACGGGCGTAAGCCGTTTGTATCGAAAAATCGTAATTTCTTATCGACACAGGATTATTCCTTCCCAAAAGGGCATAAAAATCCCGTGGCGCGAAAGCGCGATTTAGCTTGCAAATTGCGTGCTATGAGAATAGTGTCAGCAATGACTTTTGGAGCGCCCGATATTTCGGTACGCCTTCCAACACCAAACTCAACCGGCCTTCGTGCCGGTTTTTTTATGCCTGCATGATTGTCTCCACCAGTTAGAGAACGCTTCGTTGCATCGTCGTATAGATTCTGACGAACCACTCCGATAGATATCTACTATGGACGATAGTTTTTAGCGAGAAAGAAGTAAAGTGTGCCCAAAACTTACAGACAGAGGCCGATTTCCGCGCTGATTCCCGTGAGCGTGTCGACGGAAAGCGATACATAATCGCAGGACACAGGGTCAAAAGGCCAAACGCTCCCGTTCGTCGGATCGACGTTCAACTTGACACTGATTCGCGGAAGTGTATTCTCCAATCGCTACATTGAGAGAATTGGGCTTCCGGCAGAAATGTTTGGGGGCCTTTTTCTTTCCCGATTAATCTCCCTTTTTATCAGATCCGGATTGTCGGAAAGTCTCGTAAAGACCTTCCAGATTGTTTGATATCCACTCGCCAAAAGCTTTGCCGTTCGGGCTAGCAAATTCCATGGATAGCGTTTTTCCCTTTGCCTTGGCCGTCACGCGCACGGATTGATCCGAGGGGGCCCACTGCCTGGCTGAAACGGTTTTCCTTGGCTTCGGTTTTGGCGCGGCCACCGACGACAGAAGAAATGCCAGCTTCTGGTTGCTGTCAGCCTCAAGAAACTCGCCGCGTTCAATAAGCTCGAAGGCCAATGCGCGATGCACATCTTCGCGGAGGAGCTGGGCGAGTTTATACCACGTGTCCCGACCGTAGTTGGGTGCTGCGCCAATTGCTCTCACTATTCCTTCGGGAATGTCGTTCGCTACAGACAACAGCTTCGACGTATTAGTTTTGTCGATCGACAGCGATGCCATCACCACTTCTCTGTCGTATCCGCTCGCAATCAGGTTCTTGGCGAACATTGCTTTTTCGATAAACGACAGGTTGGCTCGCGCGCTGTTTTCTTGCCCTTGTGCAATCACGTGTTCGCGATTTGACAGATCCTTGACGACTGCGCGGACCGGACGAGCCAGCGCTTTTGCAGCTCGCAGACGGCGGTGTCCGAAAACGACCATAAAGCGCCCTGCCCTATCGGGGTGTGGTCGTACAAGAATCGGCGTGTCTTGCCCTCGCTCTTTGATCGCATCTACCAATTCAGAAAATGCATTCGGATCGTCGCCCAGCCGGTCATCAATGAAAGAAACGTCGATCAGTCCCGGCTCGAGCTCAACGACCGCCGCCCCCTCCAGCAAACGAGCTTCGAGCTGCTTTGCAGCATCAGCGCGTTCAGCCAGATCATCAATCGACTTCGTGATTGCCCCAAATGCGCCCCGCGAACGATTGCGTTCCATCGCAGGTGAAAGCTTGTCGCCGGTGCTTGAAGTCTCGGAGTTGCCGCCCGTCAACTTTCGTTCTGTAATGGAGGAAAGGAGATTTTTTCGCGACATTACCGCCCCCATGCTCGATGAATGAGAGTTATGATTTCGTCGTTGACGCGGTGCAGTGCTTCCATCGCCCGGTCGTAAGTCGAGCGCGTAAACTGCGAACGCTCGATCTCGTACAGCGTTTGCTTGGTTATGCCAGCATCGGATATGGCCGTGCTCTTAAGCATTTCATTCACCAAAACGTGCTGTTTGAAGATTGAGCGCATGAACGCAACCATCTGGCTTTGTGGGCCGTCAGTTGGCTCGTATCGCGTGACAAGATATCGAAGCCAGTCCAGGCGCATATTGGCCCCTGCCCGCTTCAATGTTCCCATGACCTCGCCCAGCATCAGAAGAAACTGACACATGGACATCACATCAAGCATCTGTGGGTGAACGGTAATGAGAATGCCGGTCGAGGATGATAGGGCCGTCAACGTCAGGTAGCCGAGCTGCGGCGGACAATCGATGATGACAACATCATACTGGTCCGCAACATCGTTAAGAGCGTCATCGAGCCGGCCAAAGAACATACGGCCAATGGCGCCATCCTTTTGAGCCAGGACAAGCGGTGTGTCATATTCAAATTCTTGGAGCTCGAGATTCGCCGGAACGATATCGAGCCCCGGAAAATTCGTAGGGCGCACGAGCGCCGAAAGCGGCTTGCGCTCGTCATCGTAGCGAAGTGTTTCATAGAGGGACTCGTTACGGTCGATCTCAGGCTGAAAGCCGTGGAGTGCAGATAACGAAGCTTGTGGGTCCAGATCGATAGCGAGTACGCGATGACCCGTAAGCGCAAGGTGTTGCGCCAGATGCGCCGCGGACGTTGTTTTTGCGCTACCGCCTTTGAAATTTACGACCGATATCACCTGCAAGTGGTCATCGCCCCGCCGGTGGGGAACATATCTTCCAGGCGTTCGGGTATTCTTATCGAGGAACTGCCGTAATTCGAGAAGCTGTTGCGCGGTATAAGAGCGACGCCCTGTTGGCGTTATGAGCGGCGTAGGCCCCTTCCCTTCCAGCGCAAGGTTCTTCAAATATCCGGCGGTGACGCCGAGATACTGCGCGACTTCGGCGACTTGCAGCGGGCGCAGTGTTTTTTGCGCGTCCGGCGGGAACATTTCTAACCGATGCTCGTGCAGCATTTCCGAAAGCTCGTTGGCCTGCTGGGTTATGAGCAGATCAACTTCGGAAATTGCGTCAGTGATGTTTCCTGCAACATTCATCGGGATTTTCCACACATGCGATTTTTTTGCCATGTTGGCAACATAAACGCATGTAGCGCCGATTCTCGTTAAGTCGCAAGGATTATTGAGTTAATGAAAAGTTAACGGCGGGTTGCCGCGAAAAAGTTGACGGCCGTCAACTCGTGCCATTCGTGTCATCGGCGCACGTGTTTTTGAGCACGTGTTTGGCTGACGCTCCCATCCCCTCTCCGTCCGCAAATTGGACATAGCAAAGCTTATCTGTCCAGTTCGGGAAATATGCCTCGCACGGTTGATTGTGCCGCGCGTGGCCGGGTCGATGGTAAATGAACGGCAATGCGCTCACGGTAAAGGTTCCTCGCTCAATTCCATCGAGATAATAAAGCGGGCTGGGGACAAGCGCCAGCCTCTCTCATGAAAGCGCTGAATTTTAACCGAAACATCAAGCAGCGGTGTTTTTGCGCCGATGAACCGGCGCCAAGCGGCTTCCGGCGTTTCACCAAAAGTCCCCGGCGCTTGATTGCGGTAAATCAAATCGCCTTTATGCTTATCCCACGGCGAGAGAGGAGGGAGGATGACAAAGCCGTCAATCGTCAAGGTTTTCTCAGTCGTCATAGCTTGCCAATAACCTCGCTTTAGCACGCTCCAGAAGCGTGATGGCTTCTGGTCTACCGCCGGAGCCATGCCCCACCAATCTGCCATCGTTATCTATTCCGACAACGACGACCTCCTTAAAATTCCCAATGCACTCTTGCAGGACTTCATCAGGATTGACTGTGTAACCGTCGCCGACCAACTGCGGGCGGAATGTGATAACATTATCACTCATGTCTTGCGTTGCTCCGCGGTTGCGATGCTGGCAATTCGGTCGCGATATCGGTTCATGGCAAAGGCGAAGCGTTGCATCTTCATTCGATCCTGCCAGCACTGACAGCCGCCGTTGGTGTGCTGTCCTCCAGGCGCGAGAATTATGCAGTGGGCATTGCCGCAACTGCCTATAACGGAAAGCTGCTCGTTTAAATCGGCTGCAGCGTCATCGAGCATGGCGATAATATCGGCGTTCATTTATGCGTCTCCCCGCATTGCTGATACCAAGATTTTTTCCGCCCTTCGGTTTCTCTCAATGGTCGTTTCGACGATAGAAGGTGGGAGTTGTGGTGCAATGTCGCGTGCCAGATCGTAAGACGATGCGCCGCTAAGGTGAATGATCGCTTTTTCAATTGCCGACCGTAGACGGTGGTTTTCAGCCGCCAATTTATCAAGGTAGGGGACGGGATTTGCCTTTATTCTTGCTTCTTGAATCGCGCTTAAGGCCAACAGGCGGGCGAACATTGCTTGGTGCTTCCCGTTCAATTCAGTTATTCTCCAACCAGTCGGCGTTGCGATCTTTCCACGATAGAAGCTCGATCTTTGCATGCCCAACCGCGCCGGAATGGGCCGTACCGGTAAATTCGAGACAGGCGGCGGCAGTCAGAAGCGCCAGTTGCGGGCGGTATTTGTTGACCTGACGAACGAGCAGCGTGCCTTTCTTTATATCGCGCTTGAGGGAAGGGCAGTAGCGCAGACTGATCGCGGCACATTCCTTATGCAACAGCGGTTCAACCTGCATCACGCAAAGCCCGGACGCACCATTGCGCACCGAGGCGTGCGAAAGTGAAACCTTCGTTCGCCCGGCCAGAGGCTTACCGCACGTGTCGCAAAGTCCGGCTATGATCGTTTCTCGTTGCCGTTGCATGTGAGGCTTACCAAACAGGGGTTTGCCTTCGCCTGGCGCAACGGCATTGCATGCGGCGATCATGCCATTAGAGAACCGGCAAGGCCCAAGGGTCATTGTGTCTTCAGCGGACCAGAGTACCGTATAAGGGACAGGCGCGGAGCCGTAGAAGCGGGAAGGACATTGCGGCTTCATTCGGTGCCATCTTTCGGGTCGGACACATAATCGAGGATCGCCTGGAAGCTTGAAGCGTGTAAAACTTGAAAGCCAGCAGGCGTTTGCGGATACCACTGCAAAGACCATATTGTGTTGGTGCCGATAGCTTTCTGCAATTCCTCGGGTGACACAAATTCGTCAGCCGCGTACCACCTGCCATCCTCGATCGCTTCTTGAGCTGTTTGATAATTCGACTTGTGGTCGTTGCAAGTGATGCGAAGCGACGAAAACTCCCCTTGCAAGAGTTTCTTCGCGAGTTCTTCCAGTTTCATATTTACTCACTTTCTCGCGATGCGGCCCGGCCTGACTCATGACACGGCTTGCAAATGTCTCCGCCGTACTTTCGCATTCCTGTTTCAATATCAGTAACGATATCAACAGCGAACGGCGGCTCGCCGTGGCCCGGCCAGAATTCAAATTCCTTGTTGCATCGAACGCAAGTCCATGATGGATCTGGCAGCTTCATGTGTCGCCGCCTTTCTCGCGAATAGCGTCTGCCATCGCTTGCTGGGCTTCGCGACCGGCCCATTTATCCAGACGGTCCAGCCGTTCACGCATTTCATCGGTGAAACGGGCAACAGCAGCAACATCTGCATGTTTGTTCAATCGCTCGGGCAGGGTCAGAGTATCGCCAGCCCACGCTGATGCATTCTTCGATATGAATGCGCACTGCATCGCGAATTGCGCTTGTGTCAGCTTAGCCATCCCTCTGCCCTCCGAGTGGGTATTCGCGAACCATCAGGTCAGCGGGGATTTCTGCCTTGCGAGACATTTGTTTCATGAAGAAAGCGCGACCGCGGGCGGAAGCTTCACGTTGGAGCACGCGGAACCATGCCGGATCTGCAATTCGGGCTTTATGAAGCCCTTGGTCAGTTTCGCCGCCGGCGATGATCCAATCGGGAGCATAGTCATCGAGGACGATGCGGCCCAGCAACGGCTCGAAACTTCCGAAGGTGAAAACCGGCTCAAGCGCGACTTTGACCTCCCATAGCTTCATGCGGTCCCGATCGTATTCCTCCTGGTCGGCGAACGTCGCCCCGACCGCGACATTGTGGGGCAGGGTGGGATTCCCGCGGGCTGGATCGGTCATCTTCCGAACATTCCCAACGCGCTTGGTCAGCAAGAGCCAGGTCAAATTCGGAGTGCGCTCTATCAGGTCGAAAAGATCGGCGCGCCATCTGCCGTCGACTTCGTTGTCGAACACGTCAGCGAGCGAGGCGCAGAAGACAAATGTGCGCTTCCCGCTGGCTGCTGCGGCGCGATCCCACGCGAGCGGCTTCCGCCAGTTCGCTTCGCTTGTCCGCTGTCGGGGTTCGCCTGCGCCCCATTGAACGCGGCCCATGCGGTGCGACATGAGATTTTCTGCGTAACAGCCGTCGCAGGCTGGCGAAACTTTCGTGCAGCCAATCCACGGATTGAACGTATGGTCGGTCCATTCGATCTTGCTGTTTTCAGCCATCACGCGCCCTCGCCGGACGGAGGGATCGCGGCCGCGAGCTTGGCTTCGAGGGCTTCAATCTGCGCTGTTTTCTGATTGCACAAGTCTATTGTGCCTTCATGGCACCGATCCAACTCCTTAATCCGCGCGGCCTGCGCCGCGTTGTCGGCTTCGGCCTTCTCGGCGCGTTCCAAGAGCTTTGCCGCTGTTTTCTGCATGGTCAGGAAGTTTTCACGGGCAGCATCACGGTTGCGCTCGGCAATCTCTTTCTCCGCCCGTTCCGCCGCCAATAGCTCCTCAGCCTGCGAGCGGGTGACATAACCACCATCGGGATCACGCACCATTCCGCCCAATGACATAGGCTCTGGTCTATACCGCTCCAACCCATCGACCGGAGCGGCAGGCGCGGGGCGGGGCATCACTGGAGAAGTCATACCGCGTTCATCACGGCTCAGGCCGACATTGCCACGCACCCACGACTGGCGCTGTTCTTCCAGCATTTCCGCCTGCTGCTCTGGCGACAGGGCGTTGAATGCAGCGACGGCTTTCTTCAAAAGGTCTTCACTCGCCATGGCGGTCGCCTCCTGATGGGTGGGCTATCCTTCCTGATGGAAGCAACTTGACGCAAATCTTGAACATATCTCGTGGATCGCGGCAGCACTCGACAGCATAGATTGTTGCGGAAATTTCGCCATTATTGGAGGTCCACAGAACATTGTCTCCGATCCTTGGGGACGGCGAGCAGTGGCACATCATCGAATATCGAAGTGCGCCCTCCCGCCAATCGAGAAACCGTCTGAATAAGTTCTTTGATTTTACCAGTGACATCGTACTGCCGTGCAGCGCGTGGCCCCATGTCGATTTTCCTTTGCGGAAATCGATAACCCTGCTGTTCCCTTGCTTGCTCATTCCCCGCCCGCCGATAGTGCAGAGGGGAGAGAAAGCGGGTGCGGCATATATTCGACGGGATCGACCCGGCTCTCGCCTTCCAAATCCCACCAGTATCCGCCCTTGTGATCGGACCATGTTGCCTCGTAAACACGACCGTCTGCGTCCCGCACCCAGAAATGATCCGAATTGCGGATTGTCATCGACTTGCCGTCGCCGAGGTTGAAGGTATCCTCGTAAGTGATTGTCCGGTCGGCCTCGGAAATCGGACGCCAGAAACGTTCAAGATCAGCTCGCGCATCCCCCTCGACCTTACCGGCGTCGGCATGGTCCGGGGAGGATAGGGCTGCACGGAGCGCGTATTCCGCGTCGGTATTTTTCGTCTCGACTTCTTCGCCGCAACGAGGGCAGGTGATGAAACCGGTAGCAAGGTACATTGCAGCGTTTCGCGCCGCTTCCTCCAACGCGGCCGCCCGTGCGTCCGGAAGGCGCTTCAACATCACGACAGCGTTTGGATGGTCGATGGTGGACTTTAGAATTTCTTCCGCGGTCGCGTCGTCGGGCACCATCACAACGGGCGGCTTTGTGTGATCGTATAACGCAGCTATGGCTTTGAGCCTGTCATATTGCGCCCAGGCCTCGCAGGACGGGCAACCGTCTGAATGCTCCGGGCACCGCGGGCCGAGCGAATCCGTGATAGCTTCGGCGATGAAATCGATGGGGGTATCAGTCATTGGGTTTGACCTCTTGGGCGAGAAACAAATTTTTTCCGGCGCAAACAGGGCAGGCGGCGTTTTGCATGAGTTTGACCACTTTGGTCAGTTCCATGGGGAGATGCGCAACAATCCATACGTGGCCGCATCCCCCGCATCTGCCGCGAAGTTCATTCTTTTGCAGATGCGGCAGTTCAATGCGTTCCGGCCAATGGGTGTCGCCGCGCTGGCGTTTTGCTTCAACGGCAACGTCATAGCTCTTGCGTGCGTCGTCGGCGGGATCGTACTCGGTCATCAATTCACCCATGCTTGTCGGACGAAGCGCGGGTTCCCGTCGCTGTCGATATCAAAGCGGAACGAAACACCGGGGAAAGATTGGCCGATGCAAATAGTCGGCTTGGGGTCGGATTTCAGGGCGTCCGCGAAGGAATCGCTTTCGATCAGTTCTCCAAATGTGCCGTACGCGTCCCAGTCGCCTTGAACATAGAAATTGTTGGCCAAAGCCGGGAAGAACGCATCGGTGCGGTATTTACCGTCCGCATCGACCCAGACGGAAAACGCGCCGTAATCCTCGTAAGGCCAGAATACGACAACATCGCCTTGAGCAAGCGGGACGCTGAACGTGAAATCGCCTTCGAGAATAAAGTTGTCGTCTTCGTCGCGCGCCGAAAGAACGAAATTCCCTTCGTCGGTGCGCCGGATAAAATCATCGGGGCTTTCCAAAGAGCGTGGCGAAATTTCGTCGGCAAACTCTTCCGGTAGCCAGACGCGCTTATGTTCGGACGTGCTCATGCCGCCTCCGCTATCAGATCAATGTTCTTGGAAATCGCGCGGTAGGAGTAGGCCACAACCCACGGGTTGGCCTCCCACGAACCGGGGCCGTTAATCTCCGTCCAGAGCGATGCGAAAGAGGCGAACGGACTATCGACATATCCGAGTCCGGATCCATCACGATATCGCCGCCAGTGACCTTGAGGCTGGAAATCAGTGAACGGCTCGATACCTTCCGCGATAGCATCTTCCTCGCTGATATCCTGTAGCCGCTGGATCTTCACGCCGGTCACGATCAGGGTAAGGCGCGACGCCCAACGCGGCATGTGGATCGAGGGGCGCCAGAGCGGACGGCCGGATCGATCAAATCCCTCCCGGAAAACAGCGGCGGTATAACCGTCTGTCGGATGCTCAACCTGTTGAATAGTACCCGTACCGATGCTGCCCCTGTAGGCCGTGCGCGGTAGCAACGCGTGGGCCTCGCGGACCCAAAGCCTATCGCCCACGGAAAACCGGACAGGGGTCATTTCAGCTCCGGTACCATAGTCGGAATTAAAAACCGCCTTTGTCCGTTCCACGCCGACGAAACCCCGAAAAGCACTATTCGGAAATGACGGCTGTGGTTTCAAGATGCGGCGGGTGTTGGTTTTGCGGCCGTCAAGATTGGCGCGCACCATCAGTCCGCTGAAAAGGATAGGATGATCTTTAGCCATGGCCGATCACCTCCAAATTGATTGCGTATTCAACGGGGCGCTCGGTCATAGGTTGGCCTCGCTACCAGGCAAAGTGGCCTGTTCGTTTAGAGCCATTACGGATCGAAGCGTGACAAGATCATCGACAATGTGATGCCAACGGCCTGTTTCCGCCGCCGTGGCGATAAGCCCCTCAGCCTTTCGTGCCGCATCTTGGTAAGAGAGCCCGAAATAATGGTTATTCTCGGCCCCGGAGGTGATGGCTTCGGACATAGCCTTTCGCGAAAGTGTTACGATAACAGCTTTCTGCTGGGCTATATGTGCCTCAAGGATGGGACGAGATAGAGCCCACGGAACATTGAAAAGTTGTTGTCCGTTCTGGCCATGCGGTACGCCGAGCTGCAAGCCGCCTTGATGGCGACCGAATGCGTCTCGAATGTCCGGCGTCTGCTGGCGGTTGAGCGCTTCCTCAATATCCGCCAGAAGCTTTTCGGCAGACTCGACCTCGCGATAGGCGAGGGCAATATCCATGGCGGTGTTTTTGCTGATAAGCGAGGTCATTGGGTGGTCTCCAAATGAAAGGCAGCGAGTGCTTGAGCTTCTTCCGGCGATGCGATCTCGAAGCGGGGATGCAGTTCCCCGTTCTCGTCGACAATTTCGAGCTTGTGCAGAGAGAGAAGCCCTCCAAGGGTCCAATCGCATGGCTTGCCGTCCGGCGTGCTGCGCGGTGATGGCGCTCCGGTGAAGCGGCCCACGCACGAGAACCCGAGATATTTTTCAACGTCTTCAAAAGACGTTCCTGCGCCGGCGCAGATCAGCGATTGACCGGATTGTACGGTGCCGCACATCGGGCACTTGAATGCCAGATCTACGAGACCCGGCACGCCCTGCGCTTTGAGGCGCGCACGAAATTCGGCGATGGTGATTGTTTCGATATTGCTCACGATTGGGCTCCGTTTCTACGCCGGGTACTCGTCATCGCCCGCTAAATCTGGTTCAGGCAGCGCGTAGATGCTGGCTGGTTTGTAGGGGCGGTTCATTTGCATTGCTGTCTGTTCGGTGGTCAGCGTGTAGGAAAAAATCGACGCGCCGCCGTAGAAGTGTGTGACCCAACCCGTAATGACTGGTTCTTTCGCCTCCGGCTGATCCTCGGGCCAAGCCAAAGACGGAATATCGATGCGGAGCATTTTCGCGCCGAACCGTTCTTCTTCACGAGCTCGGCCGGCATGGCGGCGATGCCCGAACACTTCGACGACCGCCCATTCAAAGCCATCGTCAGCGCCGGTGTTTTCGGTTTCGTCTGTCATTGGTTGTGATCCTTTAAAAATGGAACGTTTCGCTATCGAGTAGATCGGCGCGTGTAAGTCCGTCCGTCCCGGCAATCGGGGCGTCGATAGAAATGTTTTTGAAGTGATCGTACTGGCGGTTGTAGGCAGTAACGGCTTGTTTCACCCATGCTGCCAGTTCGTTGAACGGAACCTTGCGATCCAGAATCTGCACCATGACGGAATTGATAACGTCCATCTGTGCGGACGCGATCAAATAGCCAGGCACGTGGGCTCGGATTTGCTTGCGCATTTCGGCTGGATTGTCGCGGGCAAGTAGCTGCGTTTTGATACGCTGGCGCTTGCGGCGATCCCGCTCGCGCTTCTTCTCTGTCTGGACCTGCTTTTTGCCTTGGCTGTAGTACAAGCGTTGATACGCACGCTTATCAGCGCAGTATTTTGCGTAACGTTCAGGGTCCTCTTTTCGCTTCGCATAAGAACGGCGGCTCGTTGCATTGGTGCGCTTACGATTTTTGTGCTTATTTTGCAGATTTTGCGCATCGCGGCGTGCTCGGTTCCGCTGATACTTTTCGGCATCCTTTTTCGCATATTCTGCTTTTATGCGGGCGGCTTCCGTTAGAGCCTCGTTCGGTGCCAGTGTGCGCAGATAGTCAAACTGAGATTTGGTGAGCCAATAGGGGCGCTTCACAGTCATGCGGACGCCTCAATAGATTTCAAACCAACGCCAGTTGGCTTCCTGCTTGCGAGCACGGGCGTGATAAGGGTTGTGAGAAATGCGCAGGAACGGGCGGGCGCGCGCAATATCTGCACGTGCCATTCGCCGAAACGCACGTTCAAGATTGCGTCGCTCATGATCGCGCCTCGTCGCCATCCGTGCGAATTTCGATCAGTTCATTAGGGGTGCAGTCGAGCGCTGCGCAGAGCCTGCCAATCAGCTCAATCTTGACCGTCTTGCGGCGGTTGCGTGTGATGGTGGAAAAGTGGTTGAGCGATACGCCCACAGTCGCCGCCAAGTCGGAAAGCTTAATTCCCCGATCTGCGGCGATGGCCTTAATTCTGAATCTGGTTTCCATGGGTGACCTATCCGATCGGGTTCAAAATGGACTGGGGGATGAGGGGATTTTTGAATGCCAGGGTCATTGAGAAACCCGGCCTGATCTCATGAGGACGGTCGAGCTGAAAACGTGCCAACGGCAGCTGTTCGGTCTCGGTGCACCGAACAAGGACCGCATGCGTAACAGTGACGATCTTCTTACCCTCATTGGCCGGGAAGCTGCTTGCTTGCAGGCGTGGGGTGCGGTCGGACTTCATTTCCACCGGCGAGCGCTCATAGCCCACCCAATCCGCGGGACTGACCTCTTTCGTCAGACTGGTCATCAGCGCCAGCTCAAACCAATGCGGGGAAGCATCAACGTGAGAATTGTTCGCGGTCATCCTATGCGGGCTCCCGAGTAACCGTGGTTGTAGATTTCGATGATTGCTTTCGACAACGCGGAACTCGCGGAGCCTTTTGAAAGCTTGCGAATGGCTTCTGCGCCGGTGATCATGGTGTCGATGTTGGACGCGGCGAGCACCTTTTGCATGCGCTCGCGCTTGTAATCGGCATTGTTGCTGATGACTGCAGCCAGCCCCATAATGATGACGCCGCGCAGCGCGTTCACATCATCGGGCCAAGCCGTGCGAATTATTTCTATCGCTTCGCGCGTAGCCTTCTCGCCGTAGTAGGAAATAGAGCGCATCAAGGCCGTGATCGCATTCGTATAATTCGGCTTCTTAACCCCAATGGCGGGCGAAACTTCGCAACCGCAAGCGTCCAGCACCTTTTTCGCGCGGACGGTTTCAGGATCTTCGGCGGCGAGCCCGGCCCAGTATCGCTCGATCGGGGTCACGTTCTTGCGATCCCGATTAAGCGCCAAGAAAATTTCGGCTTCGGTTTTAAATTGCCCGGCATTCGTGATGGAGGATGGAACGCTATCGAAACCGAGCCGACGCGCGGCCTCAAGGCGGTGTTGGCCATCGACGACAGCGAATTTATCCGGGCCGTTTTCGATCAAAGAAATTGCGCCGAATTTCGTCCAGGCAAAACCCTTGACCAGCTTTTGCACCCGCCGCTCGTCGAGCTCGCGCTGATAATTGTGGTCGGTATAGATCTGCGCGACGGGAATGTAATCGAGCCGTGGCGGCTTTCCGTGAATGGCTGTCGTCATATTATCGGCTCCGATACTCGCCTTTGCGCGTGATGCGCTCATTCAGGCCAATCAGTTTTTCGATAGTGATAGGGCGGTGCATGTTCTTGCTGGCGTCGTACTCCGCCTTCGGCTGACGAGGAGCGCGTTCGACCTTCTCCGGGTTGCGCCCCGCATTGCGGATGACGGCCAATCCGCGAGAATTGAAAATGGAGAGCCGATAAAGCTGCGGGCTCTCGATCTGAATTGCGGCATCGAGCGCGGACTGCAATTTCGTGAAATCGCCAACGATGCGCGGCGCGGCGCTGACATGATTCGCAACAGGGGTCAGGATAAGCCGGTAGTGGCGCTTCGGAGCCTTGAACTGCCACCCCTTCCAGACCTTCCGAAATTGCTCTTTCGGCTCCGGATTGAAGGCGATGATGAAGGGCTTTTTTTCCGCTTTTTCGGGCGTGTTTTTGGGGCGCATTTTTCCGCTCTCCCGTACAGGAAATGTTCTGCATTTTCCGGCTGGTGAAGTGCGGTGAAGCGCAGTCAAAAACGCTGCAAAATTGCGTAGTGCGCTACCCCCACAATATACCACATGGACTAGGGGAAGCCGTTTTGAGCGGCTTTTTTCGAGTGTTTTCAAGGGTGTGGAAATAGCACGCGCCAACCCCGTACAAACTGCGTACAGGATAGGTGGGGTTTCTGTGATAGCGCACGCCGGTGAGGTCATTTTCAATGCCTCGTCGCAGAACGTTGAGCGGCGCCGTCAGCTTGTGCATCGCGCAGCAAATCCCTCGCTATTTTGTCGAGCAAGACACGCTCAATCACGCCGAAAAATGTTGGGAAGTTTTCGAGATCAAATGACCTGTCCATTTCGGCAGGAATGAAAGAGGCGAACAGCTTTTTCGTGTCATCGTCAGCGGCGGCGACCGACACTACATGCATGTCTTCTGTGACCCATGCCGCAGCGACATGAATATGAAGATTGACGAATGATCGCCCTTCACTTGTATCGGTGCGCACCACGTCAATGCGTGGGAGATTGATGCAGGAGAAAAATGTATCTTCGTCCGACAGCAATTCGTCCCATTCCGCAGAATGCAAGCGATAGCATGGGAGATTGGTACGGGGATTGATGACGTTGACTTGCATTTTCAGACCTCTGCCGCTTTTGATTGGAAACTGGCGTGATGGTGGCCGTAGACGGCTTCCAGCGTTTTCGTGGACATGCCGAGCGAATGGCTGGCTTCCCAAATGTCGACACCGGCGCGCATCAACCATGTCGCGCGGGTGTGGCGCAGAATGTGCGGCGTCACCTTGGCATCGAGTCCGGCGGCATCACGGGCGCGATTCCACGCATGGCGAATGTCGGCGATATCGAAGCCGTGCCAGTGCACAACGGTATTGAAGAACGTGATTTGCTCGCGCGTTCCCGCCTGGGCGGCAATACGCGCCTGTTCCGCCTGGTCGAGCCGCTTCCAGCGTTTCAGATGGAATAGGATTTTCCGGCCGAGCTTCACCGGCGGCTTGCGCTTCTTGGTTTCGCGCTCGCCTTCGGCTTTGCGGTACATGATTTCTTCGTTCAGATCGATGTAACCGGCGCGGTCGTTCCGCTCCCATTGAACGGTCAGCAGAACGGTAAGGCGCGAGCCAGTGTAGATTCCGAGCAGGATCATGCGCGCCAGATGGCGGTTGATGCTCTGCCGGTCTCGCGTAATTTTCCCGTTCACCTTCCGCCAGCCGAGCGCAGCGGCCAGCAGGCGCGCGGCCTCCGTCTTGGTCAGCCAGCGGGTGCGGGAAGGGGAGGGCGGCGGCATATGCACGACAGGGAGCGAGTCCACCGGGCCGTAATTCTTGTTCCAGAAATTAATTGCTGACAGCAATATCGCCAGCTCGCGCCGGATGGTTCCGGGCTTCACCGGACGCTTGCCGTTCAAGCGATGGGTTTCATAGTCCCGGCACGTTTGTTTCGTGATTTCGGAAAGAAGTTTCCGGCCCCACCATTTGGAAAGTGCCGTCAGGCCATAGGCCGTCGAGCGCGGAGCTGCTGTTTCCGGCAGGTGCTCTTGCGAATAGGTGAGCAGGACTTGCGCTATCACGATCCGGTCCGCCCGTTTGGTTTCGGCTGGGTTGGAGTGCTTGAGCGCGATGTATTCCGCGAGGGCTTTTTCAGCTTGCTCACGTTCATGCTCAAGGCATCCAGTGCGCTTTGCGTATGATCGATCGCGGATGATCCAGACACCTTCACTTCGGTTGAAGTAGAGGCGAGGCGGGAGCGCTTTCTTAGGCATAGCTGCAACCAGTCGTTCAACATGGCGGGGGTGACGCAATACCGCTTGCCGATTTTCAGCAGCGACAGCCTACCGGCCTTGTGTTCATTGCGCAGGTGCGAGGGCTTACATGCATTCTTGAGAATGCGTTCGCAGGCTTCTTTGATCGTGAAAATCTCGTCGGGGTGATACTGCGTCATGCCAGCACCGGGAGAATTGTCTCGATCCAATGTTGGATCAGCTTCGCGTCCGAGTGGTTGTTGTCCCGAATGTACGCGCGCAGCTCCGCACAGGCGTAGAACAATGCATCATCGCGAGTTTCGGCGAATTTGCCCCACTTCGGCCCAACACGATATCCGCCCTCATGGTCGCCACATCGGAAGCTGACAGACCACATCCACATGCCGTCAACATGTTGGTGCAATTCGATAACAGCATGATGCCAGGCGTAACGTTTACTCGTGGTCGCCAAGCGTTCGTGAGGCTCGCTCTGTATTACGTCGCCATACGGGTCCACTGGACGGACCGTTGGCGGGGCGCGCAATGCGTCGAATAGATTGAGCTGGGTCATAGCGCCAGCCTCGCAATATCAATGACGGTCATGAACGCGAGGCAAGCGAGCCAGCCAACGCCGAACGCGGCAAAGGCTACAGCGCGTAACAGATAGCGGCTTGGCTTTTCTGGCTTTGCGGCGGGCGCTGGCGCTTCCTCGCTTTTCCCCGGCTTCCTGTTCCAATGCTCGATTGGCAGCACGTGGACGCCGGCGCAAATGTCAGCCAGACGCTGGAGTCGGGTTGCGGCGTAAACCGGCCCGCGCCCTTGCGACAGGCGACGCACGCCGGCTTCGATCAACAGTTCGCAATGATTGGGATCAAATTTGCTGATCCCTTCATCGTAGAAATTCTTCGCCGTGAAAAAGCTATCGCCAGATGACGTGTTCATGCCGCCCACCCCTCTATGATGGCCGGATCGGCTTCGATGCATTCACGGGCGCGCAGCGACCAGCATATTCCACGCGTAATGTCTCGCCCGGTGGCGAGCCAGCGCAGCGAATTAATCATGCTCGCGTTCGTTGGGCGCTTTCCGGTCGGAATTGACAGCAGGTTGCACAGGTCGCGCAATTCTTCGTGCCACAGGATTTGCAGCGCCGTTTCGGGTAGTGCTGTGAATGGCTGCAAATTCGGTTCCGGCCACTTCGCCAACCAGTCGTAACCCGGATTCAGGGCGCGCGGTTTTTGCGGGAAAATCCAAACATCGCGGTCATGTTCAAACCCTTCGGGGCGGTCGTAACGGTAATACGCACCGTCGCGCTCAAAATGGGCGGTGGACTTGTTCGATGGCCTTTCAACAAGGAATTTCTCATGCAAGACGGCGAGCGCATGGTGTGCAACCCGCTTCATTGCTTTCATCTGGCTGTCGAGCCGAGCCAGCTTGTCTTTGGCGGATTTTATCTCGACGGCGATAATTTCCGCACGGTCGACCGCCATCACATCGATGCGGTTTCCGCCGAACGATGCGTTGATTTCGTGGATGATGCGAGCGTTCGGGCGATGCTGGCGCAGGAATGCAACAACGGCATCACGAATTTCAGCTTCGGCGGGGGAGCGGTAGGCTGGCATTATTTGCGAACCTCCGAAAACAGTTCGCCTTGGCGGGCGTCCTTCCGGTCGAGGGTGCGAAGCACAGTCTCGCCGCGAGCGGCTTTGTCCCAAACGAACCAGCCGCTAAGCATCGGCGGCGCACCTTGGCCGGTAAAGTCGATCTTCCAGCGCATGATGTAGACGCGCGCCGGTGGAAACCTCTGCCAGAAGGGGCCGAGTCCTGCCGCTCCGGGCCAGTTCCAATTCAGCAGCAGGGCCATGTATTCGACATTGAGGGTATCAAGGGCGTGAAAGAGCCAACGCGCCTTTCCGTTACCCCATCCGCATTCCTGATATGGTGGGTTGGTGAAGATCGCAGGGCAGGGCGCTTCCGAATAATCGTAGAACGAACGGATCTCCGCATCGCAGCCACGGTCAATCAAATCCGATGCGTGGACCCGGAAACCAAGCGACTCCAACTCCCGAACCATAGCGCCATCGCCTGCGGCCGGCTCCCAAATCGACGGGAAGTCACGAAGCCGCTGCAATTCAGCGTTCAAGAATGCACGCGTAGGCTCGGCTGGCGTCGGGTAAAAATCGTTCTTTTCGCGTGCGAGACCAGCAGTTTCCACCACCTGCCCGTCGAGCAGAGCTTTTACGGTTTTCGGCTTTTTCCCGGTTGCGCGGAACAGCCCGCGTGCGCTGGCCGTCATCGTCCGGCTTCCTGCAGCGCGAAAATGTTCTGGCGGTGAGCTGCAGCAGCCTTGTCGCAGAATTTGATTCTTGCGATGGTCCCTTTCTGTGCAAGCTCGAGTTTGGCCAGGCGCTCGCGCAGGGACCGAATTTCTAGAGCACGTCGCTGATATTCGCCAACGAAACCGAGACGCTTTGCAGAGTTGGCGTCGGCAGCAGCCTGCGCGGACTTAATCTCCTGCGCAAGAAGCTGCTGCGGTGTGGGAAGATCAACGTCAGAGCCCGTGGTTTTGTCTTGGCCCCAGTCGATGCCAACGCGCGTAGACTTTGGGGGTAACGGATAGATTTTCGATGCGTCGATGTGTTTTTTGTCAACTGAAACGGGATCACCATCTTGAGCGCACGCTATCTGAGCGAGCATGACCGAGGCGTCGGCTGCATTCTCGAAATCAGTAAAATCGATCGATGCTTCTTTGTTTGTCATGTCGCGTTCCTCTTGAGTGAGGCGTCCGCTGGCGATTGTGGCTGTAACCGGCCAGCGGACGCACTACAGGGCACAGCAAAACGCAACGCGCTGTGCTCCGAAGAAATTCCGCCGGTGACATGGGCTTGAGGGGCGGGGGGATGCTTCTGTCACCGGCGGATCATCTGCGACCGACTGGCCATGGGGCGGGGGGGGTTAGCAACAAGCCACCCGGCGCAGATGATTGGGTTATCGGTTTAGTGTCGTGAAACAGGTGTCGAAGCTGGCGCTCTGCTGGCAGCGATCCATTGCGGACGATTGAGCTGCGGACACCATTGCGGCGAAGCCGAGAAAAATGATGCAGGCGATAAGCGTGAAGGCGACGAAAGAAATGTGCCGATTGTGAGTGGCGTCAATTTCGTCGCGCTGAGCGAGGATATCAGAAAGGCATTCGTATTTCGGGGCGCGATTTTTCGTTCCGCGCCCGCCTTGCGGGCCAGTTCCAAAGCGGCTCATAAGCCATCTCCGTCCGTTGATATTCCACCAGTTATGAAATCGAAGTTATCTACTATAGGCGATAAACGCAATAGAAAAATATCGACTAAAAGCGATTTTTTACGTTAATATGATGAAAACGAAAGGGGAACATTTGCTGTTCCGCTTGAAATGCATACCGCAATGGGTCTTAAATGCAGGCTGGGTCGTCCTCGATAATCGATATGACGGCGGGTCGGTGAGGGTAAAATGTCAGCAGAGTACATTCGGAGTGAACAGGGAACGAACACTCGCAACGGAGGACGCGAGGGAACCGATATCGGGCAGGGAGCCGGATATCAGGAACTCAAAAAATTCACGATGAATGTATTGTCTCTTTCAGACGACGCAAAAAAGAAGCTCCGGCGGGAGCTAGGACTTATTGTCTGATTCTGGCGCGTCTTCGTCCTGGTCTTCGGTAACGGGAAGCATTGCTTCAACCATGCTCTGCACGGCTTCGCGGCGTTTCGGGTCCAGCGATTGATATCGAAGAATAAGTTTTTCCGTTTCCGGATCAATGTCGAGATTGAAAATCAGCCATAACGGACTGATTTCGAGACCCTGCGCGACCTCAACGATAGACTCAACGCTCGGCTTTTGATTGCGGGTAAGAAGCGAGTGAAGATAGGACGGGCTTTTCCCCGCCCGGATTGAGGCCGTTCGTAGATTCAAACCCTTTTTTTCGATTGCGGCTAAAAGCCGATCCCGCCAACTCAAGCTGTCCATGATGCGATTTATAGCAAATAATTACGATATTTACAGTGGTTTGTTACAGGCGTAGACAAGATATCGTCAATAGTAGACATTGAAGATATCGACGATAGGCGATATTTTGAGGCGCAATGTCCTCAACGCTTTTCGCTCGGTGAAAAATTGCCCGTCAAACGCTCCATCCAAGCACAGCTTCAAGAGATTGACGCCATCATCGCGGAAGGCCGCGGGGGCAAGCAGGCCGATTATCGACGCGCGACACAGGAAGCTATTCGAGAAACCTTGCTCTGGTGCCAGAATAACAAACCCATCATTGAGCAGATCAAAGCGGACAGGCGGCGAACCATAAATGGCGGCGCTGCATGATGCTTCCACCACCTCCAGCCGACGAATTGCTGCACCGGGTAACTTACCACGCCATTACGCGCTATGTGCAGCGCGTTATCGGCATCACGGTGCCCGGCACAAAACATTTGCCGGAGATTGAGCGGGCATCCCTGCACTGTAAATGTGCCCGCACCACATTCGACGAGGTACGGCGGTCGATCATGATCCCGACTGTTGCCGTTGCAATCGCGAATAAATTTGCAGCGATCGACACGCGCAACTTCACCGCTGTCATCGATACAGATCAGCAGATCATCGTCACCATCCTTGAACCGCGAAGCTACAAAAAGCCGAAACGATCAAGGCGTGGGGGACCGCGGTCCGAAAGCGTTCTGACCTACATCGCCGAGCGCGTCAGAAAGCAAATCCAAGGCGTTCACACAGGAGAAAGTATGAAATGAAGAACTATCCGGATAGAGAAGACAGGCTTGCAGGCTCCGCCCAGCAACCACCTCGCCCGCCATTGGCGCCAGTTTATCAAGCGCTTGACACAGCCGACGAGCTCGCACGCGCGGTGAACAACTTTCTCGATGTACTATATGGGGGTGAGCCAGCAAGCGACAGCGAAACTGCATCATCTATTCCAGATGGCGTGATCCCACGATTGGCGGAACACGCTGATGGAACCCGTCGACGGGTTGCCCGCGCGTTTGACCGGCTTGGTATCGCGTTCAAGGAGTTGAGCCTATGAGCGACGATATCACTTCCGAAGCCCAAACCATTGCCGTGGGGCAACTGCGCGCCTTCATTGAGCGCATCGAGCGCCTTGAGGAAGAAAAGAAAACCATCGGCGACGATATCAAGGAAGTCTACGCGGAGCTCAAAGGTTCCGGCTTCGATTCCGCCGTGGTGCGCACGATCATTCGCCTTCGCAAGAAGGAGGACCACGAGCGTCAGGAGGAAGAAGCGATGCTTCAACTCTATATGGACGCCTTGGGAATGAGCTGACGCGATGCCCGACAAGAAAGACGTCCGCATAATCGAAATCGAGTCCGCAATTGCCGAGCTCACGAACCACAAGTCGGGTTGGGTCGGGGCAAAACGGGAATGGTTTGCCTCGCAGAATGATCTCGTCCGGTTTCTGGTCGCACCACGCGATGAAGCGGTGACAATACTGCGCGACCGGCTGGCCTCTATCGAGGCGGCATGAACAGCGCAGCGCCAGCAGAAGACGAATGGTTGACCGTGACGGTACCGGCCTTTCTGGCCGCGCACCCGATCTACACCAAATGCCCGACGCTGGCGCTGCTGCTCGATGCCTTGGTTCGCGAGTGCGAAGAACAGCAGCCGGATATCCGGCTTGATGCTGCGCTCCTTCGAGCATCACACGAGAGGCTTGTTAGCCAGGCGCGCATCCTCATTTCCGCGAGTGACCGTACATGACAAAGACAACGGCAGAGCCCAAAAAGCCTCGAAAGGCTCGCTCAACGCCGGAGCCACGTGAGTTGAACATGCAAATGCAAACGTTCTGCTCGGAATACATGAAGGACATGAACGCCACGCAGGCCGCTATTCGCGCTGGCTATTCGGAAAAAACCGCGCGCCAGCAGGGCAGCAGGCTTTGCGGCTACGCCATCGTGCAGGACCGCCTGCAGCAATTGCATGAAGAAATGCAGGCTCGCATCGTCGTGGACGTTGAAGCCATCATTAAGGAGCTGGCCGACGAAAACCGCGCCGATCTGGCCGACCTTTACGATGATAACAATTGCCTAAAGCCTGTGCGCGAATGGCCCATGCTGTGGCGCGTCGGCGGGCTCGTCGCCGGAATAAAAACCCGCGAGCTGTGGGAAAAGGACGAAGACGGCAACTCCGTGCACGTGGGAAACGTTGTTGAAGTGAAAGTTTCCGACAAGGTGCGGCGCAAGGAGCTGCTCGGAAAGCACCTGGGCGCATGGAAAGAAAAGGTCGAGCTCGATCTTTCCAATCCGATGCAGGATCTGTGGAACCAAATCGCTGGCAAGTCTTTTGCGCCAAAGGAAAACTAAGCGATGCGTGGGTTCGACAAGCTCACCGACGCAGAACGCATTGCTTTGCTCGCCGATCCCGATTGGCGCATCCGCAACCTTTATCATATCCGCAACAAGTACGGTGAAACCGTAATATTTCACCCCAATGATGCGCAGGAAGAATTCATGCGCAAACTTTGGTTCCGGAACCTTATTCCGAAGGCTCGCCAGCGCGGTTTTTCGACGCTTGTTCAGTTGATGATCCTCGATGCGTGCCTTTTTGTGTTGAACACGAAGGCTGCAATTATCGCGCAGGACTTGGAATTGGCCCGCGCCATCCGCGATGACAAGATCATGTTCGCCTATGATCGTTTGCCCGACTTCGTGTTGCGGAACGTTCCTCTTGTCGTTGATAACGCCAAGCGCCTTGAATGGAAGAACGGTTCCGAAATGATAATCGGCACTACGGCGCGCGGACGCACGCTGTCGTGGTTGCACGTATCGGAATACGGCGAGATTTGCGCCAAGAACCCGGAGCACGCGAAGGAAATCCAATCCGGCGCGCTGCCGGCCGCAGAATATGGCACCATCATTATTGAAGCCACGGCGCAAGGCGCGGACGGCGATTTTACAACCAAGGTTATGCAGGCGAAAGCGGTAGCGGAATCCGGGCGCCAGCTAACCCGCAAAGACTATCGCCTGCATTTTGCGTCATGGTGGGATGCTCCAGAATACGAGGTCGAAGATCCGGAACACATAACGATATCGCCCAAAGACCATGCTTATTTCGACCGCATGGAAGGGCTCATCGGACGCGAGATATCGCTCAACAAGCGCGCCTGGTACGTTCAGCAGCGCGACGTGGAGTTTTCGGGCGATCAGGAAATGATGTGGTCGCAGTTCCCGACCACTCTTGAAGAAGCTTTCCAGCAATCCACCGAAGGCAAGTTTCTGGCTGATCAGCTTTCGCTGGCGCGCAGGCAGGGGCGCATCGGCGTATTCAAGCATGACCCATCAAAGCCGGTCTATACGTTTTGGGATATCGGCACCGACGATGACACAGCCATTTGGTTCATGCAGATCAACGGCAATATGTTTCATTTCATAGACTTTTACGAGTGCAACGGCGAGGCTCCGGCCTTTTATGCCCGAGAGGTCCTGTCGAAGCCCTACAATTATGCCGCTCATTATCTGCCACACGATGGCGCGCATCGCCGCATCGGCACGTTCTCGCTCGATACCTACGCCGATATGCTGGCAGAGCTTGGCCTTCGCAACATCGAAATCGTGCCAGTCACGCCCGACAAGGTTTTGGCAATTAATCTTCTGCGTACAGAGTTCAGCCGCTATGTTTTTGACGAAGAAAACTGTAAGAACGGTATTAACCATCTGGAAAAATACCAGAAACAGTGGAATGCAAGACATGGCGTGTGGACCAGCTACCCAGCACAAAACGGACACCAGCACGCCGCCGATGCGATAATGCAAAAAGCGCAGCTTGGCGACGCAATTTTCGCCAATAAGCAACAGCGCCCGAACCGGGCACGTCGAGGAGGAATGGCCGTCTGACACAATAGCACCCGTATTTACACGGCGGCGGTTATGCTTCAAAATAATGGAGCTTCTCGCCCCGAACCGAGGAGCATTGTATGTCGCAGCCCGTTCTCGATTTGAGAGCGCGCGCATTTTATTATGTGCGCGGTGAAATTACCCTGATCGGTACATGGCTTCGCATTGAGGGCCAGTTTCGCCCCTGCATGGTGCTGATCCGCACCGGCGAGGAAACCAATCCCCACACCGTTCCTTGCCTCATACCGCTGGAACGGGCTTGGATTTGGAACGAAACGTTTGGCGATCCGCGACAAGCGGCGCACACGGTCGCCGGTTTCCTCGATGCTCTGCGCCTCACGCCCGGCAAAGTGAACGCTATCCGCCTTCTGTCACTCATTCACGAGCATCTTGGCGATCTGGTCAATATTCCGCCTCTGCCGCCGCTTGAGCAGCGCGTGGTGGCCGAAATCATCGTAACCAACAATACGACTGGTCAGACCCGCGAAGTTGAGGTGAAGGATTATGTTTGACCTCAACGCGCAGGACGGTTCCGTCCGCACGACCAAATATGAATCCCCGATCCCTAAGAGCAAACCTGTCGATAAACCGATCAGGGCGCATAAGCTTGACGATGGGCTTATGGTCAAAAAGCATCGCGAGTTGATGTCGCTGTTCGTGACAGAGCAGGATCGGCAATCCGAAAATCGCCGGGAAATGGCGATTGAAGAAGATTTCTACGACAATATTCAGTGGTCAGCCGAAGATGCACAAACATTGGAAGATCGCGGGCAGGTGCCGCTCGTCTACAATGTCATAAGCGCCTCGGTGGACTGGATAACCGGATCGGAGAAGCGCACCCGCACCGATGCGAAGGTTTTGCCCAGGCGCAAGGAGGACTCGAAGCCGGCCCAACGCAAAACTGAACTGATGAAATATCTCTCGGACGTGAATCGCACGCCGTTCTCACGTTCGCGAGCGTTTGAAGATGCGGTGCGCGTTGGCGTCGGTTGGATGGAAGATGGCTTTGACGCCGATTCCGATGGCGAACCGCTCTATTCGCGCTATGAAAATTGGCGGAACATCCTTCACGACAGCGCAGCGACCGAGCCGGACCTGTCCGACGCGCGCTATATCTTCCGCATGAAATGGTTCGATTTCGATATCATTTCTGCGATATTCCCCGAACGCATCGGCGTTCTGCAGAATGCTGCACAATTATCGCCTGGCGTGAACGGGCTCGACGAGCTTTCCGACGAGATCACCGATCAGCACGAAATTGAGCTTGAGCACTCAAAATCGGCATCTGTTGCTTCCTCAAATCTTGGCACATATGAACGCCAGCGCGTCCGCGTTATCGAGGCATGGGTGCGTATTCCATCAACAACGGAAAAGCTGCGCGGCGGCGTATTCTCCGGAGAAATATACGACCCGTTCTCGCCGGCTCACAAAGAAGCCGTTGAGAGTGGCGAATCCGAAATTGTTGCGCGCCCCACCATGCGCATGCACGTTGCGATTTTCACAACCGCGGGCATGCTGTATTTCGGCCCTTCGCCCTACCGGCACAATCAATTCCCGTTGACGCCGATTTGGGGCTATCGGCGCGGCCGCAACAATCTGCCTTATGGCATTATCCGCCGGCTGAAAGATATTCAGGTCGATGTGAACAAGCGCGCCTCCAAGGCGCTTTACATTCTTTCCTCCAACAAAATCATTATGGAGGAAGGCGCGACGGACGATCTGGACGCCTTCACCGAGGAAGCTTCGCGCCCGGATGCGGTATTGGTTGTAAAAACGGGCAAGAAGGTTGAGCTCAATGCCGAGCGCGAGCTCGCGCAGGGTCATTTGGAGCTTATGAGCCGTTCAATCGGTATGATCCAGCAGGCTTCAGGCGTTACCGACGAAGTTCTCGGACGTACAACGAATGCCGTATCGGGCATCGCTATCCAACGGCGGCAAGAGCAAGGCTCGCTGGCAACCGCGAAGTTTTTTGACAATCTTATGTTCGCCGAACAGGTACGGGGTGAAAAGGTACTCGCGAACATTGAACAGTTCATGAGCGAGAAGAAATCCTTCCGGATCACGAACACACGCGGCACACCGCAATACGTCGATATCAACGATGGCCTGCCTGAAAACGATATTATCCGCACCAAGGCGGATTATGTCATTTCCGACCAGACATGGAACGCCACGCTACGCCAAGCCAACTTCCAGTCTCTGATGGAACTGGCCCAAAAGTTGCCGCCGAACGTCACAATCGCCTTGCTCGATCTTATTGTCGAAACGTCCGATATGCCCAACGTGGAAGAACTCGTGCGCCGCATTCGACAGATCAACAATCAGCGCGATCCGGACGCCGATCCAAACGAGGTCACGGAAGAAGAAATTGCGGCGCAGAAGGCGGCGGAAGAAGCGGCAGCGATCCAGAAAGAGGACGCAATGGCCGACATTCGCAAAAAGCATGCCGATGCTGGCTTCAAGGAAGCGCAGACCAAGGCGATTGCCGACAAGAGCGTCAACGACAAGGTGGACGCGCAGCAAAAGGCACTCGTCGCGGCTCGTGACGCCGTGGCCGCACCACAAACATTGCAGATTGCCGACCACATTCTGCACGAGAGCGGATTTGTATCGCGTACCGATATGGAGGAAGCGGCGGAGGACGAAATGCGCGCCTCCCAAGTACAGGCTGCGCAGGCCGAGCAAGAACAGCGCGCGCAGCAGGAAATCATGCAGCCGCAAGATCCACAAATGCCACCCGAAGCGGGCGGAGCAACGCCCGAACAACTGAACCAGCCTTTATCCCCAACGCCACAGCAGCCAATGGAGCCGCCGCTACAATAATCGGGCCTCGGCCCTTCTAACCCCATCCCGCTACCGTGGAGAATAAATTATGGATCGATTGACCGAAGAACAGCTTGCGCAGCTCACCGACGCCGAGCGAGAAGGCTACGAGCTTATGCTGGCCGAAGATGAAGACGAGGGCACCACGGACGAAGAAGCCGAGGACAACCACGACGACGATGCCGGCGGGGATGATGACGGCGATGGCGACGAAGAACAGGATGATGACGGCGGCGCCGACGACGAAGCGGATTCCGGAGAGGAAGACGACGATGCGGACGCGAGCGAGGATGGCACCGAAACTGCCGCCGAGGATCAGTCCGAGGACGCGCAGGCCGACGAAGCCCAGCCTGCGCCAGCCGCAAAGCAGGTTGATTTCGACGCGCCGCGCCGTATTCAAAGTGAAATCGAAGCTATCGAGCAGAAACAGGCCCAGTTGCTCGAACAGTTCGATGACGGGGAGATCACTCGCGAGGAATTTCTTGAGAAGGACAAGGAATTTCGCACCGAGCTCGCGACCCAGTTAAAAGCGCAGGGGAAAGCCGAGGCGGCGATTGAGGACGCCAGCGCGGCCTATCTTGGACAGGTGGATCAGTTCCTGGCCGAAAATCAGCAGTACAAGCCCGGCGGGCTCCTGTTCAATCTCCTGAATGACAAGGTGAAAAGCGCGCAGGCGGAAGCGCGCAAGAATGGCGCCAGTCCGTTATCGATCGATCTTGTGCGTAAGGCACACGCCGAGATCCAGGCAGAACTGGGTTTGCCAGCTAAGTCTGCCAAACCATCGGCCAACGACAAGAAAGACCCCAAGGCTGCGAAGGGCGACAAGTCCGAAAAGAAACCGGCAAAGCAGCCAGCCAAGCGGGATATGCCGCCGAACCTCAACGGCTTGCCTTCCGACGATATCAACGACGCTTCGGACGATAACGGACATTTCGCTTACCTGAGCCGCCTCGCCGTCTCCGAGCCGCTTGAGTATGAAAAGAGGTTCAAAGCCATGTCGCCGGAGCAGCAGGACGAATTTTTGCGGTACGGTGGCTAATGCTGGCATTGACGGTAGGGATAGGCAAAGCCGTCCAGATCGGGGAGGCGGCTGTTGTTAAGGTCGAAGACAAGCAAGGCCGGGCGGTCAAGCTTGTCTTCGCAACCGACATTTACCCGATACGCATCTTGGATGACGGCGTTATCCCGCCTCGCTTTACGCGGGGAATAACCGGGCGCCCGCGACCGTACTGACAAAATCGGGAACCTGCGAATAATCGCAAACTGACAGGAAGGGCCGCAGATCGCGGCCCTTATTGCTACACGGCTTGGCGTAAATTGTCGGGTATGTGCTCTGCGATGATGCGCGCCCGGTGGCGAAGACGTACAATCCGCGTTGGGCGCTGCCGGGTAGCTTCCTCGTATGCCGCCCTGGCGATAAGTGCATTCACCGAACAGCTTAGAAGGGTGTCGACCCTCAAATCGTCATCTGTCCACTGCTCTACGTGGAACTCGCAATTCGCATATCGCTGCACGTATTCATTCATCGCTTTTCTCCTTTTGCCGGAAGCATGTTTGATGTTCCGCCGCCAAACGAGAACGAATAGGAAACGAAAGCGCCGTTTTGGCGGCGCTGTCAAGAATTATCAATCTCGGGAGTAGTAGTAAGTGGATCGGCCTCTTGGGATCGAAACAAGACAGACGCATTCAAAGTGCGATGCCCTACCATTAAGCGAAGGCCGAATATCAGAACGGGCCGGACGCTACCCCGGCTGCACTTAGGATCAAGGGCGTAGTTAACGTCTCTTATCCAGACTGGCTCTAGACATTGCCGTGTTCAGCAACCCGATGAACCTTGATCCCCATCATTTAGCGTGTCCGCTTTCCACGCCGCCGTTCTGATTTGGTGCGAGGCGATGGCATCACATCGATCGCTCCATCTGACCGGCATTGTGAGAGTTTCCCCTATCCGGTTCAGCTTTTGCGCCTCGCACTCTGTGCGAGCCTATCCGTAGACAGGGTGGGAATGTGTGTCTCCCTCTCGCATTCTGTTGAGGCACCGCCTCGAAACTGGTTGCAGAGGCAGGAGTCGAACCTGCTACCTCTTGGGTATGAACCAAGTGAGCTACCGTTGCTCTACTCTGCTGCAAACGCCGCAAACCGGCGTTCCTGAATTGTCTTTTCGCCGAAATACCGGCGTGGATTGCCACACATGGCACAGGAGCACACAGCAAGATACTCTGCCGCTCTGGCCTTTTTATCGTGCGGATATAAGCGCCGACACTTTGCTTTCATGCGCAGCTTATCGGCGATCCTGCGCGCTCGCTTTGCGACCATAACATCACCAATGTCTTTCAGACGCGACAATAGAGCAAATAGCCGATTCTGGGAAATTCAATTTTGCTCCGTTGACGGCAATTTGCGGCCATTCGGATGAAGCCTCGATGTTTACATTTGTTGACATAAAGCTGTTCCATAACTCGCCGCGCGGCTCCAAATCCGCTATTGCATTGGCCTGCTGTTACGAGTAATTATGAGCGCACAGTTTGCGCATGACGTGCTTCTGCCCGAGAAACCCGGAGATACACGTCATGGCCGCAAAGACCACGATTCCGTTTGGCAGTCCGCTTGCCGTTGCCCGTTGGTCGGGCGCACTATTCGCTTCCGTTGAAACGCAGAGCTACTGGGCCCGCAAGTTCATGGGCGAGGATGATAATGCCATCATCCAACGCCTCACTGATCTTGAGAAGGAAGCCGGCGACACGATCCATTTCGATCTGTCGGCGCAGCTCCGCCAGAAACCAACCCCCGGCGACAATCGCATCGAGGGCAAGGAAGAACAGCTTCGCTTCTATTCGGATGAAGTGAAGATCGACCAGCTCCGCCACCCGGTCTCCGCTGGCGGTAAAATGTCCCGCAAGCGCACCGCTCATGACCTTCGCAAGACTGCCAAGGCCCGCTTGTCCGAGTACTGGGCGAAGTACATGGATGAAATCAACTTCATCTATGTGTCCGGCGCGCGCGGCATGAATGAGGACTTCACCGAAGAAGTCACCTACACCGGCCATGCCACGAACCCGATTCAGGCACCGGACAACGATCATATCCTTTACGGCGGCGATGCCGACAGCAAGGCGACGATCAGTTCCACGTCCAAGATGGACCGCGACCTGATCGAACGTGCTGTTGTTCATGCCGGCATGATGCGTTCGCTCAATCCCGACAATGCCAACATGCAGCCTGTCACCATCAACGGTGAATCCCACTACGTCTGCGTTATGTCTCTGTTCCAGGAATACGACCTGCGCACGAGCGACACCGCAGGCTGGCTGGAAATCCAGAAGGCCGCTGCCGCTGCCGAGGGCCGGAATAATCCGATCTTCAAGGGCGGGCTGGGCATGATCAACAATTGCGTGCTGCACAGCCATCAGCGCGTGATCCGCTTCGACGACTACGGTGCCGACGGTGCACAGCCCGCAGCACGCGCCCTGTTCATGGGCCGTCAGGCCGGCGTGGTGGCGTATGGCTCCACCGGCGGCATGCGCTTCACGTGGAAAGAAGAAATGCGCGACTACGACAACGAACCGACCGTTGCCGCAGGCATCATCTTCGGCGTGAAGAAGACGCGCTTCAACGACCGCGACTATGGCGTGGTCGCGCTCGATACTTACGCCTCCCGGCCCAAGAAGAAGTGATTAGCGCGCCGCCCATGACGGGCGGCACGTCGCATTTCAGATTTCTCCATCGGAGCTACGACAATGACCCATTTCAAGAGTGATGCGGCAAAGGGCAAAACCCCTGTCACCTATCCTCGCGGCGCTGGCTATGCCACCACGCAGCGCTATGTCGCCACGATCCCGGCAACTGCCGCCGTGGGCGATATCGTCGAAATCGCATGCATTCCGCCCGGTTGCCGTCCTGTGGAGGCGGTCATCGATGCAGACGGCGCAGTGAGCGGCGATATCGGCGTGATGACTGGCGACTGGGGCAAGGAAGATGCCGAACGCACTTGCGGCGCCGAAATCGCTGCCGCGCAGGATCTGACCGCCGACGCGGTTTTCCGCCCGACGAAGCCAAGCGCCTATCGCATCCCGTCGAACGACGCAGCCCGCGGGATCGGCGTGAAGATTACGACCGCGCCCACTGCCGCGGTTGCCATCGGCATTACTCTTACCGTTGTCGCTTAATCCACGGGGCGAGAAGCGCCAGACGAAAGAGTGATAAGCGGCCACGGCGGGCGTCAAGCTTTCCGTGGCCGTTTTCCCATCAACCCCGGAGGGAACATCATGCCTCGCATTCAATGCCTGCTTGGCCCGCAGTCCGATATTTATGTCGGTGGCGTCGCCTATAACTTCACCACTGACGAACATGGCCGCGCTGTCGCGAATGTGCCAAGCCAGCTTCACGCCCAGTGCTTCCTTTCAACCCAGCATTACCGGCTGCTGCCGGACGACATGATCCTTGGCGATGCCGTCCAGACCGAGCAGATCGTCAACGATGACGACATGGAAGTCGTGTCGCAGATCGTCGAGCCGGGTGCGAGCAATCAGCAGTCCGCCGATGACACCGGCAACGGTGGCGATAATTCAGGCGCGAACAGCGATGAAAACGGCGAGGGCGAGGATGCGGACGCCTCCAATGGCGATCAGGACGGCCAGAAGGGCGATGAAAGCCAGCAGCCGAACGGTCAGCCAGGCGAGCAGCAGAAGGCACCGGAAGGCGAGGGCACCACGGTTACGCCGCAGCCAGACGCCAGCGACGTTGCAAAGCCTGAAAAGAAGAAGGCAGGTCGCCCAAAAAAGGCCGACGCTGCAACGAAAGTTAACGCCGAGTAAGGTTGGTTAACGAATGGTTAAGGCCAGTGAAATCATACAGAAAGCGCAAACGCTTCTCATCGACCCGGAAGCGGTTCGCTGGCCTTTGCCGGAGCTCGCCGGCTGGATCGACAGCGCCATCAACGCAATCCTGATTGCGAAGCCATCGGCGAACACGCACTCTATCACCGTGGATCTGGAGAAGGGCACCAAGCAGAAGCTCCCGACCGACATTGACCCACGCCCCATGATGTTCATTGCAGCCCGACGCAACATCAATCCGGACGGTACGCCCGGTAAGGCTGTGACGCCCGTTTCCATCCAGAAGATGGATATGTCCGATCCCGACTGGCATAGCGAGCGCCGCAAGCGTCCTGCAGCTCTGCATTACCTGTTCGACGAAAAGAACCCGACCGAATATTTCGTCTATCCGGCCAATGACGGCAAAGGCAAACTGGATATCACCGTTGCGTGTGAGGTTGCACCGATCGTGGCGACCGGCGATCCGGACGATATCAAGTCCTATGAAGTGCCGGTAGGTTTGCCAGAGCCATATTCAGAGCCGATCATCGACTATGTGTGCTACCGCGCGCAGACGAAGGACGCCACCGGCGCGGATGCCGGACGCGGTGCACTGCACTATCAGGCTTTCGCCCAGGCTATCGGCATCAAGACACAGGTTGAGGCTAATTCCAGCCCGAACGCGCGGAGGACTGGTTAATGCGGCTCGTCAATCTTGACCCGATTGTGGATCGTGTGCGCCGTCAGGCACCGGCAGCGCCGATTCCGCTGATCGAGTCCAACATCATCGACAAGGCCATCGAGCTTTGCGAGGCCGTGCCGGTATGGCGCGACACCGATGTGCTGAACTTCGGCGAGAACGATCCATGCGAATATCTGATGGCCGTTCCGCAGGCAGAGATTTATCGCATCGAAACTGCCACGATGAACGGACGCCCGCTTGAGCGCATCCGTGCCGAGGAATTGGACCGGCGATATCCGAACTGGATGGATGACAAGCCCGGTGAGAATATCCCACGCTTTGTCACGCAGCTTTCAGCGAACACGCTACGCCTCTATCCGGCGAACAAGTGCACCGTTCACGTGCGGCTCTGGCTCAAGCCGAGCATAGAATGCGATGTGCTGCCGTCCGATATCGTCAGTCAGCACGGCACATTGCTGTGGCAGGGCGCAGCGGGCGAAATTCTCTTGATGCCAGATGCAGAGCTTGCAAACCCGCAGCTTGGTGCACGGCTACTAGCCAAGTTTGAGGGTGGGCTCGACACACTCCGCACGAACCACACGCGAACGCAATTGCGCGCGCCTCTCCGTACCAAACCAAGCTACATGTGAGGGTGACATGCCTGCGACCACCTATACCGGAAATAAAGTTATCGACCTTCTTGTGCGTGGCGTTGCGTTTGTGCCGCCCACTCACGCTTACGTGTCCCTCCATACGGCAGATCCGGGTCTGAATGGCGCTTCGGAGGTCACACTTGCGAAATGGCCTGGTTACAAACGGATGCAAGCAGCGCAGGGCGGCGCGGTTGATACAGGCTTCACGGCGGGCGCCGCGAAGAAGTCCAGCAATACCAAGCAGCTTCTGTTTCCAACGATGGACGGCGCGGAAACGGTGACGTTGACCCACTGGTCGATATGGGATGCGCTGAACGGCGGCAACTGCATTTGGTCTGGTGCCCTGACTTATCAGAAGGTCCTCAACCCAACTGACGAAGTGGTCATCCACCCGAACGAACTGGGGCTTGAGATACAGTAATGGTCAATGCCGGAACCATTGCAGGCACTTTCATCAACGCCTTCGCTATCAATGAAGGCGCGATAGTGCATGCTTTGTCCGGCACTATGACTATGGGAGTGAGCGGCACGCTCGACGCAACCCGCCGCGCTGCGATAAACGACACGATGGCAATTGGTTTCGTGGGCGACGTAGATCCGCACCGGCGGGTAACTGCCACTGGCACAGCCACTATTGTTTTCAGCACGCTGGCCAATATCAGTCAGAGACATGCAGCGCGGGCAAAAGGAATCGTTGTTTTCAAATCTGGCGCAATTGCCATCCGTCGCCGTTCTGCCGGTGGCTTGGGCGTTATCCGGCTGGCAGGGAAGAACGATCTACATGCCCGTCGCGCAGCCGTAGCAACCGGCCAGATTGTGCTTACACAGAGCAAGGCAAGAATAGTACGGCGACAACGCGCTATTGGCTCTGGCCTCATTCGTTTTATGTCGACTGTCAACCTTCGATCGTTTTCGCCGATCTCCGGCAAAGACGTTATGAAGTTCAAGGAAACTGCCACGGCCGTCCGTCGCGTCGGGCTCCCGGCTTCCGGGCCAATCCGCTTCGATGGGAAAGCCACGGCCACGGCACGCCGCCAGATTTTCGCCGGAGGTTCAATCGTCTTTCTGTCGTCGATACGCATGCCCCATGTGCGCATGACGCCCACAGAAGAAACACGAGTGATGCGCGTACTCGAAGATCTGCGATGGCTGGCTGTTCCCGCAGCACCCGCACCGCTGAATGTCCTTCATGATGAAAGGACGATTATCGTTCCCGATTCCGACCGACACATCGGTAATCCAGATAACGAGGACCCGGCATGAGCCTTGCGCTGCTTATGAAAAACCCCGGCGACGTGCTGGATTATGATGTTTCGTTCGATGAATGGCTTACCGGGGATGACCGCATCCGAGACTGGGAGGCCACGGTTGCCGATAGCGCGGCCGTCATCGACCGCGGCGACTATACCGACCGCAGTGTGCGCCTTTGGATTTCTGGCGGGGCGAACGGCGATACCGCACAAATTTCGCTCACCGTGACCACAGTGCAGGGCCGGACGAAGGTCGTTTGCTTCAAGCTTCGCATTAAGGAGTGCCGATAATGGCGGTTGTTCTTACCAATAACGCTACGTCCCTGTTGGCCGCGGCCATCGATGCAGACGACACCAATCTTTCGGTTCTGACAGCGGACGCCGGTAGATTTCCAAACCCTGCCGCAGGTGATTGGTTTCCTCTCACGCTCGTCGATAACGCGGGCAATATGGAGATTGTGAAGGCGACGGCCCGCGTCGGTGCGATAATAACCGTCGAGCGCGGGAAAGAAGGGACCACTGCAAAGGCATTCGCGGCGGGCGCTCGCGTTGATCTGCGTTTGACAACTTCGGCCATATTCGAGGTCGTGCCTTCGGCGATGGAAGCCGCACAGTGGGAAAATGAAAACTTCGATAACGAAGACGCCCGCTTTTTCTGGTTCGACATGGTTGCGCGCAAACTAAAGCGCTTCAGTTGGTCCGGCTTGGTCAACAGACTGTTGCCGCGTTCCGGCGGCAAGATGAACGGCCCGATTGAAGGTGTGGCTGTTTCCGGCACCCGTTCCTCGTTCTGGACATCCGCCGAGGGCGGAGCGTACGCGGGCATGTTCACGCGTGGCGCACCTTTCCATGCATCAGCGACACTTAACGGTTCGTCGTATGCGCCGGTCATCGCAGGAAAGTATAATAACACAGGCTGGGCGGGCATCTGGTCTGCGGGCATCATTAATTTTGCGAACGGTCAAGCAGCCGGGTTCGCGATCCAGCATATCAACGCCAGTGGCAATGAGGGCGTTGTGGCCGAGTTCAGAGTTGATGGTTCACTGCGCTTGGGTGGGCCAGTTTATAAAGGCACGGCAACCGCCGCCTATGGCGACGGCGGAACGTACTGGATGCATATCACGGGTAACGCCGGCTATGCCGCCAATGCCGGCGCGGTAGGCGGTTGGTCTCAAGGGACGATCGCAGATCAGGACAACTGGCGCGTTACTGATACGAGGTTTGCCGGTTATGTGGAACATGCAATGGAGAGGGACACAGGTTGGCATGCACCAAGTGGTTATGTCTTTACCTATGCGTACCGCAAAGGCGGTGATCAGTATTATTTCGGTGCCCGACAGCCGCAAATTTACATCCCCAATGCTGGTTGGCGAGCACTAGGAGGTTGGTAATGAAAAACTTCGGCAAAATGATCGAAACGCGCGACACCGTTGAAATCCCCCCGGTACAGACCGGCGTGGACGACGATGGAAAGCCAATTTTTGCCCCTGCTCAACGGCATCCTATACGAATTTTTAGAAACAGTGATGGTGTCGATTGGTTTGAAATTGCCAAACAATATCCCCATCCATACTACATCGCTGTCGATGACGATAACCGTGTCGTTACGATGACTGATGACTTTCAGCAAACACAAATCGCGGGTTATACGATTATCGGCATCGATCAGAATTACGGGATGACTTATGGACCCGGCGGCAATGTCTACGGCAAAATATGGACCGGATCGGCATTGATAAGCCCGGATCCAACAGTCGATGATGTTGTGACGGAACGTGATCGAAGACTGCAGCTTGGTTTCGATTACGATTTTGGGGATAACCGAGGGGTCCATCATATAGGCACCACGGAAACGGATATGCGGCGCTGGATGGATGAAGTAACGCCTCTTGCCCAGGCGTTCATCAATCGAAACGATCAAATGGGGCGCATTGGAATCTTTACCGAAACAGGCCCCGTCACAATCACAGCAGCCGAATGGCAACAGATTTTGATAGCATCAGCCGATTATCGACAGCCCTTATACCAAGCGTCGTTCGTGTTGCAGGCGATGAACCCGATTCCCGCCGACTACAAAGATGACAAATATTGGGTCAATAACCAATAATTACAGTTGAAATCCGAACCGTCTGAAGATACCTAGCTACTTAGTGTTGGGGGCATCATGGACGGTTCAACTGTGTTCAGCGCGAAGCCTTTGGTATTCGCTGCATCGGATGAAATTTATTTCCGCAAACACGCTTTAGGCTTCGCCAAGTCTGCATTACGGGCCGGGCATCCCGTCCATATAACTGTGACCCCCGCTCCTGGAGTTCGGCTGCTTGGGCGGGCATCCGAGCTAAAGCAAACGCTTATTCCAGAATTTTTGGCCCAGTTCTCGGCTGATGAACGTTTGCGCCTCAAGGTCGAGGTATGGATCGACCCTCGCGCACATGATGAAATGGAAGAACGCGAAGCCGTGGTTTATTACCAGTCGCTTCGGTTTTTCCGTTTGCCCGCGCTGTTACGTGATTACAATCGACCAATTGTCGTTCTCGATATAGACAGTTTGGTCATGCGTCCGATCCCGCATCGCTATGATGCAGACGTTGGCCTGTATCTTCGCCTCGACAACGAAAAGGGCCGATCAGATTACGAGCGGCTTGGCATGAAAGTGCTTGGGGCTATGGTGTATGCTGATCCAAAGGGCATTGCTTTCTTTGAAGCGGTCGAAGAATACCTCTCCAACCATACCCGCCTGTATTATGTCGATCAGCGAGCGCTTTATGAAACTTTCATCGCCAACAGGGAAGTTCGCATCTTCGATATCGCTGACGCTGGCTGGCTGGATTGGACTTTCCAACCCGATTCGACAGTCTGGACTGCCAAAGGTAAGCGCAAGCGTCGAAATCTGACTTATGTGCGCGAGCGGCTGCGGCTGGAAGGTAGGAGCTGGTTTGCATCGACGATGACGCTTTTGGGTTACCGACTGGGCATCATTCGCCATTGAACCCGGCGATAATTGCGAACCCCCGTGAACACCACTATAGTGCCGGTAATGGCGCATGACGTGCCTCTTTCGAGAGGTGAATCATGCCTGCAATCAAGCTTACTGCTTTCACCGGGGAGCAACCCCGGCTCATATCCCGCCTTCTGCCTGCGACTGCCGCCCAGTTTTCCGTCAACACGCGCCTCGATGACGGCGGGCTCACGCCGTTCAATACCCCCGTGCAAGAACACTCCATTGCGTCGGCAGATGCCAAAACGATCTACCGGTTTCAAAATGAATGGCTGTGGTGGACAGGCATTGTGCACGCCGCCCCCGGCCCGGTAGCTGAAGAACGCCTTTATTACACCGGCGACGGCAAGCCGAAGATGCGCGTTAACGGCACGGTTTACGATCTGGCCGTTGCGCGACCTTCGGCGGCCCTCGCGACCGCCTTGAGCGGAACCGGCAACGGCGACACTCAGACCCGCATTTATACCTACACCTATGTGACTGAGATGGGGGAGGAGTCCGAGCCTGCGCCGGCCTCGGCGAACTTGGATTGGAAGCCCGGCCAGACGGTGACACTTTCGGGCTTTCAAGCCCCGCCTGGTGGCCGTGCAATTACGAAACAGCGCATATATCGGTCGCAAACCGGCTCGAAGGGGACATACTTCTATTTCATCGCAGAGCGTGATGCATCAAGCGCAAACTTCGTCGACAATATTGCGGTTGATGCATTCCAAGAAATGCTGCCATCTGTCGCCTGGAATGCGCCGCCCGATACGCTGCGCGGGCTTATAGCGATGCCAAACGGCATGATGGCTGCTTTCGACGGCAAGAAGCTGTATTTTTGCGAGCCTTTCCGACCTCACGCTTGGCCGGAAAAGTATGTGCTGACCACCGACGCCGATATTGTCGGGCTTGGCGCCATCGGCACGTCATTGGTGATTGCTACCAAGGCAAATCCATATCTCGCAACCGGTTCGTCTCCGGATACAATGCAGATGGTGAAGCTCGAAGCAAACTTGCCGTGCGTCAATGCCCGCGGCATCGTCGATCTTGGCTTTGCTATTGCATATCCCTCGAATGAAGGACTTGCAGCGGTGGCCGCAAATGGCGAGGCAAAGCTCGTGACGGGCAACATTATGGGCGTCAATGAATGGCGGGCCTTGTCGCCAGAAACGATCATCGGCGGGCAGCTATCCGGACGCTATATCGCCTTTTACGATACTGAGGACGTGGACGGCACCCAGCTCACAGGCGCGGTTTTCTTCGACCTTGGCAGCACGCCATATCTGATCCGCACAAACACGGCGGTTTCGTCCTCCACGTATGAAATCGAGACTGGTGCGGTTTATTTCCTCGCGAAAGGTGAGCGGGACATTTACCGGCTGGATTCCCCGCAGGGTGACCGCGAATCCTACTATTGGAAATCGAAGGATTTCCATATGTCTGGGGAAGCAAGTTTTGCTGCGATCCAGATTGACACGATCGATTATGTATCTCCGCTGGAATACAAGAACTATGAAACGCAGCGCGCGCAGATCCTCGCGAAGAACGCGGAATTGATAGCGTCCAAGGTCAGCCTGGGCGATCTGAACAGTGCACCGATCAATCACATCGCATTTGCTGGCGACAATCTTCTACGCCTGCCGACCCCGCCCGGAAACGTCCGCGTGGGCGTGTACGCCAATGGCCGGTTGATAGCCACAGTTACGCGAACGGGAACGCCCGTCAGGCTTCCCGCCGTTGCAGGAACGGTTTGGGAAATTGATGTGAGCGCCAATGTCAGCGTTTCGCAAATTGTCATGGCGTCCACCATGGACGAGCTGAAGCGGGTTGCAATGTCATGAGTGTTTTCGATCAACTGCAAACCGAAACGCTGGAAGTTCTGGCGGGCAAGCGCAATCCCGGCGAGCGGCACAAAGCAGCCGTTCGTGTTTCTGATCTTGAGGCGCTGACCGATTATTCGTATCGCCTGAAATCAGGGCTCGTGTCTGCCGCTCCTACCGCCGCACAGCACAATGCGCTTGTTGAGGACGTGCAGCGCCTTCACCAGATACTGCAATCGCTATCGCAGGCGTTGAAAGACCGGCTGGGCCGCGCATGAGAGCTGCTATTTTACGGTTGATGCTCCCAGGCAAGCTTGGTGCGGTGAAGCTCGGGCCCGAAGATCGCATCACAATTGAATTGGCCAACCGCCTCCGTGCGTGGACGATCGAGCAGCGGCTGCGCGCTGTGTGGACGCATATACCAAACGAAGTGGGCGGTGGCACCAAGAACGCCAAAATCCGCTACGCGATTGCTAAAGCACTCGGCATGATCCCCGGCGCATCTGATTTCATATTCATGTGGGGAGCGGGCGCTGCAGCAATCGAAATTAAAGCTCCAGACGGTCGACAGTCAGCAAATCAATCCGATTTCCAGAAATGGTGCGAGGCGGAGAACGTGCCGTACCACATCGCGAAATCCGCAGATGAAGCCGAAAAAATCCTTCGCGACCTTGGTGTGCTGTCATGAGCTACGAATACGATTATGAGCAGCGCCGCATCTATAAGGAATGGGCCGCGCATCAGATCGGCATCGAGCAATTCCGCTCCGATGCCACCACAATCGCCGTTCTCAAAGAGAAACAGATTGTTGGGGTGACAGTTTTTGACACCTTCGCATCCGATGATTGTCAGATCCACGTTGCGTCGGATGGCTCGCGGCGTTGGCTCACTCGTGACTATATGCGGATGGTGTTCGCATATCCGTTCGTTCAACTCCGGTTCAAGCGCATCACATCGTTTGTGCCGGAAAGTAACGTTGCATCCGCCCGATTCTGCGCTCATATGGGCTTTCGGGAGGAAGGGCGCTTGCGCGAGGCGGGGCTTCATGGTGAAGATATAATCGTTTTCGGGCTTTTGCGGCGTGAATGTCGCTGGCTGACTTCCAGTCTCATAAATTTATGAGGTTTCATCATGGGTGCTATGTCATGGGGTGACGATGCCGCGTTTGTGCCAGGCGGCATTATCGTGTTCATCGTTATGGTCGCGTTGCTGTGGTTCGCCCCACGAGTGAGCGACCGCTTTTGGGATTTTGTCTCTCATTGCATTACCGGGGTGGCGTTTGCGATCCCCGCTATGTTCGTCGCCATGGTTTTGAAGCTGCCCGGACTGTATATTCTCGCATGTGTATTGGCCGCAGCCTTCCTCGGTTCGATTTGGTCATATCGCCGGAACGCTTGATCTAGAATTTCACCGCGGGAACAGATATAAATTCGCATCCGAGCGCATGATGTGCCGCCACCAGATTTCTTTGAGGCTCGCATCATGGGTAAAAGCTCGCAATCTGCGCCCGATCCAGATCCGAATATCGGCAAGGCCGCGCTTAAGCAGGCCGAAACCGGCGAGGAATGGCTGGCGTTTGCCAAAGATGCCTTTGCTATCTCGCAGGAACGCCAGAAGGAACTGGACGCGCTGACCAAGCGCGTTACCGAGCAACAGCTTGGTATTGCTGACCAACAGGCGGCGTGGGCGAAATCCGACCGAGAACGATATGAAAATGTCTTCAAGCCCATTGAGGACGATTTCATCAAAGAGGCAACGAATTACGCGACGGAAGAACGACAATCCGAAGCGGCAGCGGAAGCCTCCGCGGACGTTCGCGCTGCGCAGGCCTCCGCCGAAGAACAGAGTCTGCGCCAAGCCGCGTCAATGGGCATCAACCCGACTTCGGGGCGGTATGCTGGCATCGACCGCGCAACCGATATGGCCTATGCACTTGCCGATGCTGGCGGACGGAACAACGCGCGCCAGATGGTGCGTGACAAGGGCCTTGCGCTCAAGGCAGACGTTACCAACCTTGGCCGTGGCCTACCGGCGCAGTCGGCACAGGCGCAAGCCCTCGGACTTGGCGCCAGCTCCGGCGCGGTTGGCCTAAATCAACAGGCGAACGCGCAGAGCAATGCCGCGTCAAGCATCGTCAATTCCGGCTACGCCGGGGCGATGCAGGGCTATGCCGGCATGGGCCAGACGCTCAATCAGCAATACGCAACGCAGGTTGACGCATGGAAGGCTGAACAGCAGGCCAATAACGGACTGTGGAGCGGCATCGGTCAGGCGCTTGGTGGGCTCGCCGGGTTCTTCATGCCGTCCGACGAGAACGTCAAGGAGAACAAGCAGCCGGTCGAGGAGGGTAAGGCGCTTGAAGCCATCGAGCAGATGCCCGTCGAGGAATGGGACTACATGCCTGGCATCGGCGACGGTGGGCGGCATATCGGCACCTATGCGCAGGATTTCAAGGAAGCCACCGGCAAGGGCGACGGCAAGACTATCCCTGTCATCGACGCTATCGGCGTAACCATGAAGGCCGTGCAGGACTTGAGCAAGCAGGTCAAGGAAATCGCCGGTGAAATTGGCCTCGGGCCGTCGAAAGACAAGGCACCAGCAAAACAGGCTCGTAAGCCATCGCGAGGCATGGAACTTGGATTGGGAGTTGCGGCATGAGCTTCGGTGCAGGACTAGCGGGATTCGTTGATGGCCTCGAAGCCGGTATGCGGATGCGTGATCGATGGGACGAGCGCAAGGAAAAGCAAGCCTATAAGGCGAAGCAGGACCAGCTCAACGCCGACACCAAAAAGGCGTTTGCTGACGCGCAGGCGGCGGGTGCTGTCGAGGGCAGCGATTTCCAATCGTTCTGGCTTAACTACCAGCTTCCCAAGCAACAGGCGCTGTTGATGGAAAAGGGTGATTATGCAGGAGCGAAGGCGCTTGGCGACTGGGGCCGCTCCGACGATGCGCTTAAAGGCGGTAAGCTTTTTTCGTCCGCGTTGGTGAAGGCGCAGTCAGGTGATTATGAGGGCGCGTTCCAGGACGTGTATGCTGGCTCGCAGTTGCAGGGCTACATTTCGTCCGATGTGAAATTCGCCGGTGCAGAGCCGATACAGTACAAGGGCAAAACAGTGGGCTATCGCGTCAAGGCGAACGGGCCAGATGGTAAGGCAATCACGCGCGACTATCGCCTCGAAGATATTCCGGCCGCAATTGCGCAGATCGGCAATCCCCTCGAAGCATATAAGTCACAGACCGAGGCGCGCGCTGCCGAGGCCAAACGGAAATCGGAACTCGAAAATTACGAGGACAAGAAGAAAATCGATCAGAAATATTCCGGTGCCAGTTCGCCGGAAAAGCAGTCCGAGCGCTACCAGAAGGCGGCGGAACAACGCGCCAAATCTGATCTGAATTGGGACACGTACAGCGACGACGAGAAGGACAAGCTCATTCGCAAAGACCTTTCCGCTGCTGATAGTTTCGGTGCGGAAAAAGCTGGTCAGAGCAACAAACCCGCCGACAAGGCCCCGGAGTTGCCGAAAAAGATCATCGTGGACACGGAAAGCGGCAACACAGTTGACCTTACGAGCAAAGAGCAGCCGAAAGCCGCTGGACTGGGTGATGCACCGGTACCGGCGCAGAAATCCAGACAGCCCGAACCGATTCCTTCCAACGGCCAGCTACCGACGCCGGAAATTGGCCTTGGTAGCCCTCAGGCCGGTGCGCGTTCCACCACAATCGGCTACGCTAAGGAAGCTTTGGCGCGCGGCGGAGATCCGGCGCGGGTTAAGCAGCAGCTCATGAACGCGGGCGTTCCACAAGACGAATGGCCGGAAGAATTGTCCGGTGCTGGCAATGGCGTGGTGGGGCTGGGGCGGTAATGTCCGACCGCATTAATTGCTGCGTACCGTTCTGCAGGCGCACGCGGCATAACCGGGACAACACGAGCGAGTGGATTTGTAGCGAGCACTGGAAAACCGTGCCGCTGCATTTGAAGCGCCGGAAATACAAGCTTTTCCGCCGATACAAGCGGCTGTTTGGATTGAACGGCTACTGGTGTTACCCTGCTGGCAGCGACAAACGCGTTATAGCTGTGCGTCTTGATCGACTTTGCGATAAGGCATGGGCACGCTGCCGCGATGCAGCAATCGAGCGAGCCGTTGGGCTCGGATAACCATGAACTTGAAATTTTGCCGTAGAGCCGCTATCTTTCAGGAGTGGCTGACAGAGCGGTAACTCTGCCAGCCGGGCACTTAGCTAAAGAATGTTACCCGCACGTAGGCACGCCAGCCCGTGCGGGTTTTCTTTATCGTAAGTGTGATACTCACAGGTATAAAACCCATTCGTTTCACTCCTGTTCGGCAGCGAGGCTCACGCTGCAATTACCGGGGAAGCCCATCTCCCCCGGCGCGCTGGCTGGCTCAACGCTCTCTGCTTTCGCTGCCGAAACTGGAACTATCACCCTCGCATATCTATGGTTTCCGCGCACTTAACAAGCGCGTCTGTCAAAATTTTGCAGTACCCGCCGTTCCCCTCTCGCGTGCGCGCGCGAGGTTAGATATAGTCGCGTCGATCAGCGCATGACGTGCTCCTATCGTAAGGACACGTCATGGCTATTATTCTCGACGATAACACCGATATTGATACCTTCTTCGGCGGCAACTCGGGTGCAAACTCACCGGCGGCGAAAAATCGGGAACCGTCCGAGAAGCCGCGCGAGCAAGAATTGCCTTCGGTTGATCAAAAGGCCGCGCGCGCTCCTGTCGATTCCACATCCTCGATGGAACTTCCCGGTATTCAGCGCCCGCAGCCCGCGCAGGATAATTCCGCACCATCGGCGCGTGTGCAGCCAGAAGCGCCAGCGAAGGATCAGCCCGCACCTGTGCCCGGCATGTCGGCCCGCGACTGGAACGACACGATCAACACCATGATTGCAGAGGCGGGCGGCGACGGGCCAGTCGGCATGCTGGCCGTTGCCAACGTCATTCGCAATCGCGCCGAGCGCCGGGGTAAGAGCATTGGCGATATCGTGCGCGCTCCCAGCCAGTTTGAAGGCTATTATGCGCCTGGCGAAAAGGCCGTTCAGGCCGAGCAGAACCCGCAGGTTCGCGCGGAGGCCGAGAAGATACTGCGCGGCGTGCTGGCAGGGGAACTGAAAGACCCGACACAGGGAGCTGACCATTTCCACGCTGGCGGTGTTAATCCCGACTGGGCAAGCAAAATGCCCGCTACTACCCGTATCGGCGGCCACGTCTTCTACAATTCGCAACCGGGCCGCAACGTCGCGCAGGCCGAACAGGGCACCTATGAGCCCGGCATTGAACCCCGCAAGTACGGTTATGCGAATGGCCGCGGCTTGGCAAACTTGGTGCCGGAAGAAAAGGAACCGGAAAGCGGCGCAGTTGGCAGTCTTTCCTTCGTTCATCAAGGTCAGGAGAAGATCAATCCAGCGTTCGCCGCGATATTGACGAACGTTTCGGGCGACATTGGCCGCGGGCTTGTTATCAATTCCGGCTACCGCTCGCCCCAGCATTCCGTCGAAAAGGCGAAAGGCAACGGAGGCGGCGAGCACACGCATGGCACCGCCGTCGATATCAGCATGAAGGGGCATGAGCAAACAGCAGCGCTTTGAGCTGGTCCAATCGTTGAAGGCGCGAGGCGTTCGCCGTTTCATCACCTATACGAACTCTCCAGACATGCTGCATGTCGATTTGAAAGAAATGCCGAACTCAAAAGACGGCTTTTGGTATATGCACGATAAGTCTGCCCGCAATTTCGGGAAGGCACCGGACTGGATGCAGGCCGCAGCGCGCACGCGCATCAGGCATGAACGCCTTCCTGCCGCACAGCCGATCGAGCTAGACGAAAATTTTGAAGCCAGCGATCCCGGCAATTTTTACCAAGGCAAGAATCCGTTTCAGGCAGAGATTGATGAGGCTCGGGCTTCGCGCCAAGAGCAGGATGCGAAGGACGAGCCGCCCGCAGCCGCGCCGGGAGCCGACATCGATGCGCGTCTGGAGGAACTGAACAAGGAAGCGCCTGGCCGATATGCGGCCATGACAGAAGACGAGTACGCGGCCTGGAAACAGGATTTCGAGGCCAATCAGCCCGGCCAGTTTATGAAGGGCTTCAAAGGCGCGCTTGTTGACCAGAACCCCACGCTTCTAGGCAATAGTCTCAAAGCCCTTGGCGTGTTGTTCGACAACGAAACCATTGGCGGCTTAGGCGATTCCGTGCGTGAATGGGGCAAGTCTGGATCGGAAAAGCGCGCGGCACGCGTCCCCAGCTTTTCCAATATCCGCACCGATTCCTTTTCTAACTTCGTCAGCGATGCCACCGATTATGCAGCTTTCAGCCTTGGGAACGGTCTCGGCTCAATGGCTCCCTCGGTCGGCGCGGGTGTTGCTGGCGCGGCGGTCTCTGGCGGCAATCCGATTGTTGGGTTTCTGGCTGGCGCTGCCGGTCCGTCCTACGTTCAGAACCTCGGCGATATTTACGGCGAGCTGATCGAGAACGACAATATTCAGGCGCGCGTCAAAAAGGGCGAGCTCACCGACAAACAGTTGGCCGGTTGGGCTGCTACTGGCGCGGTGCCGATGGCTGCACTCGATATGGTCAGTTTCGGCAATCTGTTCAATATTGCCACGAAAGACGCGATCAAGCAGTCAATCGGCAAACGTATTATCAAGGGCATTGCCGAAGGTTCGTTGACCGAAGGGTCAACCGAAGCGATGCAGCAGGTCGTTTCCGAAGGCGTTCAAGAAGCGCTCGGAGCGGATAAATCGCGTTCCGAACAGGCCATCGCGATCATCGACAATTTCATTGGTGGCGCACTCACCGGCGGCGCGGTCGGCGGGGCAGGCGGCGCGAATCCCATGCGGTCGAAAGGTAGTCAGTCCGATCCCTCTGCGCAGGCGGATGCCGCGCCGGCCTCCGATCCGCAAGCAACGTCCGAGGGTATTCCCGACGCGGCGCCATCGCCTGTCACCGGGATGCCCGAACCCGAAGTGGAAGCCCCGCAGCGTAAGGGACCGCTGTCCAAAGCCTTTGAATCCGGCGCTGCCCGCACCAACCTCGAATATGTCGTAGACGATCGAGACGTAGACGGCAGCGGACCCGGCCCACTTCACGGCCAGACCGTGATGATGGCGGCGAACCAAGACAGAGTTCCATCCGGAATGCATCGCGTTATCGATGGGAACGGCGTTGAGCACATCATCGGCGACAGATTGCTCGTTTCGCTGGAACAGGCGCAGGATTCGGGACTGCGACCGGCTGACGTAAAGACAGCATCGAGCGTCACATCATCGAAGGCCGCGCCTACAATCGGTTCGACCGTTGAGGTCAATATGCCAGGCGGCGCGAAGATGACCGCCAAGATCGATAGCTTCTCCGATGGTGAAGTTGTCGTCTCCGACGATGCAGGCGAAGTGTATCAGGTTCCGCTCAATGCAATTCAGGCACCGGCGGAGCCGGGCGCAGAGGGATTGCCCGTTCGCGATACGGAAGCGCAGAACGATATTCCCGCGCAGGAACCAATTCCCACCGAAACTACCGTTACGCAAGACGTTGCGCCAGAAACCCGGCAGAAACCGATTGTGAGCGCAGATAATGCGCCGAAGGTAGGGCAAAGCGTCATTGTTGACGCGCCGGGGCTGAAACGCGTCACCGGCAAGGTAGAGCGCTATGTGTTCGATGACGGGGAGTCAGAGGCCATTGTCCGCGAACCGAGCGGCATGACGATCCAAGTGCCGATCAAGCACCTCTATGTGGACGCCATGTCCGAAAAGGAAGTGCAGGCGGAAGAAGCTTCCATCAATCCGCCTGTCGCCCGCGACGATATCGACCCATCGACGCCGCGTGTACGCAAGTTCGGGGAAAAATCCGTTCGCCTTCCAGACGATGTTTCAGAGCGCATCTATGACCTTGGTGCAGACCGCGCAATGGCGAAGCGCTTGCTGGGCGCGTCTGAATTGGACAAGGACAAAGCAGCGCCGCCAGCACAGCGAGCGCTCGCAGATGAACTTGGAATTTCGTTTGAAGACGCCGGCAAGCTCGCGGACGATTATCGTTATCGGGTCGAAAAGGCCGGGCGGCAAGCTCGATCAAAGCTGCCCGTCGAAATGCATGGCGTGAATCCTGTCATGCTTGAGCGGATGCGCAAGCGCGCTGAAGCGGAACGCGCACCGATTGCCGACGACACTGCAACAGCTTCGGAACCCGCTGCAAGCGAACCTACCGCGACCGCTCCAATCGATGACGCGGCGCGCGAAGCTGCCACCCACCCTGAAAACAATCTGCCGGAGCCCACGCAGGCACAGAAAGAAGCGGGCAATTATGCCAAGGGCCATGTTCGCCTGGGCGGAATGGATCTGTCGATCGAGAACCCGGCTGGTTCGCAGCGGAAGGGCGTGGACGCTAACGGCAAGGCTTGGTCAACGACCATGCAGAGCCATTATGGCTACATCAAAGGCACAGTTGGCCGCGACAAAGACCACATCGACGTTTTCGTGAAGCCCGGTACGGCTGATCTGGCCGACGACACAAAAGTGTTTGTCGTTGACCAGAAGAACCCCGACAATGGCCGATTTGACGAACACAAAGTGATGATCGGCTTCGACAGCCAGCAGGATGCGGAAGCTGCATATCTCGCCAATTACACGCCCGGTTGGAAGGGAATGGGCGACGTGACCGAATCCACGCTCGCCGATTTCAAAAAGTGGACAAAGAACGGCGACACCAAGAAGGCGTTTGCGCCGAAATGGTTTGGCAACCGCGCTCGTGCGGAAGGGTATATTCGCAAGCATGGTTTGGAAAACTCCCACGCCATTGTCGAGAACGGCAAGCGCTTCGAGATACGCCCTGCACCCACCCGCACGGCCACGCTTCAGCGCATGGCGGAGGATTTTCAGCGTCAGGTTGCAGAAGCCCCATACGGTGACGT